>JBJPGE010000034.1:0-16480 GCA_048595465.1 Methylophagaceae bacterium | reverse complement strand
ATACAAAAAGATAAAGATAATTATGAACTTTATTTTGCTAAGGCTAAGTTGCAGTTAGATTTAGGTCATGATGATGAGGTAATTACGGGTTTAAAACAGATTGCGAGTTTAGATCGTGACGGTAATTATGGACGAAGAGCCACAATGATGTTGGCAGCCTATGACCTTAAACAGGGTGACATTGAGGCCGCACAGCTAAAGGCAAAAGAAGTTTTAGCGGTTGCCCCAGAGGATGAAGCGGCATTATTACTAATGTCGAGAATTGAAATCAGCAATAAAAATGTAGATGCAGCCGTAACCAATTTACGGTTAATATTAAGAAACAACCCTGAGTCAGATCAGGCTCTAGTTTTATTGGCTCAAGCTTATATGAATAGTGGTTCAACAGAACTGGCAGATGATAATTTTCGTCAAGCTTTGGCTGTAAACCCAGGAAACAGTGTGGCTGCTTTATTCGTGGCCAATAATCTAATGAAAGCAAAGGATCTGGATCGTACAGAAGAAGTGCTGACAGCGGCATTGGCTAAAGCAACAAATAAAGAAGCTTTATTACAAGCATTAGCACAAGTCAAAATTTTGAAAAAAGATTGGGATGGTACGCAAGCAGTAGTTGATTCGTTGCGATCTAATAAAGAAGATACGGCATTAACTTTATACCTTAATGGCCGGATTTCACAGGGGCAGGAACATTATGAGACAGCGATACAAGAGTATAAAGCAGCCTTAGATAAGAGCCCAAATCTAATGCGAGCATTACAAGGATTAGCTTTCAGTCACCTTAAGCTAGAACAAAAACCACAACTATTGGAGTATTTGAATGCATTCATCAAAAAAAATCCAGATCAGATACCTAGTTATGGTGTGTTAGCAAACCTATATATTCAAAGTCAAGACTGGGATAAGGCTATTTCAACGTTAAATAAAGGATTGGAATCTGAGCCTAAGTGGCAAGGTGGCTATAGTACACTGGCATCTGTTTATCTTGCTCAAAATAAACAAGATAAAGCTATAGAAACGTATCAGTTGGGAATAGATAATACTGAAAACAATACATTGCTTATGCTGAAAATGGCATCAGCCAGTGAGCAGCACGGAGACTTTGATAAGGCAAAGTCAATATATGAAACTATTTTAGAAAAAAACCCAAATGTTGAACCGGCAATTAATAACTTAGCAAGCTTGTTAACGGATCAATTTAGGAGTGAAGAGAATTTGCAAAAGGCACAAGCTTTAGCAGCACGTTTTTCCTCCGCGACACAGCCATTCTATTTAGATACGTATGCATGGACAAATGTACTCTTGGGTAACTATGAAAAAGCACAGAATGTACTTGAACGCGTGGTGTCATTGTCACCAGATATTGCGGTGTTCAATTATCATTTGGGCGCTTTATATTTAAAGCAAGGTAATAAATTAGATGCAGAAAAGTATTTAAATATAGCCAAATCGTTAGCAGAAAAACAAAACGATTTAGCCACATCCAAAAAAGTGGATGAATTATTAACATCGCTATAAATATTACGTAGGCATTTCAGGTTGAAACCCACACTGTTTCTTAAACAGAGTGTTATCTGGCTACCTAAAATATGGGTAGTGGCAGTACTGTTGTTGCTGGCTAGTACTATTAGCTTGATTGGGCTTAAAAATATTGCTTTATATCTAGCCATAAACAAACCTAATCAAGGTGATTATCTGGTTGTTGAAGGTTGGCTGGATGAGCAGAGTTTGAAGCAGGCGTTAAGCTTGTTTCAAGAGAACGATTATCGATACATGATTACAACAGGAGGGCCTGACCTCAGGCACATTAATCCAAAGCATAAAACGTATGCTGAACAGTCTGCTTACTTTCTATTGTCACAGGGGTTAGATGTTACAAAATTAATTGTTATCCCAGCGCCCGCCTCAGCTCAAAACCGAACGTTTCTGAGTGCTGTGATGGTTCGTGATGAGTTACTTAGCCAGAATAAACGGCCTATTTCCATGGATATTTACACGCAAGGAGTCCATGCTAGAAGAACATATACCTTGTATAAAATGGCATTTCGTGATGATGACAATATTGGAATTTATGCATCACAACCAGACAAGTATGATTTAAAAACATGGTGGAGAACAAGCGAAGGGGCAAAATCGGTTGTGACAGAAGTTGCTGGGTTACTTTGGGTTAAATGTTGTTTTAACCCTGGGGAATACGGTTCCCATGAAGAAAAATGGGGCTTAGTTAGAAAAGAAGAATAGTTGAACCTAATCAAGATATTGGTATTATTAGATAGAATTACATAGAGGATGGGCATGAAAGGTATTATATTGGCTGGTGGTTCCGGTACACGGCTTTATCCAATTACTAGGGGTGTATCGAAGCAATTGGTGCCTATTTACGATAAGCCGATGGTTTATTATCCTTTGTCAGTCCTAATGCTAGCAGGGATTACAGAAGTGCTTATTATCACCACCCCTGAAGATCAAAGCAGTTTTCAACGTTTATTAGGTAACGGGTCAGAGTTGGGAATGACTTTCGAGTATATTGTGCAACCTTCGCCAGATGGTTTAGCCCAAGCTTTTATTTTAGGTGAAGGTTTTATCGGTAATAATGATGTCTGTTTAGTATTGGGTGACAATATTTATCACGGTAATGATTTGACTGAGTTATTGGCTACGGCTGTAACAAATGCTCAAACTGAAAATAAAGCCACAGTGTTTGGCTATCGTGTTGCGGATCCAGAACGATATGGTGTGGCTGAATTTGACGATACAGGTAATGTTATAAGCATAGAAGAAAAGCCTAAGCAGCCAAAAAGCAATTATGCTGTCACAGGACTCTACTTTTATCCTAATGATGTCATTCAAAAAGCTAAACAAATCACACCGTCAGACCGCGGTGAATTAGAAATCACCTCAGTGAACCAAGCCTACCTTGCAGAGCAGCGTTTGAAGGTAGAATTAATGGGGCGAGGGTATGCTTGGCTTGATACGGGCACTCACGAAAGCTTATTAGAAGCGGCTCAATTTATTGAAACGATTGAAAAGCGCCAAGGTTTAAAAGTGGCATGTTTAGAAGAAATAGCCTTTGAACAAGGTTACATCTCTAAACAACAGCTTATTGATTTGGCTCAACCTTTAGCTAAAAACCAATATGGCCAATATTTGTTAAAACGTGCTGAAGAGGGTATTTGAGCATGCAGTTTATGGCACAGTCGATTTCTGATATTTTTGTGATTGAACCTAAGGTTCATGGTGATCACCGCGGTTATTTTATCGAGACATTTCGACATGATAAATTAGAAGAGGCTTTAGGTTATAAGGTTAATTTTGTACAAGACAATGAATCCAAATCATCTAAAGGCGTGCTACGAGGCTTACACTTTCAATTAGCACCACATGCACAAAGTAAATTGGTGCGAGTGATTGAAGGTAATGTATTGGATGTGGCTGTTGATATTCGCGTCGGTAGCCCAACATTTGGTCAGCATGTAGCTGTTGAATTGAGTGGAGAAAACAAAAAACAAATGTTTGTACCACGTGGTTTTGCACATGGCTTTATAGTGCTTAGTGAAACAGCGACCTTTGCCTATAAAGTCGATAATTATTATTCACCAGAATGTGATCGAGGCTTAGCTTTTGATGATGCCGAACTCAATATTGACTGGTTATTAGATAATAATTCATTGAGCTTGTCAGACAAAGATACTGAGCAACCCAGCTTATCTGAATTAGAAGACTGCTTTGATTATAATGTGAACTACTATGACTAGTATTCGAACTATTCTAGTTACGGGCAGTAATGGTCAATTAGGGCAATCACTTAAGAAAATAGCAAAACAATATGATTACACTAATATAGTGTTTGCTACACGTGCAGAACTTAATCTTAGCGATACAGATAGTATAAATACTTTTTTTCAACAGCAGCAGTTTGATCTTATAATCAATTGTGCTGCATACACGGCAGTTGATAAAGCTGAATCAGAACCTGAACTTGCGGATAAAATAAATCATTTAGCGGTTAAACAATTAGCCGAGACAGCCCAGAAACAGCATGCTAAATTAATTCATATTTCAACCGATTATGTGTTTAATGGCCAGCAATACCGACCTTATATCGAAACAGATGATGTTGCTCCACAAGGTGTTTACGGTTTAACAAAGCTCAAAGGTGAACAAGCCATATTAGAAACTATGGCAAATAATGCCGTTATTATTAGAACGAGCTGGGTGTATTCTGAATTTGGTAATAACTTTGTTAAAACGATGCTGAAATTAGGGAATGATCGGGATTCACTTAATATTATTTTTGACCAAGTAGGCACGCCGACTTATGCTACCGATCTAGCTCAAGCGATAATGACTATTGTGCAAAATCAAACATTTCAGCAAGAATTCAGGACTGAACTTGTCCACTATAGTAATGAAGGAGTATGTAGTTGGTACGACTTTGCAAAAACAATATTTGAGTTGAGTGGGATAGAGTGTGATGTCAGCCCAATCGAAACCAAAGATTACCCAACACCTGCCACTCGACCTCATTACAGCCTATTAAATAAAGCTAGAATTAAGCAGCGCTATGATTTAACCATTCCGTATTGGAAAGATTCATTACAACACTGCGTAAGTGCATTACAGGAAAAATCACAATGAAAACTATTTTAGTCACTGGCGGAGCTGGATTTATTGGCTCATCTGTTATCAGGCATCTTATCAATGACACCGCTCATAAGGTTGTGAATGTTGATAAATTAACGTATGCCGGTAATTTAGAATCTCTGATTTCAGTGAGTGACAATGAACGCTATGCCTTTGAGCAAGTTGATATTTGTGATGCACAAGAAATAAAACGTATTCTCGAACAACATCAGCCAGATATGATTATGCATCTTGCTGCGGAATCTCACGTTGATCGTTCGATTGATGGCCCCGGTGAATTTATCCAAACCAATATAGTGGGCACCTATAACTTGTTAGAACAAGCACGGCATTATTGGGTTGCATTAGAAAGTGATAAAAAAGCCGCATTTCGTTTTCACCATATTTCAACCGATGAGGTGTATGGTGATCTTGAAGGTACGGATGATTTGTTCACTGAGATGACACCATATGCACCCAGCTCGCCATATTCGGCTAGTAAAGCTAGCTCAGATCATTTAGTCCGAGCATGGCAACGTACTTTTAACTTACCCACGCTTATTACTAATTGCTCGAATAATTATGGGCCGTTTCATTTCCCTGAAAAACTTATTCCACTGGTCATCTTAAATGCACTGCAAGGTAAACCATTACCTGTTTATGGTAAAGGTAATCAAATAAGAGATTGGTTATATGTTGAAGATCACGCTCGTGCATTGGTGCTTGTCGCAACAACGGGTGAAATAGCGGAAACCTATAATATTGGTGGCCATAATGAGAAACAAAATATTGAAGTGGTCAAAACGATTTGTGAGTTGCTTGAAGAGTTAGCACCGAATAAACCAGAAGGCGTCAATAAGTACCAAGACCTAATTACTTTTGTGACTGATCGTGCCGGCCATGATGTTAGATATGCAATTGATGCTAGCAAAATAGAAAAAGAACTGGACTGGACACCACAGGAAAGCTTTGACAGTGGTATTCGCAAGACAGTGCAGTGGTACTTAGATAATCAAGTATGGTGCAAGCATATCGAGGATGGTAGCTATCAAAATTAACATCAGTGACTTAATGATAAGTAGCGGTGTCAATTTTGGTACCAGTGGTGTACGTGGTTTGGTTGCAGATATGACAGATGAAGTCTGTTTTTGTTACGTGACTGCTTTTTTACAATATCTTCAACAAAATAAAATTATTGCTCTAGGATCAAAAGTAGGTATAGCGGGTGATTTGCGTTCAAGCACACCAAGAATAATGAATGCCGCGGCTGCCGCATGTTTAGACATGGGATTTGAACCTATTAATGCTGGCAACATTCCATCTCCAGCAATTGCTTTATATGGATTGAAGCATTCAATCCCCACCATTATGGTGACCGGAAGCCATATACCTGATGATAGAAATGGCATTAAATTTAATACTCCCTTAGGTGAAATTCTGAAGCCTGACGAAGAGGGGATAAGAGCCCAGCATGTCACCATTTCTGATGAGTTATTCTTAGAATCTAACCTTATTCAATTAGATTGCTTGCCAGAAGAAGATCTAGATGCGAAATCTGATTATATTCTACGATTTATTGATTTTCTACCAACAAATTGTTTGCAAGGAAAGAATGTTGGTTTATACGAACATTCATCTGTTTCACGAGATTGTTTAAAGCAAATTTTGCAAGGATTAGGCGCTAATGTGACTTCACTGGCTCGCACGGATACATTTATGCCTGTTGATACTGAAGCCATTAGACCTGAAGATATTGCTTTAGCAAAACAATGGAGTGAGCAGTATAAATTTGACTGCATTATTTCAACAGATGGTGACGGTGATAGGCCACTTGTCAGTGATGAGAAAGGTAATTGGCTGAGAGGCGATGTAGCTGGTATCTTATGTGCAAAATATCTAGGTGCACAGAATGTTGTTACGCCAGTGAGCAGTAACTCAGCGGTAGAAAAAAGTGGTTATTTTGATGATGTAATTAGAACAAAAATTGGTTCGCCTTACGTTATTGAAGCCATGCAAGAAGCCACAGGAGGCGGTAAACATGTTGTGGGTTACGAAGCCAATGGTGGTTTCTTACAACAAACGCCACTTAAACAAAATGACAACGTTTTATCGCCACTGCCTACACGTGATGCGGTTATTGTGCCTTTAGCGATTATTTTGTTGGCTAAGCAAGAACAACTCACGATTTCTGAATTACTACTGACTTTGCCTCAGCGTTATACGCATAGCGATAGAATTAAGGAATTTTCCACATTGTTAAGTCAACAAATTATTAGTAAACTGACAGAAGGTGATTTGAAAGAACAGAAAGTGACCATTCAATTCCATTTTAAGATGGCAGGCGAGGCTAAAACGATAAACACAACGGATGGTTTAAGAATCACCTTTGATACTAATGATATAGTGCATTTACGCCCGTCGGGTAATGCGCCTGAACTTCGCTGTTATACGGAGTCAGACAATCAGCAAAGAGCTGAAGAATTAAATACACAAGCGATAGCTATTCTTAGAAATTTTTCTATTTAGCTTGGCAATGAATATATAAGGTTATTGAATGGATACAAAATCACATGTTTTGATAGTTGATGATGAGTCAAGCAATATCGATCTTATTGTTGACTTATTAGACGGCCAAGATTATCAATTAAGCATGGCTCATAGTGGTGTTGCTGCTTGGGAATTGTTAAGTAATGAACCCGATAAGTTTGATGTCATTTTATTAGATAAAGTGATGCCTGAAATGGATGGTGTGGAACTCACTGAAAAAATAATGCAGCATGAAGAGTTACATTGCACCGTTATTTTACTAACAGAAGGTGATGAAGAGATAGATGCTGGAGCACAATATTATATTAGCAAACCTTTAGACAAAGAACTTTTAGTAACCATTGTAGATTCTGCTGTTAAACACCAGTTTAGTTATAAACACAGGGTTAAGAATAGAATTGGTTTGGATTTAATGAAAGACGGAACGTTTGAATTTAAAACAATTCATCAAGCACATGCACTGGCGTCACTATTGAGCGAAAATTACCCAGAACCTCACAAGGTTATTACCGGATTGACTGAGTTAATGGTTAATGCAGTAGAACACGGTAATTTAGCGATTGATTATGCTGAAAAAACAGCATTTACTGTGCAGGGAACGCATAACCAAGAAATACAGCGAAGACTGAATATGCCCGAGTACAAAGATAGAGTTGTAACGGTGCACTTTCAGTTATTAGAAACTATGATTGTAATTACTGTGAAAGATCAAGGCGCAGGATTTGATTGGGAAAAGTATATGGAGTTTGACCCAACAAGGTTAATGGATCCCCATGGACGAGGAATTGCAATTTCAAATAAACTCAGTTTTGATGAGCTAGAATATAAGGGAAGTGGTAATGAAGTAGTCGCTAGATTGCACCTTTAATGTAGTGATTTCTGCGAGTATAAAATAAAAAAGCCCTAACATAAAATGCTAGGGCTTTTTCATATATGGAGCCGGAGATAAGACTTGAACTTACGACCCTCTGATTACAAATCAGATGCTCTACCAACTGAGCTACACCGGCTTTAAGAACGCAAATTATACGGATGACCTTGCTGCAAGGCAAGGAAAAGATCGTATAGTTTTAAAAGAAATGGGGTGAATGATGGGGCTCGAACCCACGACAACCGGAATCACAATCCGGGGCTCTACCAACTGAGCTACACTCACCATTGCCTTTGCAATTTACATGCGCTATATGAAGTGCCTGTAAAGTTAAGCTGTGTATTCTACGTCCTTTATTTTTTAGGTCAAGCATTTATACCTAAGTAACTTGGCTATAAGCTTATTGATAGATGATTTTCATGTTAATTTAGATTGAACCTAGACTTGCTCGAGATCAATTTTCTTCTCATCGAGGTCGACACGAACAACTTTCACCTGAATTTTATCGCCAAGGCGGTAGCTTTTCCCTGATCGTTCGCCGGTTAGACGATGAGCGCCGGAATCAAATTGGTAATAGTCATTTTTGAGAGAGGTGACGTGTACTAAGCCTTCTATATACATATCGCTTAATTCAACAAACAATCCAAACCCCGTCACGCCACTGATAATGCCCTCATGCACTTCACCCACACGATCTTGCATAAATTCACATTTCAGCCAATCACTCACATCACGTGTTGCTTCATCTGCACGACGTGATGTCATTGAGCAATGTTCGCCCAATTGCAGCATATTTTCATGTGATAAAGGCCAGCTCTTCTTGTTCTTTGAAATAATATGTCGAATAGCGCGATGAACTAATAAATCTGGGTAACGTCTGATAGGGGATGTGAAATGAGCATAAGCCTCGAGCGCCAGACCAAAGTGGCCGGCATTATCAGGGCTATAAACGGCTTGTTTTAAGCTGCGTAGCATTACTGTTTGTATAAGATGTGCATCAGGGCGCTGCTTAGCTTTGTTTAACAGCTCAGCATAGTGTGCGGGCGTAGGTTCGCTACCTCCGCCTATTGATAAGCCTAATTCCCCCAAGAAATCACGTAAGCCTGAAAGTTTTTCTTCAGAAGGCGTTTCGTGAACACGGAATAAAGTAGGAAGTTGGTGTGATAATAAGAAGCGCGCGGCAGCAACATTGGCTGCGACCATAAATTCTTCAATTAAACGATGTGCATCATTACGTTCACGTGGTGTGATGGCTTTTAGTTTACGATTATCATCAAAAATAAATTGTGTTTCGGTCATAGCGAAATCAATAGCACCACGTTGGTCACGTGTTGTGAGCATGACTTTGAATAAATCATACATAGTTTCCAACCCAGGCATAACAGCGTTATATTTTTCGCGTAGTGCTTGGTTGCTATCAACCAACATTGCGGCAACATCAGTATAAGTTAGTCGCGCTTTTGAATTCATAATGGCTTGATGAAATTGATAAGATTCAATTTCACCAGCGGTGTTGATCACCATTTCGCACACCATGCAGAGACGATCGACTTCAGGGTTTAATGAGCATAAGCCATTTGATAATGCCTCAGGTAACATTGGGATAACTTGGCTTGGAAAATACACGGAAGTGCCACGTTGATGTGCCTCTTTATCGAGTGCTGAATTAGACTCAACATAAGAAGAGACGTCAGCAATGGCGACCCATAGTTTCCATGATCCTGATTTTAATTTCTCGGCATAGACGGCATCATCAAAATCACGTGCATCCTCACCGTCAATAGTGACAAGAGGAAGGCCGCGTAGGTCTAAGCGACCTGCAATAGCTGATTCTGGAATATCTTTACCATAGCCTTCAGCTTGTTTTAAAACATCAATAGGCCAAACATGAGGCAAGTCAAAAGCACGGAGGGCAATATCAATTTCCATCCCAGGGGCCATATGGTCACCTAATACATTCACTATCTTCCCTAAGGGAGAGCGATGCTTGTTGGGATGTTCGGTTATTTCTATCTCAACAATTTGACCTTCTGTAGCAGCCATCAATGCTGAAGGTGGAATTAAAATGTCCTGACTAATGCGCCGATTGTTGGGTATTAAGTAAAACATACCACCATCAGAGATAAGACGGCCAACAATACGTTCATTGCCATGTTGAATCACTTCAACAATTGCACCTTCTTTACGACCTCGACGATCTGTTCCCGTTATTCTGGCAACGACTTTATCGCCATGTAGTACAACGCGCATTTCGCGATCATTTAAAAATAAATCATCACCGCCTTCATCGGGAATAAGAAAACCATAACCGTCAGGATGTCCCATCACTCGTCCAGTGACGAGGTTCATTTTAGATACGACACCATAGGCATTTTTACGATTGCGTAATAATTGGCCATCACGCTCCATAGCTCTTAAACGGCGACGAAGTGCTTCAGTTTGTTCTTCGCCTTTTATACCGAGCAGTTTTGAAATGCTACGGCGTGATAAAGGACGGTTGTTCTGTTTAAGTAATTCTAAAATAAATTCGCGGCTGGGAATGGGATTGTCATATTTATCCGCTTCGCGTTTGGAATAAGGATCGTTAGATTTCTTTTTGGCCATGGTTATGATTGTCTTTATTTGTCTTGAAAACCGTAGATAATGTTCAACGGTGTTTATTTAGTATTAAGTTGCCATTCTATACCTAAATTATCGAAAACCTAATGTTTTCTGGTTTATCAGTAGAATGCGGCGTGTTTTTTGCAAGCTTTTAAAGTGCTTGATGAAAGAATGCCCTAATGAATAGTGGTTTGTTGCGTAGCAGGCAATAATTGCCGAAAAAGCGGCAAAGATGAATTAAATTTAACGAATTATAGAGAATATTAACATGGCTACACTTATTGATTCCATTGATGAACGCACGAAACTGGCAGGTACCAATCACCTAGAAGTTTTGCTATTTAGCTTGGGAACGAATGACGAGACAGGTCGAGATGAAGTTTTTGGTATTAATGTCTTCAAAGTACGAGAGGTGTTAAATATTCCTGAAATAACTAGTGCGCCAGAAATGCCGGAAGGGGTAGAAGGCTTTGTTAGTCTACGGGATGATATGGTTCCCATTATTAACTTGCAGAAATTTTGTAATTTAACATCAAATGATGAGCCTAAAATTCTGATGATCACTGAATATAATACGCATGTACAAGGATTTTTGGTTAACTCTGTTGATACTATTCAGCGTTTAAATTGGGAACAAGTGAAAGCGCCACCACCATTGCTATCAAAACGGATGGGAGGCTTTGTTACAGCTGTTTCTGAATTGGCGGATAAACGATTAGTTATGATTATGGATGTTGAAAAAATCTTGGCCGATGCTGGTGGTTTTTATGAAGAAGATCATCTTATGGATGAGGTTGAGAAATTAGAAGGGTCACACTCTATATTATTTGCTGATGATTCTAAGGTTGCTCGTACGCAGATTACTAAAGCACTTGATCACTTGGGTGTTACGTATCGTAGTGCAGTAAATGGGGCTGAAGCATGGAAAATGTTGAGAAATATAGCAACAAAATGTGAAGAAAAAGGGCTGGATATTACAAGTGAAATTGATCTTGTATTGACGGATGTAGAAATGCCAGAAATGGATGGTTACGTATTAACTCAGAAAATTAAAGCCGATCCGCGAATGCAAAACTTACCGGTTATTATGCATTCATCATTAACAGCTGCGGCCAATATGAGTATGGGTAAAAATGTTGGTGCAGATGCTTATGTACCAAAATTTCAACCAAAAGAATTGGCAAAGACATTAAAAGAGTTTTTTGATAAAGCCTCCAATACTGATTGAATGTATAGTGCATTGGATAGTAAGAAAAGGCCTAGTTAAAAGGCCTTTTTTATATCGCTTACTTTTATGATTAGGTAGAATGTATGTAATGGGTACATCTTCAGGCAGGAATATAATGTGACAGTTCATCATTCAACTATAATAGATAAGCTAATTATCGAGACCGACAGAGTGGTTAAAACACTCCTTGGTCGGCCAGAGACTACAGCTCGTTCCATCCCTGGACAAGAAATACAGACTGAAGATTTAACGCCACAAGAGCAAGCATATTCAACTCGACTAATGCGAATAAATCATGCAGGTGAAGTTTCTGCACAAGCCTTGTATCAGGGGCAGTCGCTAACGGCTAAGTTACCTCAAGTGAGGAATGCAATGGAACAGGCCGCAATAGAAGAGAATGATCATTTAGTTTGGTGTCAGCAGCGCATTGATGAACTTAATGGTCGTACGAGTATTTTAAATCCATTATGGTATGCCGGCTCTTTTGCTATCGGTGCAATAGCGGGGAAAATAGGTGATAAATGGAGTTTGGGTTTTGTCGCGGAAACAGAGAAACAAGTTGTTCAACACTTGGATGAACATTTAGCTACTTTGAGTGAGCAGGATCAAAAAAGCCGCGCGATCCTAGAACAAATGAAAGTTGATGAACTTCGTCACGGCACGATTGCGCTAGAGGCGGGTGGAGCTGAACTTCCAAAACCAGTTAAATTAGTTATGGGCCTCATGTCTAAGGTGATGACTAAATCAAGTTATTGGATTTAGAATTTTACTGAACGGTTAATGAAATTGAGATGTCAAATGTTTTATTATCGTTACTAACAACACGCAGTACGTTGCCATCAGCAACAAAAGGTGGGAGGCGATCGTCAGCCGCATTCATTACAATTTCTATTTCATCCCCCACCGTTAGTTCATAATCCGTTGTCATTGACAACCCTGTTGCACTAAGATCATGGCTAGTCCCATGATGAGTCGTATCAGAAGAGCCTTTAATGGTATATGTTACCTGTGTATCTATGCTCATTCTGGCAAAATTACGTTTTTCATCGTAGGTGTAATCAATCATTATTTTAGCTCCATAACGAGTAAATAAGGTTTAGATAATTTTCTACAGAAAAGATACTTTATCATGCTTAAGCATAACTGTTTTTACCTCATTAAACTAATTTGGATTGAAATGATGGGTATGAGTCAGTATTCAACAATACTGACTCATACTTTAACTAGCGATCCAAAACGCTTAATGTAATAGTGACGCGACGGTCATAAAATAACTCTTCGCCCCATGAACCTTTATTCATATTTTCATTTTCGCCATAATTTGTAGTCAATATTTGTACGTTGTTAACGCCTCTTGTAGATAAATAGTTCGCAATAGAATCAAGACGTTTTTGGGCTAACTGGAAATTGTCATCATCACTACCCCGCCAATCGCTATGAGCATCAATGCGCGCTTCAATATCCGGATTGTTTTTTAATAACTCAACCAGCTTTAATAATCCTTGTTGGGCATGTGACTGAACTGCGTTGTCGTTGCTCATAAAGTAGATATCAAATTGATAGCTATGGATGACCTCTTGCATACCATCCCCATAATGTTGTAATTCATCTTGTATTTGTTTTTGACTGTTTTCTAGCTGAGAAACCTCTATTTTAGATTGTGCTAATTGTGCACTGACAACATCCAATTCTTGCTCTAGTTCTGTAATAAAATATTTCTGCTCTGTTATAGTTTCTGTTTTGGTTTGTTGGTGCCCCGTCATTACACCTAAAGAGCCACCAATAATAGCGCCGAATGGACCCGCAATAAGAGTGCCGGCAACTAAGCCAACACTGCCTGCGGTTACTTCGTTGTGTGATGGATTGGGAGTTTCTTGTTGGTAAACTGGATTTGCTAAAATAGTTGGGCTGGCAATCAAAAGTAAGCTACATAATAGTGTTTTGGTGTACATGATAGAATCCTATTGTTATTAATGGTTCAGCGGGTCATCCATGACACATGGAACTGTAAAATAGAGGAAAGTGTTGAATTCCATTTCTGCGCCGAGTGGTGACTATTTAACCGCAGTGAAGTGGCAACAATGCGTAGTGATCGTGGCGATGTGGCGATAAAATAAGGCAGAAATATGGCAAGGGGAGAAAATAATGGGGCGTAGGATCGCAATTGTTGAAGATGAGCCTGATATTAGAGACAATTATGCTGAAGCACTAAGGCGGCAAGGATATGAGGTGTCAACGTATGCAAACAGGCAAGCAGCCTATGAGGCTTTTCAAGAACGCTTGCCCGAATTGGCTATTATTGATATCGGGCTTAATGATGAGCCAGAAGGTGGTTTTGATCTATGTCGGGATCTAAGAGCCATGTCTGAAACATTACCGATTATTTTTCTTACGGCACGTGATAATGAGTTAGATACCGTATCGGGATTTCGTCTTGGAGCAGACGATTATTTAACCAAAGATATTGGTTTATCGCATCTTCAAGCGCGCATTGCAGCCTTGTTTCGACGCTTAGAATTAATGAAAACGCCAGCCGTAGCAGCAGATTTAATTACCCAAGGTGATTTAGTATTAGATGCTGATAGGATGACAGTGAGTTTTAGCAGTAAGCCTGTAGCTTTAACTGTTACAGAGTTTTGGTTAGTCCATGCCTTAGTTCGTTTTGTGGGCCACGTTAAAACACGAGAACAACTTATGCAGGCGGCTAATATTTACGTTGACGAAGACACTATTAGTTCACATATAAAACGAATTCGTAAAAAATTCCAAACAGTTGATGATGATTTTTCTGCAATTGAAACAGTATATGGCTTGGGATATCGCTGGATTGAGCAAGCTTAATCATAACCTCCATAAATAACGACTATTAATGCGTATTTGGCCGACAATAAAATTAAAATTACGAAGTAAGCTTTTACTGGTTTCATTGGTTTTATTACTTTTACCGTGGTTGGGTGTACGTTATATCCAAGCGATGGAAGAGTTGTTACAGCAACAACAAGCACAGTCGATGGCAACTATTGCTAAAGCCAGTGCCATCTTAGTTGCACAATATTCTGATCCTTTAATTGAACGAATTGAACTCTTAGACCATACAACACGTACACAAAGAATCGCAGTATCGACACTTTCTACCCCCACGGTTATTGATGGCTACCAAAGTGAATGGACCGATCTCCAAGGCTTAATGCAAACATTTCCAGTGACCAATCAATTATCCTATGGGCATAAAATTGATCCACAAGATGTGACTGCACGCTATTTATGGGCAAAACAGCAACGTTCATTAATTATGCTATTAGATGTGGTTGATGATTCGATTGTATTTCGAAATCCACAGAGCTCAAATCGACATGGTGGCGATGCTGTTGTATTAGCGGTAGTGGACAACAAACAACGTGTTCGTCGCTATTTGTTAACAGCAAGTGCACCAGGGCAGATTAATGCTTTTGAATACATAGGAAGCTATCTTGACCCAGTGATCATTGGGCGACAAAGCGGTATTAAAGCAGCATGGCAGTTATCAGCATATGGCTATCGCTTAGAACTTGCCTTGCCTGAAGCAATGATTGATTCATCCATAGCAATGGCCGTTATTGACGTTGATAAAAATAAAGCAGAACCTCAAGTCATAGGAATAGGAGATGCACGAGATAGTGACCTTTTTGCAGATTTACTATTGCCTTCCACGCAGTTAGTTGGCGTGTTGTCAGAAATGGCGACGGAGGGAGTCAGAATTTGGTTGATTGATAATGAACGTAATACACTTGCTAGTGCGGGCCAAGGCGAAGTATTGATTGCCGAACAACCATTCGATTCACTGGCTGATTTCTTTTATAACTTGTTTTTAGATACGGCGGTGTCAGATGATGAATCATTGCGGCACGAGCAGGCTGTTTTTATGGGGGATGCCGTTCAAAAAGCGCTTGCAGGCAAAGCAGAAACAGAACGTCGACAGGTAACGGGCAGTGATCAAACGGTTATTGTAGCCGCCCAACCTATTTTGATCGATGGAATAACGATAGGTGCTATCGTCGCAGAAAAAAACACCAACACTATTATGGGGCTACAGAATAAAGCGGTCAAAACCTTACTTAATACTAGCTTATGGGTGACGGCTCTAGCTCTGATTGTCCTCATCGGTTTTGCTAGCCGCCTTTCTTTTAGAATTAGGCGATTAAACCGTGATGTTTCTGCTGTAGTAAGTGGTGAGGGACGTGTGTCAGGCGTGCTAGCGCACCGTGAAGAATATGATGAGTTAGGTGAGTTACGGCAAGGATTTGAGCAGCTTTTTGAACGCTTAAGCTTATATACGCATTATCTAGAAGCCTTGTCGTCACGGTTAACACATGAGTTACGGACTCCGGTAGCGGTGATTAGAACGTCGTTAGAACATTTGGAACAATCACCCGAGAACAGTCAAATTTATATTGATAGGGCACGTTCAGGTAGTGAGCGACTTAATAATATTATTGCGAGAATGAGTGAGGCAAACCGGCTAGAACAATCCGTTAATAATGTCATTTTAGAAATATTTGATTTGACTGCTTTATTGAGAGATATCGCGCCGGTATACCAAGATCTACACCCACAAATGTCATTTGAATTAAATC
>JBJPGE010000033.1:0-16537 GCA_048595465.1 Methylophagaceae bacterium | reverse complement strand
TATGCTGATGATAAAGCGTTAATCACGGGTATCGGCCGCTTAAATGGTCGTAGCGTGATGGTGATTGGTCATCAAAAAGGCCGCGATACAAAAGAGAAAGTAGCACGCAATTTTGGTATGCCGCGTCCTGAAGGTTATCGTAAAGCATTACGTATTATGAAAATGGCAGAACGCTTTGGTTTGCCTGTTATAACTTTCATTGACACACCTGGTGCCTACCCAGGCATCGGTGCAGAAGAGCGCGGCCAAAGTGAAGCGATTGCTCGTAACTTATTTGAAATGGCACAATTGAAAACACCTATTATCAGCACAGTGATTGGTGAGGGCGGCTCTGGTGGTGCATTAGCCGTAGGTGTGGCTGATCATGTGATGATGCTGCAATACAGTATCTATTCGGTTATTTCGCCAGAGGGTTGCGCTTCGATTCTGTGGAAAAGTGCAGACAAAGCACCCGATGCCGCTGAAACATTAGGTGTAACATCAACACGACTAACAGAACTCGAACTGGTAGACCAAGTCATTGACGAACCATTGGGTGGTGCGCATCGTGATATTGATGAAATGGCAAAACGTGTAGCCACTGCCATTGATGAAAAATTAACGCAATTAGAAACATTGCCAGTTGAGAAGTTGCTTGAACAGCGCCAGCAAAAGCTCTTTAACTATGGTGTCTTTGAGGAGTAGATTGGAGTGAGCGAGATATGCGCTTGCAGAACTTAAAGGCTTCGATTGAGGCTATTTATTCTCTCGCTAACAACAAACAGATTTGGATTGCCTACAGCGGCGGCATTGATTCTCATGTTTTATTGCATCTATTAGCTACATCTGAACAGGCTAAATTAAGACCTATTCAGGCTATTCATATCGACCACGGTCTTAACCCTGAATCACCAAAGTGGACGCAACATTGTATCTCGGTTTCTGCTGAGCTTGGTGTTGAATTAACAACGGTTAAAGTGAATGTAGCGGACATTGATAAGCTAGGCTTAGAAGCGGCGGCTAGAACAGCTCGGTATAACGCCTTTGAGCAAAACTTAACAGAAAACGATGTGCTCTTGACTGCACAACACCAACAAGATCAAGCTGAAACCTTGTTATTACAACTATTTCGAGGTGCAGGGCCTAAAGGTTTGGCATCAATGGCAAGCCAATTTCAGTTAGGTGATACAACGGTTATTCGACCTTTTCTCACTATAAAACAAAATGATATTCTCGACTATGCCCAACAACATAACTTGCAATGGATTGAGGATCCCAGCAATGTTGAAACACGATGGAATCGTAATTATATCCGCCATAAGGTATTGCCCGAAATAGAAAAACGTTGGCCAAGCGTAGCTAAAACAATTAGCCGAAGTGCTGAAAATTGCGCTGAGGCAAGCGAATTATTAATGGCGCTAGCTGAGCAGGATTTAGCAGCAGTTGGTGGCGATAGTTCATCGGAGTTTTTATCTATTCCGAAACTATTAGCTTTATCTCCCGCACGATGTCGTAATCTAATTCGTCATTTTATTGAATTAAAGGAATTAGCATTACCGTCGGCAGCGGTACTGCAACGTGTTATTGATGAAGTCTGCCTTGCAAAAAAAGATAGCATGCCGATGATGGCTTATGCTGATGTAGAAATTAGACGCTTTCAAGACAAACTCTATTTTATGCCATCGTTACCTGATCACGATGCTGCTCAAATCATTGAATGCAATAGTACAGACGACTTGAAGATCAACGACTACATTACCCTAGGTTGGCAACAGACAGATGGACAGGGTTTAAAAGAAGAATTTATTACTGCTGGACTAACCATCCGCTTCAGACAAGGGGGCGAGCAGATCCAACTGCCCAAACAATCCCATCATAAAAGTCTTAAACACCTATTTCAAGAATGGGCTATTCCACCGTGGCAGCGAGATCGCATTCCATTACTCTTTAGTGATGATCGCCTTGTTGCCGTTGTAGGTTATGCTATTGTTAATGAAAGTAATGAATCAGCAGAAAATCGGAGTTATTCTCCGATAACCATCACCAGTTAATTTTACTAAAAGTCATTTCTAGCTTGTCTGCTTTTTCCGGATTTAAGCTACGAACATAGGCTATTTTTCCTTGAAGATGACTTTTAAAGTTAGGCAGCTTATTTCTGTTTTGGGATTGATGTCCAAATTTAACACAGTTATGTAAAATGGCTTTTAGCTTGTCGTAATCTTTGCGGGGGAAATTGGCGAATTTATTTAAAGTCATGCCCGTTAATTTCTGGCTTACACCTTGGTGCATAATTCTAGTTTTTCGATGGTTAACTGAAAAACCTTCGATGATTGCAATATGCGCCACTAAAGTGATTAATTGGCGTGCTTGTTTAGCAAAGATTACATCGCCAGAAAAAGCTAAATCATCAGCATAACGAGTATAAGTTCCGCCTAATTTTTCTGCTAAAGATGAAAGTCGTAAATCTAATCGGTAGGCGCACAAGTTTGCAATAACAGGTGAGCTGGGACTACCTTGAGGGAGATGTGACGCCATTAATTGTTTTTGCTGTTGCCAGTTTAATTGGGGATTTTGGAGAATAACTTCTCTCGGTGTTTGTTCACAACATAAACCTGCCAAACTACGAGCAACTGATTCAGATAAACCGATAGCCGTGAATATTGCGTGAACACGCCGTATTGGAATAGAGGTGAAAAAATTTTCCAGATCCATATGAATTACGACATGTTTTCCGGTATGAGGCTCAGCATAGCTTAGGCAGGAATGCTGTTTACGAAAACCATGACATGATTTATGTAATGGAATATGGTTAAGAAGACCTAAATAAATTTGTCGCTGCACATTTGCCATACGTTGTTTGGGTGCTTCAATCAAACGTTTTTGGCCGTTCTTTTTTTTAATCCAATGGTAGTGATAATGCCGATGATAGGATTGAGTGGCCGGATCATTTACTCGCCAGTTATTGGCATAGTTCGCCAGTTGATTCTGAGATAAAGCTAGCCAGCTAGATAACGTGTTCAGATTTTGTAATGATGGAAGATCACATTTTAGCGTGGTTAATGTAGGTATTTGTTTTAGGTTAAATTGACGTATGCGAAGCTGATGTCGCTGTTGTTGCCAAAGGATGGAGAACTCTGATTTGTGGACAACAAAATCAATAATTTCTTGTTTTGTTATACCTGAAGTATTTTTATTAAAGTGAGTATGGAGCTTTATGACTAAGGGCTTCACCCAATTAGGCTTTGAATCGATAAGCCAATAAACTCGGTCAACCATTGCATCAACTTGCCAATCATCGATTAGCAAAATATCGGCTAGCGTTCTTACAAAAATTTGTTGATATGACATAGTTTAAATAACGGCAGATTTTCCAACTCATCTTGTATAGCGGGAGCTCTCTTGCGTGGATCGCAATGAAGCTCATGCAACGTAACGTTAACTTCGTTAATTGCCACGGGGTATCCCCGTAGAGGTAAGGAAAAATTTCCATACCAGCTTGGAAAACCCGCCGTATAGCTAATTTAAATAAATAAGAGTGTGGTGTCAATTAAATAAAAATTGAGATGAATTAATTTACAATGTCAAAATTAAGGGGGTAAGTTAGATTTTCATTGAGTGAAAACTGTATTTCCGTTAAAATGTCTAGCCGATCAGAGTGCAACCATTCCGGATGCACCGTACATTAGAATTTTCCTAAATATGACTAAATTTATCTTTGTCACTGGTGGCGTTGTTTCTTCTTTGGGTAAGGGGATTGCTGCGGCTTCATTAGCGGCTATTCTTGAAGCGCGTGGATTGAAAGTTACCTTAGTGAAACTTGACCCTTATATCAATGTTGATCCTGGAACGATGAGTCCATTGCAGCATGGTGAGGTGTTTGTAACTGACGATGGCGCTGAAACGGATCTTGATTTAGGCCATTACGAACGATTTATTGATTCTAAAATGACTAAGTCAAATAATCACACTACAGGTCAAATTTACGAAAATGTTATTCGTAAAGAGCGTCGCGGTGAATATTTAGGCAACACTGTACAGGTTATTCCGCATATTACAGATGAAATTAAGCGTTGCATTCATGAAGGTGCGGGTGATGCAGATGTCGCTTTGATTGAAATTGGTGGCACGGTGGGTGATATTGAGTCACTTCCATTTTTAGAAACGATTCGTCAAATGGGCACATTGCTAGGGCGTGAAAATGCGATGTTTATTCATTTAACACTAGTACCTTATATTCCGTCAGCGGGTGAAATCAAAACCAAGCCAACACAACATTCGGTAAAAGAGTTACGCACAATCGGTATTCAACCAGATGTGTTGCTATGTCGAATGGACCGCCCGTTGCCTAATTCTGAGCGTCGTAAAATTTCCTTGTTTACCAATGTGCCAGAAAAGTCTGTTATTTCAGCGGTCGATGTGGACAGCATCTATAAAATTCCAATGGATTTACATAAACAAGGTTTAGATGACATTGTTGTTAAGCAATTAGCGTTGAATGTAAAGCCTGCTGATCTGAGCCAATGGCAAGAAGTGGCGGATAATATTAATCACCAAGAAGGGCTTGTTAATATTGCGATGGTAGGGAAATATATGGATCTGACAGAGGCATATAAGTCTTTATCAGAGTCACTTATCCATGCTGGTATTCATACGCGTACTAACGTTAAAGTGCATTATATTGATTCTGATGCGATTGAAAAAGATGGTCCTGCCATCATTGCAGGAATGGACGCTATCTTAGTACCAGGCGGCTTTGGCAAACGTGGTGTTGAAGGCATGATCTTAACGGCACAATATGCGCGTGAAAACAAAATACCCTACTTAGGCATTTGCTTAGGTATGCAAGTGGCTGTAATTGAATATGCACGTAATAAAGCAGGATTAGAAAATGCTTATAGCACTGAGTTTGACCTTAATACGCCGCACCCTGTTATTGGCCTGATTACAGAGTGGCAAAAAGAGGATGGCAGTGTAGAAACACGTGACCATGACTCTGATCTTGGTGGCACAATGCGTTTAGGCGCATATCAATGCGTGTTAGAAGAAGGTAGCTTGGCGAAGCAAGTCTATGGTGCTTCAGAAATTAGTGAGCGTCATCGCCATCGTTATGAATTTAATAACAACTATAAAAAACAATTAGAAGATGCTGGTTTGCGTTTTTCAGGCATGTCGCAAGATCTGAGTTTAGTTGAAATGATTGAAATACCTGACCATCCTTGGTTTATTGCTTTACAAGCACACCCAGAATTTACTTCAACCCCACGCCACGGACATCCGTTATTTGATGGCTTCATTAATGCAGCGGTACAACACAGAGGTGAAAAATAATGGATTTATGTGGAAAAGAAGTAGGCGGTAAACAGCCATTATTTTTGATTGCGGGTACCTGCGTTGTTGAAAGTGAACAGATGACAATGGATGTGGCGGGTAAACTAAAAGAAGTTGCAGATCGTTTAGGCATTCATTTTATCTATAAATCATCATTTGATAAAGCCAATAGAACGTCTGTAAATAGTTATCGTGGCCCAGGTATTGAAAAAGGCTTGGCAATTTTAGAGGCGGTAAAAAAAGAATATGGTATCCCTGTTATCACCGACGTACATGAATATTCACCATTAGAAGAAGTGGCGAGTGTTGTGGACGTATTGCAAACGCCAGCATTTTTATGTCGTCAAACTAGCTTTATCGTTAACGTGTGTAGCCAAGGCTTGCCGGTTAATATTAAAAAGGGCCAGTTTCTAGCACCTTGGGATATGGAACATGTAGCAGAAAAAGCCAAGTCAACTGGTAATAATCAAATTATGCTGTGTGATCGTGGTACATCATTCGGTTATAACACTTTGATTTCTGATATGCGTGGTTTACCTCAAATGCGCGCGATGGATTGCCCGGTAGTATTTGATGCGACGCATTCTGTGCAGCAACCGGGTGGCATGGGTGGCTCATCTGGTGGACAACGTGAATTTGTACCGGTATTAGCACGTGCAGCAGTTGCTGTTGGTGTAGCAGGTGTATTTATGGAAACCCATCCAGAACCAGAAAAAGCATTAAGTGATGGTGCGAATTCATGGCCTTTGCATAGAATGGAAGAATTACTCGAAACATTGGTTGCAATTGATCGTACAGTGAAAAAGCAGGATTTTATTGAAGATTCGTTACTTTAAATTTTTATTTAAGGATGGCTAAAATGAACAAAGAAAACCAAGGTGGACTTTTTTTCTTAGGCCTATTTGTTGCGTTAGGTCTAGCAATAGCAGGTTATTTTGTTGGCCAAACTTTATATAACGCTAAAGTAGCTATTAATACTGCTGAGGCAAAAGGTTTAGCAGAGAGAAGAGTGCCGGCTGATCATGTTGATTGGATGTTGACGTTTAACGTATCAGGTTCTAGTCGAGCTGATTTACCTAAACTTTATCAACAGGCAGAACAGCAGCAGAAAATTATTGTAGCCTTATTAAAAGAAAATGGCTTTGATGATTCAGAGATTGATGTGGGCGTTTTAGATTACAACGTCTATGAATATCGTGATAATCAACAGCGAATAGTCGATGAGGAACATGGTCTCAATGGCGTGATCAGCGTGAGTACTGACCAAGTCGACAAAATAAAACAAGCGCGTACGAGCGTTAGCAAGTTATTGTCTCAAGGTATTGATATTGATAATAACATGCCAAGTTATCGCTTTACTAAGCTAAATGATATTAAGCCTGAAATGTTACGTGAAGCAACTAAAAATGCCCGCCTAGCAGCCAATGAGTTTGCAAGTGATGCAGGCGTAAAAGTGGGTGGCATTCGCAGTGCTCGCCAAGGTAGCTTTTATGTGCGTGATGCAGGTGAAGAATATGGTGATACCAATAAAATTGAAAAAGATGTACGTGTAGTCACTACGATTACATTTTACCTTACTGAATAAATTTGTATTAGGCGATCTGATGGTCGTGTTCTGGAGAAAAGATTGAGCAAAATTAGTAAAATCGTAGGGCGTGAAATTATTGATTCACGTGGTAATCCAACTGTAGAAGCAGATGTGATTTTAGAAAGTGGAGTAATAGGGCGAGCAGCTGTACCTTCTGGTGCATCAACAGGCCAACGTGAAGCCGTAGAACTTCGTGATGGTGATAAATCTCGTTACTTAGGCAAGGGCGTGCTAAATGCCGTTGCCGCTGTTAATGGTGAGTTAGCAAAAGCCGTTATTGGTATGGAAGTAACGCAGCAACAAGCCATAGATGAAAAGTTAATTTTAGTGGATGGTACTGATAATAAAGCACGTTTAGGTGCCAATGCGTTACTAGCCATTTCAATGGCCGTTGCACGTGCTGCGGCTAATGAAGCTGGTTTACCATTATATCGTTACCTTGGCGGTGATGATGCTAATGTAATGCCTGTTCCTATGATGAACATCATTAACGGTGGTTCACATGCTGATAACAGCGTTGATTTTCAGGAATTTATGATTATTCCTGTAGGCGCTTCAAGCATTGCTGAGGCTGTACGTTATGGTGCTGAAGTGTTCCATGCATTAAAAAATGTACTCAATAAGCGAGGTTTGAATACTGCAGTAGGAGATGAGGGTGGTTTTGCCCCTGATTTACCTTCTAATGAGGCTGCAATTGAGGTGATTCTTGAAGCCATTGCAAATGCTGGCTATGAAGCAGGCAAAGATATTATGCTGGCATTAGATACGGCGAGTTCAGAATTTTATAAAGATGGTCAGTATGTTTTGGCATCTGAAAATCGTATTTTGTCTTCAGCAGAAATGGTTGATTTGTTCGCATCTTGGGTAGACAAATATCCCATTATCAGTATCGAAGATGGTATGGATGAAAATGATTGGGATGGTTGGAAATTATTAACCGATCGCATAGGTGACAGTGTTCAATTAGTGGGTGATGACTTATTTGTTACTAATACCGCTATCCTAGAACAAGGTATTGCCAAAGGTGTGGCTAATTCAATCTTAATCAAGGTTAATCAAATTGGCACACTAACAGAAACATTAGCGGCCATTAATATGGCTAAAAAAGCAGGTTATACGGCGGTTGTTTCGCACCGAAGTGGTGAGACAGAAGATACGACGATTGCTGATTTAGCGGTGGCGACATCTTCAGGTCAAATTAAAACGGGCTCGTTGTCTCGCAGTGATCGTGTTGCAAAATATAATCAATTAATTCGTATTGAACAAGAGTTAGGTGATGTTGCAGTGTATCCTGGAATTAAAGCATTCGCTTAATTCTATATTATGAAAGCCACAATGATTTTGCTTACGGTGTTATTGCTATTATTACAATATCGTTTATGGTTTAGTCATGATGGTTTGCCTGCTGTTTTGCACCTGAAACAAGATGTTGAAATTCAGCGTCAAGACAATGAAATATTAAAAGAGCGAAATCAAGTATTAACAGCTGAAGTACAAGATTTAAAAAGTGGTCTTGATGCTGTCGAAGAGCGTGCTCGCAGCGAACTAGGTATGATTAAAGAAGGTGAAACATTCTTTCAAATTATAGAAGAGTCAGATGATGACTAATCAGACAGTATGGGCTATTGTACCTGCCGCAGGTATAGGCTCACGCATGCAAGCTGATCGACCCAAGCAATATCTTGAGCTTGAGGGAAGCACTGTTCTTGAACATACTTTGCAGCGTTTAGCGTCACATGATCGTGTTAAAGGAATCATTGTCGCGGTAGCAGAAAATGATCCGTGGTGGGCACAAGTGTCGGTGAACAGTGACACTCCTATTCATGTTGTTGTGGGCGGAAAAGAGCGTGCGGATTCTGTTTATAATGCATTAAAAGCGTTGGCAAAACTATCCGATGATGACCCATGGGTATTGGTACATGATGCTGCTCGTCCATGCTTGCGACATCAGGATATTGATCAGATGCTAAGTAAACTTGCCAGTCATCCTGTAGGTGGTATTTTAGGAATTCCCATAACAGATACGGTTAAGCGAGCTGGCGCAGATAATGAGATCACAGAAACAGTGATGCGAGAAGGGTTATGGCGTGCTTCAACGCCACAAATGTTTCGGCTTAATACACTTAAAGATGCATTACAGATGGCCAAGCAACAACAATTAATAGTGACAGATGAAGCCAGTGCAATAGAATTGGCAGGTTTGAAAGCAATAATGGTGGAAGGGCATTCTGATAATATTAAGATTACCGTGCCACAGGATTTAGCGTTAGCTAGATTATTTTTACAACAACAGCGAGAAGCAGTATGAGAATTGGTCATGGCTATGATGTTCATAAATTTACCGAAGGTGATTCAATCACACTAGGTGGCGTTGTAATCCCTTATACCTTTGGTTTAGAAGCGCACTCGGATGGTGATGTATTGATTCATGCAATTTGTGATGCACTATTAGGTGCAGCAGGATTATGGGATATAGGCCATCATTTTCCTGATAGCGATGATGAATTTAAAAACATTGATAGCCGATTTTTGCTGAGAAAAGTGATGCAGGATCTTAATAGACTGGGTTGGAAAGTGAATAATGTAGATAGTACGATTATTGCTCAACAACCTAGACTGACGCCCTTTATGCCGAGTATGCGTGGAATCCTCGCAGAGGATTTAGCGATTGATGTTGATGCTGTCAATGTAAAAGCAACCACAACAGAAAAGCTCGGATTTGCCGGCCGAAAAGAAGGTATAGCTGCACACGCTGTTGTTTTATTAGTAAAAGCATAAACCTTGGCAAGCTTTGATTTTTCATCATTAGCACGAGTTAATGAGCCCGCGACACAGTGTTTTGCAGAGATTCGCAACAAACCAGAATATTTTCAAGTTGAAGAAATATTACCGTTCGAACCTGATGGTACCGGTGGACATGTTTGGCTAAAAATCCAGAAACGAGGCATTAATACTGATTGGTTAGCAAATGAGTTGGCTAAATTTGCAGGTGTCAAATCCGTTGCAGTAGGTTATGCCGGATTAAAAGATCGTCATGCCATCACTTCTCAGTGGTTTAGTATTAATTTAGAAGGTTTTGATGAACCTAATTGGCCGGAATTTGAAACGGATGATATTCATATTATTGAACAAACACGCCATGGAAAGAAATTAAAGCGAGGTGTGCTAGCAGGCAATCAATTTAAGTTATGTTTGACCAATATTCAAGGTAAAAAAGAATGCTGGGAAGCCAGTCTTCGACAAATCCAAAAATCGGGTGTGCCTAACTATTTTGGGGAGCAACGATTTGGCCATCAGATGGGTAATTTAGATAAGGTGGACTATTGGTTTTCTACAGGCAAAGCTCCCCGTAAACGTACTCAAAAAAGTCTCTATCTCTCTGCGGCCCGTTCGTGGTTATTTAACCTTGTTGTTACAGATCGTGTGAAAAGTGGTAATTGGAATCAGCCTTTAATGGGCGACATGATGTTATTGGCAGGTACTAAAGCCAGCTTATTCGCAGTAGATAAACTTGATGAGGCACTGACAACACGGTTGGAAACGATGGATATTCATCCAACAGCTGTGATGTGGGGGCGAGGCAATGTGCAGAGTAAAGATGATAGTTTGCTATTAGAGCAGCAGGTATTATCTGATTGGAATACTTGGAAACAAGGCCTTGAAAAAGCAGGTTTAACCCAAGAAAGGCGGGCATTACGCGTATTTCCAAGTGACTTTAGTTGGCAGTTCTTAGATAATGACCAATTAGAGATAACATTTTTTCTACCTGCGGGTAGCTATGCAACAGCAGTGCTGAGAGAATTGGCCGTGTGTACTAATGCGCAGCAACGGAACTAAAGACTTGCTTATGTGCTCTTATATGTTGAACTAAATGATAAATAAGGTAAATATCATGAAAAGTATGTTTAAAAAAATAGTGTGGGCTCTGCTGTTATTGCCGGTACTAGTATCTGCTCAGGCATGGAAGGCGGGCAGCGGTGCTCAACAAATAGCCGTTTTGGAATTGTTCACTTCTGAAGGCTGCGGCTTATGTCCGGCTGCTGATCGCTGGGTACATGATTTACCAAACCAAGCGATTACGAGTGAACAAGTCATTATTCTGGGTTTTCATATTGATTATTTAAATGATAAAAAAGGTTGGGTTGATAAATATGCTAGCCCAGTTTTTTCAGAAAGACAGCGGCAGCAAGCACAAAATAATTTGGAGCAATCAGTATATACGCCTGAATTTTTTGTCAGCGGCGAAGTAATTCATTTATGGAAAAAACACGTGAAAGATGTCGTTCATGCGGTCAATAAATTTGAACCAGAAGCAGGCATTGAATTGATTGTATCCCAGCAAGATAATGAGCTTGTAATTGATAGCCATATTGGCGTTAAAGGAATGGATAATCGAGCATATTCGATGTTGTATATTGCAATAACAGAAAATGATATTAGCAGCAAAGTAAGTGGTGGTGATAATGCCGGCGTGACATTTAACCATCAACATTTAGTAAGAAAATGGTTGGGTCCTTTTGCACTTGATGAAAGTGGTGAAACGGATGTTTCTACACTAGTTCAGATTGAAGATGACTGGAATATAGAAAAATCACATGTAGTAGCTGTAGTGCAAAACCTGAATGATGGTTTTGTCTTACAAGCATTGGAATTACCTTTAGCAGCTTGTGATTAAGCCTCCAGAGAAAAAATAAATGGATTATTTGCCAATATTTGTCGATTTAAAAAATCGACCATGCCTCGTTGTGGGTGGTGGAGAGATAGCGGCTCGAAAAGCAGGATTACTGCTTAAAGCGCAGGCAGATGTGACCATTGTTGCTCCCAATGTTTCTATAAGCACTCAAGCTTTGATTGATGGCGATAAAATTAAATGGATCAATGCTTTATTTTCAGCTGATTTACTGAACGATAGTATTTTAGTGATTGCAGCAACGGATAATGAAAATATTAACCGCGAGGTTTATCAGCAAGCCAAGAAAAATAATATTTTGGTGAATGTAGCTGACTGCCCTGAATTATGTGACTTTATTTTACCCTCGATTCTTGACCGATCGCCGATTGTTGTAGCAGTTTCAAGTGGTGGTAAATCGCCTATTTTAGCGCGTCAATTAAGAGCAAGGCTAGAAACTTTAATTCCACCTACATACGGCCGATTAGCAGAACTTATTGGCCGATATCGAAATAAGGTTCAAGATAAATTCCCTAAAATTTCAATGCGGCGACGATTTTGGGAATCTATACTGCAAGGCAAAGTAGCCGATCATGTTTTGGCTGGCAGAGATCAAGACGCTGAAAATACATTTCAAGCAATTCTTGATAAAACACAGTCTGAAGAGTTACAAAAAGGTGAGGTCTATTTAGTGGGTGCTGGACCTGGCGACCCTGAATTATTAACATTCAAAGCGCTACGTTTAATGCAACAAGCAGATATTGTATTTTATGACCGTTTAGTGAGCAAAGAAGTGTTAGCATTGGTTCGACGAGAAGCGGAACAGGTTTATGTCGGCAAGCAACGTGCGTGGCATGCGGTACGTCAAGAAGAAATTAATCAGCTTCTATTGGAGCATGCTCAACAGGGTAAACGCGTATTGCGATTAAAAGGTGGCGACCCCTTTATTTTTGGTCGTGGCGGCGAAGAGATTGAAACACTTACTGCAGAGAATATTCCATTTCAAGTGGTGCCGGGAATCACAGCGGCTTCTGGTTGTTCATCCTATGCAGGTATTCCGTTAACTCATCGAGACTACTCTCAAAGTTGTACCTTTGTAACAGGTCAATTAAAACAAGGTGAATTAGATTTAAATTGGCCAGCCTTAGTTCAGCCTAGGCAGACAGTTGTCGTATACATGGGGTTAGCCGGCCTACCTGTTCTAACTCAGAAATTGCAAGAATACGGTTTATCTCCAACTATGCCTGTCGCATTGGTTCAACAAGGTACAACATCTCAACAAAAAGTATGGATTAGCACCATTGCTGAGATAGCTGGTTTGGCTGAGAAAGAGAAACCTGTAGCCCCGACATTAGTCATTATTGGCGAAGTGGTAAAACTGCATAACTCATTGTCATGGTTTGATATTTAAGACCCACAAGCAGCTAAGCTTATTACTTTCCACATCGATGCTTTTCTAAGAATCAACGAATTGATTCCTATTAAGTTAAGAAAAGGAATTTTTCCTAATTGCATCTAGGAAAGGTTCTGATAATCTCTTTCATAATAAATTTTAACCAGTTCACAAAATAATTAGCAAACGAGAGATTTTAGAAGATGAATTTACCCCACAAGCGATCAGTACTATCACTGATTTTATTAAGTGCTATTGCAACAGCAGCTTCTGCTGAAGATAGCGTCGAATTAACAGATATTGAAGTTATAGGCACTACACCACTGCATGGTGTGGGTTTGCCTGCAGATATGATTCCAGCTAATGTTCAATCTGCAACGGATGAAGACCTTGAGCGTATTCAAGGTTTAGACATTTCTGACTTTATGAACCAAACACTAGGAAGTGTTAGTTTAAATCAGGCTCAAAACAACCCTTTCCAACCTGACTTGAAATATCGCGGGTTTACAGCTTCTCCATTAGTGGGTAATGCACAAGGCCTATCCGTATTTATGGATGGTGTTCGTGTTAATGAACCCTTTGGTGATGTAGTGAATTTTGAGTTAATTCCTGAGTCAGCAATTGCTAGCCTGAATTTAATCCCGGGTTCAAACCCTGTTTTTGGCTTGAATACATTAGGTGGTGCATTATCGATTCAAACAAAAAGTGGTTTTACACATCAAGGTCATAGTCTAGAGGTTTATGGTGGCTCATTTGGTCGTTGGTCTACAACGCTAGAAAGTGGCGGTAATGACGGTAATCTTGGATATTATATAACAGGTAGTCATACTGAAGAAGATGGCTGGCGAGATGAATCACCTTCAGATATTGATCAATTATTTGCAAAATTAAGTTATCAAAATGAAACAAGCACATTAGATTTAACGCTGATGTCAATTGAAAGTGATCTTAATGGGAATGGTGCCTCTCCTGTTGAACTGGTTGATCTTGATCGAGAAGCGGTATTTACACATCCGGATAATACTCAAAATGATCTTGACATGTTTGCCTTGAATGGTTCACATTGGCTAGACGATGTAACATTGTTATCTGCTAATGCCTATTATCGCTCTAGCGATAGAACTACATTCAACGGTGATGGTTCAGAGTTGTCGGTTATCGGTAATGATCTCGGTGAAGATGAAGATGGTGTTGAAGGTGTCTTTGATGGAACTGATGAGATACTCACAAATGATGCTGCTGCTCTTGGCTTTGCTGATGGTGACGATGTTGCCTTGAATAATACTAGTGAAACAGAACAAGATAGCTATGGTTTAGGTCTACAATTCACCTTCCTTGATGAGATGTTTGGCAAAGAAAATCAGTTAATAGTGGGTGCGAGCTATGATCGCTCTGATGTTAAGCATACTTCTCAATCTGAAGTAGCTCAATTCACCCCGAGCCGTGGCACTAATGGCACCGGCTTTATCATTGATGAAACAATTGTTGATGGTGATATTGAAACTGAAACATTTAGTTTATATTTCACGGATACAATTTCATTGACGGAGCAATTAGCACTGACTGTTGCAGGTCGATATAATCGTATTGAGATTGATATTTCAGGTACAAGTGAAGGTGGCGATCAAGACCTAAATGAAGAAGGTGACAAGCATGTATTTAATCGTTTTAATCCCTCGGTTGGTTTAACTTATGCTGTTAATGATGTATTAAGTGCTTATGGTAGTTATAGTGAATCAAATCGTGCGCCTACTCCTTCTGAATTAACGTGTGCTGATCCTGATCACCCTTGTGCATTACCAAACTCATTCTTAGCAGATCCACCGTTAGATGATGTTGTTGCACGAACAGTTGAAGCAGGCCTACGCGGAAAAAATACGGGTGTTAATTGGAATGCTAATATTTATTACACAGAGCTAAAGGATGATGTGTTTTTCTTCCCTGCTACTGAAGACGATCCAGCTGATCCACGATTAAGAACGGGTACTTTTGATAATATTGATAAAACGGCTCGAGCGGGATTAGAGTTAGGTCTATTTGGTGAAGCTGACAAGTTTGATTGGTTTGCAAACTACTCTTATGTTCGTGCTACATTTGAAGATAAGTTCGATTATGCTCGTGAAGTAGAAGATAATTTAGAAACATTTACTGTTAACAAAGGTGACCGTCTTCCAGGAATCCCTGCACATAATGTGAAAATTGGTGCAGATTATCACTTTAATCAACAGTTCACACTTGGCTTAACGGCATCATACCACTCTAGTCAGTACTATAGAGGCGATGAAGCTAATGAAGACAAGAAGATTGGTGCATACAAAGTTGTGAACCTACATAGTCGTTATAAACTTAATGATAATGTACAGTTCTTTGCAAAAGTTGATAACTTATTTGATAGTGAATACGAAACATTTGGCCTATACGGTGAGCCTGATGAAGCGCCAGGATTTGATTTTGAAGATCCTCGTTTTGTTGGTGTTGGTGCGCCACGTGCTGGTTGGATTGGCATTAAAGTTTCAATGTAAGAAATCAGCTTCTGTGAGCTGTACTTGATTATTGAATAAGTAAATCACAAAACAGAGACCTTTTTATAATGTATTTATATATTTTATTTAAAGGTCTCTACTTTTTTAGAAACTATAAATATTGAGAATAGAAAATGAAAAAAACAATAATTGCATATGTTTTATTAGCGGCAGCAAGCCCATTTGTAATGGCTGATACACATAACCCTCATCAATTTGAAAAATGCATGACAGCGGCATTAGAAGAACGCCCAGGTAACATCATCAAAGTTGAATTTAAAAACGAAGAAGGTGCTCACATGTATGAGTTTGATATTCGTGGCACAGATGGCTCTGATTGGGATGTAGAGTGTAATGCACACCGAGGCTTAATTTCTGAAGTTGAACGTGAAGTTGAAAATGCGAATCACCCATTATTTAAAGTAAAGATGAAAGTGACTGAAGCAGATGCACGTAAAACGGCTTTAGCTATTTATCCGGGTGTAGTGACCGAAGTAGAATATGAAATTGAACCTAATGGTGCGGCATCGTATGAATTTGATATTGATACCAATATTGCAGGCCAAGAAATGAAAGTTGAGGTTGATGCAACAACAGGTGAAATCGTTGAAGCTAACCGTGAGATTTGGCAGATAGGCTTGGAATAGTTTATAAGGGATTCTCCTTACCCTTAGCCGCGATGTTGTTTATCCAATATCGCGGTTTTTTTATGGGTGCACCCATAACTTCAGAACGAACTCATATGAATGAGAATAAAGATTACTAAAATTTTTTCCACAGCTTTTCAGTCTTTATTGTTTTATTATATGCTGAAAGTATTTTTTGTATGGCTTTGCAGGAATCAGTGGAAACAATGAAATGAGTTTACGCACATTAATTAATCTGAGGATTGTCTTTTCAGTTATTTTTATTCTGCTATTAGGTGGTGCCACTGCGGTCTGGCAGGCTAGACAATCTGTAGCCAAAGAAGTGCAGTCATCTATTAGCTTAGCTGTGCAGATGATTGAGTTCGGTTTTACGCAAGGACCAGCGGAAATAAAAAATAACAGTGCATGGTT
>JBJPGE010000032.1:0-17214 GCA_048595465.1 Methylophagaceae bacterium | reverse complement strand
TAACTTGTTGTTAAGGGGAACAAGGTCGCCCTGTAATTCTTATACATATACGGACTATAACGCCTAGTAATACGATAATCAAGAAGAAACAGTGCGAACTTAAGGCCGTATTTTAATGAAATTTCGAAACTTTGTGCATAATAGGCCTATAATGCCTAGTAAGTAGATAATAAAGGTAAAAGCAGGTATCAATATGGCTGCATTCCAAAATCAATCGCAAGATCGCGCTAAGTTTAAACCTCAGTCTATTAAAGTAATGGATCAGGTTCGAGAGGTGCTGCGTTATCACCATTATGCAAGGCGAACGGAGGAGGCTTATGTTAAGTGGATTTTGGCCTTTATTAGATTTAATGGTACTCGTCACCCCAATATTCTGGGTAAAAAGGAGATTGAAGCATTCTTATCAGATATGGCAATGAATAAAAATTATGCCGCATCCACACAAAACCTTGCTTTCAATTCGATTATTTTTCTTTATAAACAAGTATTAGATTTGCCGATTGCTGATGATTTGGAGCCTGTTCGATCAAAAAAACCTGTTCGGTTGCCTGTGGTATTAAGCCAAGAAGAAACAGGTCAATTGTTAGAGGCAATGACCGGGATTAGGGCATTGATGGCAAAAATAATGTATGGCGGTGGTTTGCGGGTGATGGAGATATTGCGTTTACGGATTCAAGATATTGATTTTGGCAATGGTTATTTGATGATTAGAGATGCTAAGGGCGGCAAAGACCGTACAACACTGTTAGCACCTTCTATTATTGATGATTTAAAGCAGCATTTGCTTAGCGTGCGACAATTATTCGAGCAAGATCTAGCGCAAGGGGTGGCTGATGTTTATTTGCCCAATAACTTAGCAAGAAAATATCCGAAAGCCAGTTCATCATGGGAATGGCAATATGTATTTCCTTCTAAAGTATTATCGACTGATCCACGTAGCGGTAAAATTAGACGTCATCATTTGGATGAATCTGGTTTACAAAAAGGGATTAGGACGGCAAAAAATAAAGTCGGAATTGATAAACGAGTGACGTCTCATACCTTGCGTCATTCTTTTGCTACGCATTTATTACAAGCGGGCACTAATATTCGTGTGGTGCAAAAGTTATTAGGCCATGCTGATGTGAAAACGACAGAAATTTATACGCATGTGTTGCAGCAAAATTTGAACAATGTGGTCAGCCCATTAGAGGCATTGTTTGGCAAGGATGTAGATTCCCGATAAAAAGATTTTGGGAATGACGGGGTTCTTATTCTTGAGGATGACGTTTAATATTATTTCTGCCTAAATTGCCATGTAGGATTTTGTTGAACATCAATAATAGAATGATTGAGTAACCATTGCTTGGCATCTTCAGCATCATTTTCAAACCAGGCTTTTGCACTGCCAAGTCTAAAGGTATAACCCCAGCTATCCATATCGGTCATCATGCGTTCTTTGCCCATTTCTGGAATATGATGGGATAGTAATATTTGTAAGTAACACACGCCATTTTCTTCGTCATAATCGCCTTCGGCATCAGTATCGAGTTTAGCGCGTCTTTTGGGGTCCATACATATGTAGTGACCTGATTCATGTAAGGCTGAATGAATGGGTGTGTCATGGCGTAGGTAAAGATTATTGCCCACTAAACCTGCCTCACGTTCACCAAAAAAACTACCGGGGATAGTTTCATCATCAGTGACATGGTTAATTTTAATGCCATAAGGTTTGAGTAGGGTGCTGAGTTGTTGTTGGCGTTGTGAATTGCAATTTAAAACATTAGTGGGGTCTTCAGACACGGCGTGCATCACCAATTATATGATTTGTGACCATGCCGGCTAGTGTTAAGCCAAAGAGGGAGGGCATATAACTCATGGTGCCATTCACTGCTCGTGGACGCCCCCGGGCGACCTGTTCAGGTGGCAGCGCCGGAAGGGGTGATTCAATTGAATAGACAGTTTGAACGCCATGGCCGACACCGCGTCTGCGAAGGTATTTGCGTAATTGTTTGGCGAGTTTGCACATGGATGTATTCATAATGTCATCTGTGCGAATCAGTGATGGATCAAGCTTGCCACCCGCGCCCATGCTGGCAAAAACAGGTATTTTATTGCGCCATGCTGTTGCTATTAATTCGACTTTACTGCTCATGCTATCAATGGCATCTACTACTACATCAAAATCATGAGATAACACATCAGGAATACTCGTTGGTGTGAGGAACTCAGTATCAATGTTTACTTTGCAGTCTGGATTGATGTCTTTAATTCGCTGTGCCATCACTTCAACTTTGAGTTGACCCACCGTCGAATTAAGCGCAATCAGTTGCCGATTAATATTGGATGCTGAAACAACATCATGATCAACCAATGTAAGCTCGCCTACGCCCATTCTGGCTAGAGCTTCGGCGGTGAATGAACCAACACCACCCATGCCTGCAAGAAATACATGGCTTGCTTGCAGGCGTTCGATGCCTTGATCACCAATTAATATATGGGTACGTTCGAAAAGTGGATTAGTGTTTGTCATAGCTTATTTTAACGTATGACTAAATGAGTTGGAAGTTTATCCTTCGACTGGCTCAGGACGAACGGAGTATTTATTCTTGCTTTGAAGCGCAGGGCACACACATGGTTGATGCGGGATCAATTTCTAGGCGTTTAGGATTTATTTCATCATCACAAATACTACAATAACCATAGTCTCCCGATTCGATTAGTGCGAGTGCAGAAGATATTTTTCTGAGCTGCTGTTGTCTTAGGCGTGTTGTTTCAACGGCCATTGATTGTGATTGCATAGCATCCATTCTTGAGACTCTACCCACACTGGCTTGATCAAGTTCAACTGTTTCAGTTGAACTTTGAGCCATTTGTTGTGAGGCCATCAGCTCATCACGTTGGGATTCTAATAACTGTTTAAATTTTTGGATATCGTCATCATTCATGGTTGTTGCCATGTAACTACGTTGTTTGTTGAAAAACAACCGTACAATTTTTACCTTGGTGTTTTGCCTGATAAAGTGCTTTATCAGCATGTGATATTAGTGTGTCAAGATCAAAGGGCTTATCGGGCACATTGATACTGACACCAATGCTTGTCGTTAATGTAAGAATATTTTTACCATGCTCTATATTTAATGACCGAGTGTGATGATGTAAACGTTCTGTAAATTGAACTGCTTGTTCTGCAGAAGTATCGGGTAGTAAAATAATAAACTCTTCGCCACCAAATCGGCCAGAAATATCACTAGATCGAGATACTGTTTGAATGATTTCTCCAAATAAGACGAGAGCTTTATCTCCGGCTACATGGCCATAACTGTCGTTAACTGCTTTAAAATTATCAAGGTCAAGCATTAAAACTGCAAAGCTACTATTGTTGCGAGTAGCAAGGTTTATATAACGGGTGGATTGTTCAATCCATTCTCTTCGGTTAAGTAGTTGAGTTAGATAGTCAGTGCTTGCAATAATTCGCATTTTAGCTTCAAGCTCTAATGTTTGAAAAAGTAAACTGTTGAGATTAATAGTGATCAGAGGAGCAACGATAAGTGGAACAATAGAGGCAATAATTAGACCGATGCTCATTATCTGAGGCCTATTAGCGAAGTGAATAATTAGGTAAGTTATTAAGGTAGATGCCATTACAGAAAAAAGAGTAATAACAATTACAGATTTAATATGACCTAATTTTAGAAGAAGAGATTTCATATAATAATTATCGCATGTAACATAACATAATCATGTGACTTAGTTAGTATATTCAAGTACTTGAATATATTTACCTAGACTTAAATTTAACTAATAAATAGCCCGATAATGTGGTGTTTTTAACTTCATTATTTTCACGCCAAATTTGTAACTCATCGACGTACAGTTTTGCTTCTATCCCATTTTCTGTTTTGCTTAAATGTAATTTCTTTTCTTGCTCGGCATTGATACGGATTGAACCTTCTTTCATGCTAAATCTATTTGTAACCTCTAGTAAATCAAAAACAATAGTTTCATTTTCATCAATAGTGATGAGTAGTTGGCTTTTCTCATTGATACTTAAGGCATAATCACCCTGTCTGTAGGGAGGGTTAGCATCTTGCTGAGATGACAGCCAAGAAATTTTAGTCAGTGTGTCGTAGCCAGCAATAGCCAGTGTTCTATTATATTGATGTTGATCGTTGAGTTGAATGCTGAGGCGATCATTGTCTATATTATCCCAATAGTGAATGTAGTTGAGCCCCATGAGTTTGACGATATGTTCTTCAGCAGGCGTGCATCCTCTTGTGGATTCTTCAGGTTGATCACATTCTTTTGCTTTATCAAATGCTTCTTTGTCTACGAACCAGGGTCTAATTTTATCTTCAGCATTATGCTGAACAAGAAAACGAACCATAGAACTAATGGATTTTTGTACCTTGGCACTGGGTTTTTCGTTAACGTTAATGTTGCCATTTGTTAATAAGTTTTCTTTAATAAGCGTCGCTTCAAGACGTGAAAACTGATTATTTATGGGAAGTTGATGTATCCCCCATGGGCCAAACGAGATTAATACACTGAGTATGGCAAGGCTGATGGTGACATGCTTTAGTTGAAACCGCTCGCGTTTGAATAAAGAAAAAATGATTAAAATAGCAAACCATACTGCACATAAAGCAACAAGATAGCGTTGTTCGGTAAAGCCATATTGTGAAATTCTCACGCCAATGGCTAAAATAAGTAAACCCAATGGCACGATGAGCATAAGATAAAAATATTTATAGAACCAACTTAATATCGAACTGCCACGATCGTGAAGTGGATAGATGGCAATATGAGTGATAATGCCAACCACGCCAAACCATGAAATCATAGCGCCAAGGTGGCCGTGGGGCAGTGCACCCTGAATTAATATTTTGGCGAAATAGGCATATAAAATGAACACATATATCAAAGATAATGGCACTAGAATATAACTCAGAATAAAGTGGACACCTTTAGGGAAAGCACAATCAGAGCGAGGGTAATCAAACTGTTTCGGAATATTAGCTAAAAAATAGAGAGGAGCTAGAAATACCATACCAACTAGCCATATATCTTGATAAAACCGGCTACCTATATGTATTTCAAACAAATATTCAATGCTCTTTAAGATAAAACTAAGCCCGCCACAGAGAATAAGAGTAGATAAAAAGGCAAAACAAATTGCCGCGATGAGCTGATAATTGAAATACCACACTGATGCGTTACCACTGCGGCGTGTTATATAGGCTGCGAATGTAATGGCAAGAGCAGCAGCTAAAATAAGCACGGTTGATTCTTGGATTAAGATATTCTGCTGGGTAATATACCAACTGAATAAAGCAAAAACAGGTAGCGCTAATAAATAGCGTTTAGCTTTACTCCACTGTAATCGTTCTGAGAATAAGTTTGTAGCCACAAACCAAAATGCACCACCAAGTGCTATAAGAAATGTATTACGTTGCTGCTGATCTGTGAGAATATCTAATCGATGCATCTCGGTAATAGAGACGAATAAAAGCACTACTAATGACACCACCGTTAAAGGGAAGCGTCGGCACGTATCCAGAAACGATTGGAATAATTGTGACCAAAAAGGCTGGCTAAATAGGCGTGAAAAAAGCGACATAATGCTAAAATCCTTATTCGTTTATGAGTTTTAAGACTCGCTGGCAATTAGCCGTTGTAACCGAGGCAATTTCATCTTTGCTCTCAGAACGTAGAATTGCTAATGCGTCTAATATTACAGCAATATTCTCAGGTGTGTTGTGTTGCTGCTTCATCATATGCAATGGCATATCAGGTGCATCGGTTTCCAGTGCGATGCTTGATAAAGGAAGTTGACTGACCATTGTTCTTAATCGTGTCGCCTTTAGGTGTGTTATTGCACCGCCTACTCCTAATAAAAAACCGAGTTCTTGATACTGTTCTGCTTGTTGCAGACTGCCATTAAAAGCATGAACAATTCCTCCCGATACGGGGTGTTGCTTTAATAAATTAATCGTTTGCTCATGTGCTTTTCTAACATGTAATAGCACGGGTAATTTTGTCTGTTGAGCAATTTTTAATTGTGCAGAAAACAATTCTATTTGTGACGCTTTATCATGACCAGTAATATAAAAGTCGAGACCAATTTCACCAACGGCAATGACGGCATGTTTGGAGATTAAATTTGGTAATTTTATTAGATGTTCAGGCAGGTGTTCTTTCATAAACATTGGATGCAATCCCAATGCCGGATGTAACATTGTCGATTGCTGACACACATTGAGCAAGCTCTCCCAACTATTTGCTGTTACGCCGGGTATCACGATGTCTTGAATACCTAATTGCAGACAATTCGACAGAATATCATCACGATCTAGATCAAACTGTTTGAAATCAAGGTGGCAATGGCTGTCAATTAGGTACATATTTAAATACTAATATAGTGTTGCTTGTATTATCAACCTTGTCATTGATTCAAGCTAGACAAGGTGAAATACCTACAAAATAATAAAGTCAGCTAGAATAAAGATCAGAAACCCAAAACTGACAACAAACCCAGAGAAAGGTATTAACCTAGGAAAATTGATGCTACCTTGCGTTGCTGGCTTACGTTTTTTTATTTTAAGCAAGGCTAAGTTAATTAAAGAAAATATACAAAGCATAATGAGCGATGTTATTTCAGCCAAGATCGAAAGGTGACCTGCTAAAGCTAAAATAAGCACCAAGATTGTTGCAAGAAATGTTGCTATCAGTGGTGTTTGGCTTTTTGGGTGCACAAAGCTTAATATTTCAGGAAGCTGGCCACGAGAACCAAGGCCATACATAACGCGTGACGCCATAATGACTTGAATTAAAGCACCGTTAATTATAGCTAGCAAACCAATAATACTAATTAATGTCGAATCGTTACCAGTGAAATGTTGATATAAATAAGCAAGAGGCGCATCGGTTTTAGCTAATTGATCTGGAGATATAGCGAGCACGGCTGTTGTCATTATTAACATGTATAAAACAGTAGTAATCGCCAATGTGAGCAAGATGGCTAACGGTAAGTTACGTTTCACATCCTTCACTTCTTCAGCAACATCAACCATATCTTCAAAACCTATAAAGGCATAAAAAGCGAGTAGCGTGCCAGCAAATATCACTGACCATTGGCTAAAATCAGCAGAGGGAATTAGGGTTGGTAAAGCATCTAGATGTATTGTTGTACCAGAAATGCTTACGCCAATAATTAATAACAACCCACCTATTTCAATAATAGTGATGGTGGCAGCTATTGAGACGGAAGTTGAAATTCCCCATGCGGCAATAGCACCCAACAGAAATGACATAAAAATAATAATGACAACCCTATCGAGAGCAATGAACTGATGTAGGTAGCCCACAAAGCCATTGATTAACGCTGCAGCTGAGACTAAGCCTGCAAGAATAACGAGTATTCCAGTAAGTGTAGATAATTTTTGAGAAGAAAACCCTTCTCGAATATACAAGGCGGCACCAGCTGCTTGTGGATAGCGTCCAGATAATTCGGCAAATGACATTGCCGTTAGTGTTGCCATAATAGAGGCAATTAGAAAAGAAAGCGGGGCAAAATAACCTGCAATGCCTGCAAGTTCACCGACCAGTGCATAAATGCCTGCACCAATGGTAGTGCCCAAACCATACAGCACCATTTGAGTTAATGATAAACTTCTATTTAAAGTCGCTTTACTGGACAAGACTTAGTCCTTCACCTCGCGGGTCACTGGCTGCGGTGAGTTGCTTGGGCGTTTCTGTTTGGGTGATCACTTGCATATTGCCATATTGGCGGCTGAGCACTTTAATCTCATGACCATATTGCTCTAATTGTTCTATTTCTGATGTGTCAAAGCCAGTAGCTTCAAGTTGAATTTTGTTAGGTAAATATTGGTGATGATATCGTGGATTTGAAACAATAGTTTCAGCATCGTCACCATCAATAAAGTCTAAAATTCCTAGTAGCACCATAGTGATAATTCGGCTACCGCCAGGTGTACCGATAATCATTAAGCTATTATCATTTTCAATGAAGGTGGGACTCATACTTGAAAGAGGACGTTTATTAGCTGCAATTTCATTTGCATGGTTGCCAGTTAGCCCATAAGCATTCGCCGCACCGACTTGAGCTGAAAAATCATCCATTTCATCATTCAGCAATACGCCCGTACCTTTAGCTACAAAGCAAGAACCAAAGGGATAGTTAATGCTTAGTGTGGCCGCAACACGGCTGCCATCTTTATCGATGATTGAAAAATGAGTGGTATCTTCGCCTTCAGTCATATCAATAGCAGGTAGATGCTGGTTAGCGGTAGCAGAGGTCAGATCAATGCTGGCGGCTAAGTCTTTAGCATAAGATTTGGAGGTGAGTTGTGATGTGGGAACAGTAATAAAATCAGTATCACCCATATAGCGACTACGATCGTAATAGGCACGACGCATGGCTTCAACAATGAGATGTTTGCGTTGGGTGCTATCTGCAGCATCAAGTGGTAGTTGTTCAAGTTGGTTAAGTATAGAGCTTAGAACAATACCTCCAGATGATGGCAGTGCTGCTGAGGTGATTTTATAGCCCTTATATGAACTGGTAATGGGAGCGCGTTCTTTGATTTGATAATTATTTAAATCTTGTAACGTCCAAATGCCACCTGCTTGTTGCACACCAGTCACTAATTTCTGTGCAATATCACCTTGATAAAAACCCGCACGGCCTTTTTCAGCTAGTTGTTCAAGTGTGTTGGCTAAATCAGTTTGGATGATAATTGTGCCTAGCTCAGGGACTTGGCCATTTCGTAGAAATATTGTCTTAGCTTGTTCCGATGCATTAAGTATGTCGAGTCGAAACCCCACTAGTTTTTGATAATGGGTTGACACTTCAAAGCCTTGCTTGGCGTAACGAATAGCTGGAGCAAGCGTTTTCTCTAATGAAAGCCGCCCATATTCTTGGCTGAGATGATCGAGCGCAGCGGGCACACCGGGAATTCCCGCGGCTAATGGACCATCAAGCGATAAACGTGGATTAACGATGCCATTTTCATCAAGATACATATCTTTATGAGCAGCACTAGGTGCAGTTTCACGACCATCAACCATGGTTTGAAAGCCATCACTGGCCCGGTGTAATAACCAAAATCCACCACCGCCTAAACCTGAGCCAGAGGGTTCAACAACGGCCAATGCGGCACTAACTGCAATAGCGGCATCAAATGCATTGCCGCCTTGATTAAGTATTTCAAATCCCGCTTGTGTAGCCAAGGGATGGGCACTAGCAATAGCCGCTTGTCTATTTTCACTTGCTATGCCTTGGAAACTTATCAAGCAACATAAGAAAATAAAGAATGGCCTTATCATTAGCGATGCTGCTTTTGTAATGATAGTTGCCGTTGGTTTTCTTTCAGCTGTTGTTTTTCAGCACGATGAGCTGCAATTGTTTTAGCTGACTCAGCACCAATATGAGCTTCACCACGTTGCTCAGCCAGTTTCATTTGTTTTTCACGCTCAGCGAACCGTTCTTTTTGCTCGCCAGTTGTTTTGTTAAAACAATGAGGGCAACTCACACCATGAATATAATGTTCAGATTGCTGGTCTTGTTTAGTAATGGGCATACGGCAGGCATTACACTGTTCGTATTTCCCTCTTTCTAATTGATGATCGACAGTAACGCGTTCATCAAATACAAAACATTCGCCTTCCCATAATGTATCCTCTTCTGGCACTTCTTCTAGGTATTTAAGAATCCCCCCTTCTAAATGATAGACTTCTTCAAACCCTTGCTCTTTCATATAGGCCGTAGACTTTTCACAACGAATGCCACCAGTGCAATACATAGCCACTTTTTTATGTTTATCCGGATCAAAATTTTGCTTCACATAGTCAGGAAACTCTCTGAAGCTATCGGTAACGGGGTTAATAGCATTTTTAAATGTACCTACCTGAACCTCATAATCATTTCGCGTATCAATCAATAAAACTTCTGGGTCACTAATTAGTTCGTTCCAATCTTTAGGCTTAACGTAAGTGCCTACGATATGTTTGGGATCGATGCCATCGATTCCCATTGTGACAATTTCTTTTTTCAATTTAACGCGGGTACGTAAAAAAGGCATTTCTTCAGTAAACGATTCTTTGTAGCTAATTCCTTCAAACCTTGAATCATTTTGTAAGTAGGCTAATAAATTATCAATGCTCGAGCGTGAGCCTGAAACAGTACCATTAATACCTTCTTTGGCTAACAACAGTGTGCCACGAACATCTTGCTGGAGCATAAAATTGAGCAACGGTGGTTTTATCTCTTGGTAGTCTTCTAGCGTGACAAATTTGTAGAGAGCACAGATAACTATTTGTGGCATGTGGATTTCCTTTAATCAATAACCCTAGCTATTTTACGTTTATTTTTAAAGACTGTCTGTGTAAAAGGTGTTTTTTTGTAACTAGCGTTATAGAAATTAGTCATTAAAGAGTATCATTAGATTTTTATCTAAATTGCGGAGGTAATTATGGATAAGAATGGGAACAGTCAAAAACTGCCGGTATGGTGGCATCAAGATCATAAAAAATGGATTGAAGAAGTGGGGCAGTGGCAACACGAATCAGACCGTTTAGTCGCATTACTATATCAACTGGAATGCGCTTTGCCAGAACATAATACTATGCTAAACAATCATGTAGAAGGCATTCAGCAGCATGAAGGCTATCTTCTGCGGTTTGAAAGTGGAATGATGGAGTTTGATTCACTGCTGGAACAAGAAAAGTATCATCTGAATTTAGCTAAGTTACATGAAAAGATGAACCAAGAACATCGTGGCTTGAAGCTGTCTTATGTGGAAGAAATGGAGAAATTTAGAGCTTTGCTTACAAAATTGTTAAGCGAATGTGATCACGAGCTATAGCGTTTAGCTGCCCCATTGACGGACAGTGCCCGTATCAATATGAATAAAATCAGATTTTGAGTATCTTCCTACACCACCAATTTCTAAATTGACGGCGGCTTCATGTAATGAAGAAAGCTGACATTTCGGTAAGCGAATGTCGATAGCCATGCCTTTCATATGGAAGCTTTTCTTTGCTACACCATTGCTATTTTCACGCAAAGCAGCGTTAGATTTAGGTGAGCGGTAGCCTGAAATGACGTGGAAAGGTTGACTGCTATCTACTTTAGTGTGAAGAAGATTTAATAGTTCAATAAGGTTTTGGTCAATAGCCTCAACATCGCCTGTGCGGTGATCGCGCAAAACACTATTAATAGCGGCTAGTTCATTGGTTTGATATTCACCTTCAGTCCAATATGTAGCGTCAATACTTTCACCTGTGTGTAAATTAAGCAGAGATAATTTACGGTCAGGCTGTTGTAGTGTGTTTGCAAAGGCGCTTGGTGCTGCAGCAAGACTTGCGGTCAAACCTAAACCAAATTGTAAAAAACGACGTCTTGAAGTCGCAATGTTTACAGATGGTTCGTGTTGTAGGTTAGTTCTAAACGTCATTACTTCACCTTAGCGAGCTAGTCTTGTTTTGACTAAGCGTCGAATTATAAATAGTTTTTACTATAAATTACAAGTGTTTTGCCATTCGTTCATCACGTTGATAAACGTCCGGGGAGAATTTTACTTCATTATCGTTCGTCCAAACAGTGAAGTAGACCGCATAAACAGATAATGATTTTGTCACTTTTCGACCGCGGTTCTCTTTGCTTTCAATCATCTCTAATATTGTTTTAGGCTTATATCTATCTGCTAGGCTAAAGTTGGCTAAAGCAATGGGATCTTCAACTCGAATACAACCTGAACTAAGAGAACGCATTGTTCTATTGAATAGTTTTTTATGATTTGTATCGTGTAAATAAATGGCCCATTCATTAGGGAATAAAAATTTTATTTGGCCTAAGGCATTGTATTTACCAGGATCTTGTCTCAGCGTGTAAGGAAAATTATCTTCATTTAGGGCATGCCAGTCTATTAGGTACGAATCTTGTTCTACTTTTTGACCATTTTCACGTGTAAATACGCGAATATCGTGAGTATAAAAATAATTAAAATCATTCTGCTGTTTAGGTAATAAATCTTTAACGGCTAATTTTCTAGGAACATTCCAATATGGATTGACAACGACACGATTCATTTGGCTAAAAAAACTAGGCGTTTGCCGCTTTTTTTGGCCAACAACGACACGCATGTTTAATTTTTCACTGCCATCCTCTACAGCACTGAGAGTGTAGTTGGCTAAATTAATGAATAGATGCTGTTGCCCCAATTCATCAGGCATCCAGCGACGACGCTCCAATGCTACCTTTATTTGTTGCACGCGATAACGTGCCGATATATTCATTGCCCCAATGGTGCCTTTCCCGATAACACCGTCTACTTTTAACCCATGTGTTTCTTGAAAATGGCGTACTGCCTGTTCTGTTTGATTATCATATTGTAATGATTCAGAGTTAGCGGGGAACAGAACATGATTATCTTCAAAAGCCAATCTAGTGCGAATGGTAGGAAGTTGTTGATGGCTATCCCCCGGGCGTATAGAAGATGTTTGTGGAATTTGGGGCCAGCCACCCCGAGCAACATAGCTTTGATATCGAGCTAAAGCTTGGGTTAACTTCAGGTATTCAGTGGTTTTTGGGATAAGGGAATCTAATTCTGTTCTGAGGTGTTTAGCCAACAAAGCTTGTTGCAAAAAAAGGCTGGCATTAAACTCAGGTTGTGGAATAAACCAGTCGGGGTCGGCTTTATTCGCTTTGAGTCGACCTACGCTAAGATCATGAATCAGTTTGAGCAGGCCATCAGTGAGTAAAACATCAAACTGCTGGGCGGTAAGTGCACTTTCTGATGGATCTAACTGCTTTAAAATGGTGTAGTGATAATCTTCAGAATTTAACCCATGATTGGCTGAACTAGAAATAAAGTCAATTGCATCAAAAGCGCGATTTGATGGCTGCTGTTTTTCAAGCCAAAGATAGGCAGATTCGTCACTATAAAAATGAGATAAAGAAACAAGATCAAGGCCGTAAGTATTATCCTGTTGGGAATGTGTTAGCCATGTAGGCACCATGGCATTGGCTGATAAGCTTACACATAATAATATAAAGCTTATTGCTACCGTATTTTTAAGTATTTTCATTGATGTTCTTTAGCATTTTGATTATAGAATGTAGCGGCTAGATTCTAGATTTAATGAGTAACCATATAAAAAATGGCCCACCTAATAATGTGGTGATAACACCAACAGGAATTTCAGCAGGAGCGATAATCAGCCTTGCAATGGTGTCACACAGAATGAGAAAGCCACCGCCAAATAGTAGTGTAGCAGGGATAAGCCAGCGATGATCATTACCAATTAACAATCGGCAGATATGAGGTACCATCATGCCGACAAAGCCGATAGGTCCACACACGGCAACAATAGCGCCAACGCAAAGTGAACTGACAAAGAAAAGGGCATAACGTATACGCTGCACATTCACACCGCGGCTAATGGCTATTTCGTCGCCTGTCATCAACAGGTTTAATTCACGGCTTAACCATAATACAACAGCGACACAAATAGTGACAAAAGGTAATAGCTGCAAAATATCGTGATAGCCAACGGTGCTTAAACTTCCCATTAGCCAACGCAAAATACGAAATGAATCGGTAATGTTGCTTAAATATTGGATAAATAGAATTAAGCTAGAAAAGAAAAAACTAATGGCTACACCTGTTAGCAACAATGTTTCAGTCGAAAAATGACTACGAAACCGACTGAGATAATAGACAAAACTAATAGAAAGCAATGCGCCCAGAAAGGCTGCAAAGGAAGTGCCGTCAATACCTATAAATGAGAAGCTTAAACCAAGAAAAACATACAATGCGGCGCCAAGTGAAGCGCCACTTGCTACACCTAAGGTGAAGGGCGTCGCCAATGGGTTGCGAAACATAGCTTGAAAAACCATTCCACAAAGCGACAAACCCGCTCCGGCAATAAATGCAAACAACATTCTCGGTAGGCGGATTTCATTTAAGATGTGCTGCTGTATTTCAGCACTAGTTGTATGTGACAAGCCTAAAAATGGGCTGCCCACAACAACAACAAGTGTGGCCAATGCAATAAAAAATAATGTAGCTCGTTTATTTGATGTCATGAGACTTCGCTCACCAGTGCAATCTTGGCACCTGTTTGTGGATGCTCGGCGAATACAAATTGTTGATCATAAAGCGTGTGCACATGTTCTGTTTCTAAAAACTCAGAGGAAGCACCAAACCACATTTTTTCACCTTGTTTTAGAGCTAAAATTGATGCGCTATGTTGTACCGCATGATTTAAGTCGTGACTTACTTCAATAATGCTTATTCCATGTTGCTGATTAAGCTGGCAGATGAGTTGATGTACCTCTGCTTGATAGTGTGGGTCAAGAAAGCTGGTGGGCTCATCTAACAGCAGCAAAGAAGCCTGTTGGCATAACGCTGCTGCAATCATAATGCGTTGGCGCTCACCGCCGCTCAATGTGTACATTTGTCTCTGCAGAAATGATTCTGTATTAGTGATAGCTATGGCTTTTTCAAAGGCTTCTTGATCATCACTAGCCCAGTCAGATAATGCGGTATGGTGTGCATAACGGCTCATTTTAATAAAATCAATGACGGTGAAATCGAATTTCTGGTCATGTGCTTGGGGAACATAACTTATTTGCTGAGCAAGTTGTTTTTGGCTAAGTTGCGATACATGCCGTTGCCTAACCGTTATATCACCCGAAGTGGGCTTGATTATGCCAAGCAGTGCTTTCAATAAGGTACTTTTACCCGCTCCATTTGGACCTAGAACGCACAGGTAATCCCCTTCATTAATTTGAAAATTTACAGAGGATAATAGGGTGGTTTCGTCCATGTTAACGGTGAGATTATTTACTATTAGCAATTCGGTCATGGTGTCCACTGCACTTCAGGGTGAATGAGTCGTGCAAATTGTTCGAGTAACAAGATAACTCTTGGCCCAGGGATGGTGGCATAACCTTCTTCGACGATATAAATACGATTATTGTTCACAGCATTAATGTGTTTCAGTGATTGCCAGCGTTGTAGCACTTGTTTGAGATCGGCATTGTGGTCATCAGCTTCTGGATAAATATCAATAATAATATCAGGATTGAGTTGAATAATACCTTCAACCGATAAAGAAGGTACATTGAGTCGCGTATCTTTATAGACGTTAGTACCACCTGCTAGCGCGATCAAGTCATTATAAAAATCATTTTGGCCTGCAATATAAACGGTATTAATTTGCTCGCTACTAGTGCTATTGCCCAGTGAAATCATTACGGTTGGACGGGATAGGGTATTTATTTCATTTGTTATAAAATTTATTTTATTGTTCAATGTGCTTAGTAATTCTGTAGCTTGTTGCCGGTACGCTGTACGCTGCCCAATAGCAATAATAGCTTCTTTGATATCAAGCAAGGTGGCGCTGCGAACTGTTAGGACGGGGATATTTAAATGCTGAAGCTGCGTAATTGTACGGTGTTGTTTGGCGGGTAATATAACGAGATCAGCCTGCAGGGAAACAATCATTTCTATGTTAGGGTTAACAAATCCGCCTACTTTGGGCAAAGCGAGCGCCTCACTTGGAAAGTCACAATAATTACTGACACCGACCACTTTCTCACCTAACCCTAAGGCAAATAAGATTTCAGTAATATTTGGAGCAAGTGAAATAATACGTTGAGGACTATCTACTCTATTGATAGCGATTGTTGATGCTGGTTTTACAGCGATCAAAACGACAACAAAAATAAGTATAAATAGCAAAAGTGGCCAGAAGCGGCGCATGGGGTATCCCTTAATTTTTTGTATGGTGAAATATCATGGGTATAATACCAATTTTACAAATATTTTGAGCGTTCAATGAAACAGTTACAAACTATTTTTGATACAGCAGACTTACTGTATTCATTAGCTGATATTGAACAAGCTCTTGATCAGATTGCAGTCCAACTAACAGAACAGTTTTCAGACTCAAACCCAATAATTTTATGTGTGATGAATGGTTCAGTCATTGTAACTGGAAACTTGTTACCCAAATTAAATTTTCCATTAGAACTAGATTATATTCATGCCAGTCGATATGGCGATAAAACAGTAGGAAGTGAGTTAAATTGGTTTCACAAGCCCGCAACAAAATTAGCTAATCGTGCTGTTATTTTGGTCGAAGATATATTTGATGAAGGTGTAACAATGCATGCACTGAGAGAATATTGTAAAAAATCCGGTGCAAAGTCGGTGAGTTGTGTGACTCTAGTTGATAAATTACATAATAATAAAATAGGTGAAACTCCAGAATTTATAGGTTTAACAGTACCTGATCGCTATGTATTTGGCTTTGGCATGGACTATAAAGGTTATTGGCGAAATGCACCGGGGATTTATGCTGTAAAGGACGAATATCTATGACGACTTTAGCCATTATTGGCGGGACAGGACTTACCTCATTAGATGGACTAACGATTAGTGAGCATAAATTCGTTGAAACACCTTACGGTGAGCCATCCAGCCCGTTATTGTTAGGTGAATATGAAGGCAAAAATGTTATATTTTTACCGCGTCATGGGCCACAACATACTATCGCCCCCCATAAAGTGAATTATCGCGCTAATATTTGGGCTTTATATGCATTAGGTGTGGAAGAGATAATTGCAGTGGCCGCAGTAGGTGCAATTGACCAAAATTTGGCACCGGGAACGCTTGCCGTGCCCGATCAAATTATTGATTATACCTATGGTCGAGAACAAAGCTTTTACAGTGATGAATTTACGGCTGACAGACATCTTGATTTTACTAACCCATATACTTCAGATCTTCGTAAAGTCGTTTTGGCGGCGGCAACTAGGCAGGAAATAGTGATAGCTGATGGCGGAGTTTATGGTGCAACACAAGGCCCACGATTAGAGACCGCTGCAGAGATTAAACGTTTAGCACAAGATGAATGTTCAATGGTCGGAATGACGGGTATGCCAGAAGCTTATTTAGCGCGCGAACTGGGGATGTCTTATGCGACTTGTGCGGTTATGGCTAATTGGGCGGCAGGTATCAGCGGTGATGAAATTCAAATGGCAGATATAGAACAGGTTCTGGATGAGGGGATGACACAAGTAAAACAGGTGTTAGCAGAAATTATTCGGCTGCAATAAACTCATTACAAAGGTGTAATTTGTAATAATGCACCCATTTTAGGGTGATCGTAGAAATATAGTTTTTTACTGCGAATACGGCGAGA
>JBJPGE010000031.1:0-17312 GCA_048595465.1 Methylophagaceae bacterium | reverse complement strand
TGTTTTTTAACTGCACGACGTAAATCTTCATCAAAAGGCACGATGCCCATAAAATCAAGGTTAACGTCAAGAAAGCGATCACAAACTAATGAGATTTTATTAAATAGTTCACGACCTTCTTGAACATTACGCGTCATGTTTGCAACAATATGAAAACGCTCTAAGTCATATTCTTTACTTAATAGTTTGATTAATGCGTAGGCATCGGTGATAGATGCAGGTTCGTCACATACAACGATAATCACTTCTTGCGCTGCGCGGGTGAAACTAATGACACTGTCAGCAATTCCTGCTGCACTATCAATTAGTAAAATATCAATATGCTGATCCATATCGCTAAATGCTTGAATCATGCCAGCGTGTTCAGCAGGACTTAATTCGGCCATTTTTTGAATACCAGAAGCAGCAGGAATGATTTTTAAACCAGACGGGCCTTCAACGATAATATCATTGAGCGATTTACTGCCATCTAATACGTGAAGTAAATTGTATTGTGGGTGCAATCCCAACATTACATCAATATTCGCTAAACCTAGATCAGCATCCAATAGCAACACTTCTTTACCTTGTGCGGCAAGTGCAACACCAATATTCACAGTAACATTTGTTTTACCTACGCCACCTTTACCGCTTGCGATAGCAATAACTTTGACTGGTCTTGGTTGAGATGTCATTTGTCGTAGACCATTAGCCTGATCATCGGGTGCATCAGCCATAAGCGGCAAAACCTCCATAAGTAGATACTGTTTGTGGATCTAATTGTTCTTCATTCATCAGTACGCTTGCTTGTTTGACCAATGAATTAGGGCGCGCCAAACTAAAGTCTTCGGGCACTTGCTGACCGTTACAGACATAGGCTAGCGGCAAGTTATGCTGGACTAAAGCAGAGATCGCACCGCCTAGGCTATTCGTTTCATCTGTTTTAGTCAAAATACACCCTTTCAAATTTAGATGTGAGAACGCATTAATAATATCATTGAGCACGCTGGGTTGCGTAGTCGCCGATAGCGTTAAGTAATTTCTAATCATAGGTGATTGATGCTGTAATAGCGAGAATTTCTCAGCAATTTTCATATCACGCTGGCTCATTCCTGCAGTATCAATAAGGATAAAGCGTCGATCAAGCAATTCATTCAATGCATCACCTAGTTCTTGGTGTGTCTTAGCAACACGAACAGGCACGCCTAAAATTTTGGCGTAAGTACGTAATTGCTCTTGGCCACCAATACGATAGCAATCAGTAGTGATGAGTGCGACATTTTTAGCGCCATGTTTAAGTGCACAGCGTGCAGCTATTTTGGCAATAGTGGTTGTTTTCCCTACTCCTGTTGGTCCAACAAGGGCGTAAATACCACCGGTGCTAATGATGTCATTATCTTGAGTTTCAATTTGACTTGCTAGTGAGGCAAGACAGCGTAACCAAGCTGTTTCTAAGTCATCAGTATCACGAGCATTAGCTGTTATTTGTTTTGCGACATCAACATGGATCCCCATTTTCAAGCAACGTTGTAACAGCTGTAATTGCATTGGGTTGGCATGCTTCATATCTTTCCACGCTAGATCAGACATCTGATTTTCTAGCATGTTTTTTAGCCCAGCCATTTCTTTACGCATCTGTATTAAAGTAGGCTCTTGAGACCAAATATTCTCTGGGGGCTGTGCTGGTTGAGGCACTACATTTTGTGAAGGGTTAATTTCCACGGGTGGAATTTCAGCTTGAACTGCAGGCGTCACTTGAGGGTTGCGGTTGAATTTGCTTTCATCATAATCCGTTGCGGCAACAATTTCCACACCACCATCAACACGATTATTGGATAAAATAACGGCATCGGCACCGAGTACATCACGTACTTCTTTTAGGGCTTGGCGAACATCTGCTGCGTGGAAACGTTTAATTTTCATAATATGACCTCAAGGATTCCTTTACTAACGACCGACGTTAGCAACAATTCTAATTTGTTTATCATCAGGTATTTCGTTATACGACAATACATTCAGAGAGGGGATGGAATGACGAATAAAACGCGAAATCCATGTTCGTAAACCGGCTTGAACAACAAGAATCGATGATTCTCCAGTCATTTCTTGTCGTTGCGCCGCGTCTTGTAAATTCTTATGCATGTTCTCAGCAAGTCCTGGTTCTAAGCTCGCGCTACCTTCACCGGTAGCTTGTAATGTTTGAAGCAAAATCTGTTCCAATTCTGGATCTAAAGTGATAATAGGTAGATCAGGTTTCACACCGTTAATGTGTTGAATAATTGAATGGCTGAGTGCCATACGTGTAGCAGCAGTAAGCGCATCTTGTTCTGGATTGCGCGTAGCTTGTTCCGATATGGCCTCAGTAATGGTTCTTACATCACGAATAGGCACGTTTTCTTCAAGTAAGTTTTGTAATACTTTATGTATGCTGCCAAGCGGTAAAATATCGGGTACTAAACCTTCAACCAATTTTGGTGCTGTTTTAGAGAGGTTATCAAGTAGTTGTTGCACTTCTTCTCGGCCTAATAAATCATGAGAGTGTGTTTGTAATATTTTACTTAAGTGGGTGGCGATAACGGTATCGACATCTACCACGGTGTAGCCTTGTGCTTGAGCATGATCTTTTTGATTAGGTTCAATCCAAACAGCATCGAGTCCAAAAGCAGGATCGTGTCCTTTAATACCATCTAGTTCGCCAAAAACTTGACCGGGATTAATGGCCATCATTCGTTCTGGGTAAATTTCGGCTTCACCAAATGTCACGCCAAACAACGTAATTTGATAGGCCGTTGGTGCTAAGTCTAAATTATCACGGATATGTACAGGTGGAATAAGAAAGCCTAAATCTTGAGAAATCTTTTTTCGGATCCCTTTGATTCTAGTCATTAATTGGCCGCCTTGATTTTTATCAACTAATGGAATGAGGCGATAACCAATTTCTAGCCCAATGGGATCAACAGGGCTAAGATCATCCCAGCTAAGATCGCGTTGTTCTTGAGGAGTTTCTGCTTCTGTCGCTATGGGAATAGCAGCTTCTGTTTCGGCAACTTTTTGACGTTGCATCATTGTCCATGATGCATAACCACCTAAGGCGCCAAATAAAAGAAAAGGAACGTTAGGCATGCCAGGAATTAAACCCATGCCACCGATAATGCCTGATGTAATGTAAAGTGTTTTTGGGTTTTTGAATAGTTGACCAACGATTTGATCACCCATATCTTGTTCTTTAGTTGATCGCGTTACTAATAAGCCAGCAGCAGAAGCTAATAACAATGAAGGAAGTTGAGCAACCAATCCATCACCGATAGTAAGAAGTGTGTAGTTGTGCGCTGCTTCAGCAAAGCTTAAGTCATGGTGAACTATACCAATAATAAAACCACCAATAAGATTAATAAATAAGATCAATATTCCGGCAATGGCATCACCACGAACAAATTTACTGGCACCATCCATAGAGCCGTAGAAATCAGATTCTTGCATAATTTCTTCACGGCGATCACGTGCTTCATCTTGATCAATTAAGCCAGCATTAAGATCAGCATCAATCGCCATTTGTTTACCGGGCATAGAATCTAAAGTAAATCTAGCGCTTACCTCAGCAATACGTGTGGCACCTTTTGTTACAACCACAAAATTGATAATGACTAATATTGCAAATACGACGAAACCAACGGTGTAATTACCACCAATAACAAATTCACCAAAGGCTTCGATTACATTGCCGGCAGCCCCTGTTCCAGTATGACCTTCAAGTAATACCACACGCGTTGAGGCAACGTTAAGTGCAAGACGAAGTAGGGTAGCGATAAGGAGGATACTGGGGAATGAAGCAAAGTGGAGTGGTTTGAGTACGTAGATGCTGGCAAGCATAATAATGAGGGAGAGTGCGATATTAAAGCTAAATAGCATATCAAGCATGAATGGAGGAAGTGGAATCATCACCATGGCTAGTAAAGCGACTAATATTAAAGGTGCGCCTAGGTTGCCTGCTAACATTGGTTTTAAACGGTTAAAAATGTCGTTATTTTCCATATTTAAATCTACTTAGTCTTGTTTTAATTCATCTGGTATTGGCAAGTCCTCCGTGTTCAGTTGTGGTTTATTACCACCATGGTTATTGTAGCGACGTAATTGGAAGACAAACGCTAGTATTTGAGCTATTGCAATATACAGACCAGCTGGGATCTCTTCGCCCAATTCTGTACTAAAATAAATGGCACGAGTGAGTGGTGGTGCTGAAATAATAGGCACTTCATTGGCATCACCTACCATACGAATTTGTTGAGCAATGAGATCTGCACCTTTGGCAACAACAACGGGGGCGCCGGTTCCAGATTGTTCATATTTCAATGCAATTGCATAGTGGGTTGGGTTAGTAATAATCACGTCAGCCTGTGGTACGTCTTGCATCATGCGTTGTTGCGATAGTTCCACCTGCATACGGCGGATGCGTCCTTTGAGTTCAGGGTTACCATCTGTTTCTTTGCTTTCATCTTTCAATTCTTGCTTGGTCATTTTTAACTGGCGGATATGATTCCAGTGCTGGAATGGCACATCAATTAAAGCAATAAGTAATAAGCTACTTGAGATGGCAAGAAATACCCAAAGTACTAAAGAACCTAACGATGCCATGGCAACCTCGACTTCTTGCATGCCGAGTGTCAATAATTGGTCACGAAGACTCCATAAGGTAAGAGTAGAGATTGTGCCGACGAGGAAAAACTTTGCTAATGCTTTAACTAACTCTATTAAACCTTGTGGTCCTAAAATACGTTTTAGACCTTTTAAAGGATCTAATTTATCAAGTTTGACGGCCATTGCTTGGGTTGAGAAATTCCAGCCACCAATACTTGCGGGTGCAATTAATGCAGCCAAAACTGTAATGGCTAAAAATGAACCTAAATCTAATGCAATAGTTTCTAATGAATGCAAAAAATGATTGGCTAAAGCAGCAGGATCAAATATTTGCTTTCGACTAAAACTAAATGATGTGCTCATTACTTCGGCAACACTTTGTATCATGCGTTCACCCAAAAACATCATGCCAACCGCACTGGCAATGAGCACTATAACGGTGGTGAATTCTTTTGAACGCGGAACCTGGCCCTTCTCTCGGGCATCGGTTAACCGCTTGGCCGACGGCTGTTCGGTTTTTTCTTGACCTGATTCTTCAGCCATTAGGCTGTTCCTCCAGGTTGAACCAACAGTCTGATCATTTGTAGCATTTGATCAGCCATGGTCACTAAGTGATTTGATGCTGCTGGTAGCGTGACAAAGATAATAGCAAACCCCAGAATAATACTCATGGGGAAACCGATAGAAAATGGGCTGATTTGTGGTGCAGCACGCGATAAAATACCGAATGAAAGGTTCACCATCATTAATGAACCAATGGCGGGTAATGCAACAAGCACAGCTGCGGCATACATCCAACTGGCTTGGGCAACGACATCTCTAAAGCTGGTGTGAGGCAAACCTGAAGATGAGACGGGTAGCGTGACAAAACTTTCGGATAGTACCTGGATCAAAATTAAATGACCATCTAAGCTAATAAAAACAAGGGTGACAAAAATCAAATAAAATTGGCTGATAACTGGGACGGTCACACCGTTTTGAGGATCAACCATTGATGCAAAGCCTAGTCCCATTTGCATGGCAATAATTTGACCTGCTAGAGTGAATGCATTAAATAAAAGTTGCAACATAAAACCCATGCAAGCACCAATAAGAATTTGATGGGCGACAATTAACAGCCCTGCGCCACTTAAGGGGTCTACTGCAGGTACATTAAGAGTAGGCATAGCAGGAATGATGACGATACTTATTGCAATGGCAAGAAGTAGTTTGCTGCGGGCATTAACAAAGTTGCTGCTAAAAATGGGTGCGGTCATTACTAGAGCGGCAATGCGAATGAATGGCCACATATAACTGCCTAATAAGCCTGTTATTTCAGCAGTACTTAGTTCCATAATGAAAGCTCTAATTAAGTCGGTTAGAGTTAGGCTGAATTAGAATTGTTCATACTATTTTCAAAGCGAGTCGTAATAGTTGTTCTATTGCGGCGAGCTTTGAAAATAGTATGGGCGATTATAATCAGCATAAAATAAGTGGACTTGGTTAGAGTTTTCATCATCAACCGATTAAGAAGGGAATATCTTCAAAAACCCTAGTGGCATAGCCTGTGAGTAAACTTAACATCCAAGGCCCCGCCATAACTAATACTAAAATAGTGACTAATAATTTGGGAATAAAACTTAATGTTTGTTCATTGATTGATGTTGCAGCTTGAAACATGCTTACCAACAACCCCACAAACAAAGCGGGCAACAATATTACAGCAATTAACATGGTAATCACTTGCAAGGTTTGTTGCATAATGGTGAGGACTGTTTCAGGTGTCATGTGTCGGCACCTTTATAGATAAAAGCTTGAGGCTAATGTACCCATTAATAAGGCCCAGCCATCAATAAGCACAAATAACATCAGCTTAAAAGGTAATGAGATCAGCATAGGCGAGAGCATCATCATACCCATTGCCATTAATACACTGGCCACCACTAAGTCAATGATAAGAAAGGGAATAAAAATTAGAAAACCAATTTGGAAAGCGGTTTTTAACTCACTTGTTACAAAAGAAGGTAGCAATAAACTAAAGGGAACATCTGCCGATGATTCGATTGGTCCATAGCCACCAATACCTGCAAATAGTTCAATATCACTTTCACGTGTTTGTGCCAGCATAAATTCTTTGAAAGGTAGTGCGCCATTTTTAAATGCGGTAATGACAGAAATCTCGTCATTCATATAAGGTTCGACACCGTTAGTGTAAGCATTATCAAATACGGGATGCATAATGAAAAAGGTTAAAAAGAGTGTTAAGCCAATCAAAACTTGATTAGAGGGCGTTGATTGCACACCCATTGCTTGGCGCAAAATTGCCAATACAATAATAATTCTGGTAAATGACGTCATCATCATTAACGCTGCGGGGAGCAGTGTTAAGACTGTCATTAATGCCAATATTTGAAGTGTTACGGTATAACTTTGCTCACCATCGGCACCAGTAGTAAGTGTTACAGCTGGGATGCCAGATGCGGCGCTTGTGATAATTGGAAATGCTAATAGAAGCAGGGTAAACACTAGGCGAGTCATGATTTATCACCTTGCTGCTTCATCATTTGTTGTAGCTTTTCAGCAAAACCAGACGTTGCAACTTTTACTTTATTTTGAGTTTCAATGTTATTTTCAAGTACGTGTAAGGTTTGCACATGCTGGGCAGTTACTCCTACTAGGATTTGTTGATCGCCAACTTGTAGTAAAATTGCCTTTTCACGGGAACCTAAAGACAAACCAGCAACAATCTTCATTTCACCATTTGCTGCACTATTAAATTGACCTGTGCGACGTAAGAGCCAAGCGAGGAACGCAATAATGGCTAATACAAGTAATAATCCACCAAATGTTTCTAGCACAGCACTACCGTTTAGTGGTGAACCTGAAAGTGTTTTAAGTTTTTCTGCTTTTTCAATCTCAGCTGCGAAACTTATATTAGTGAAGCATGTAAGAACTAAATAGGAAAATAGGGTAGAAATTTGTTTCATTAACGTAGTTTCTTAATGCGTTCTTCGGCACTAATAACGTCTGTTAAGCGAATACCAAATTTGTCATTCACAACTACAACTTCACCGTGTGCGATAAGAGTGTCATTGACCAATACATCCATGGGTTCGCCAGCAAGTCGGTCAAGTTCAACAACTGAGCCTTGGCTGAGTTTTAATAAATTATTGATGTTTATTTTAGTTCGACCAATTTCCATTGACATGGTAACGGGGATATTTAAAATCATATCCAAATCTAGATCTTGATGTGATCGTGGTGCGGCGTCATCATCAAGTTGCGTTATTGGAGCAGCATCAACCTGTTGCTCAGTATCGGCTTGCTCTTCTAGAGCCGCTGCCCAAGGATCTTCTTCTTCAGACGTGGCTTCTTCAAGTGCACCTTCGTCATCTGATTGCTCTTCTAAAGCTGCTGCCCATTCGTCAGCGACTTCTTGATCTTGCGAAGCTTCTTCTTCACTCATTATTTTTCCCCTTTTGGAGCTGGTATTGCGGTGTAGTATCTTTAGGCTGTTCGATCATATCGATAACTTTCAATGCGGTTTTATTTTTGTGTTCACCGAATGAGGCATTAAAGAATGGAACATTTTCAACTTTTGCAGTAATATTTTTTGGCATTTCAATAGGTAAAACATCGCCTATTTTTAATGCCAATACATCGCGTAAATTTGTATCAATTTGGGTAAGTTCTGCGGATAATTCAACGTCAGCACTCAATATTTCTTCTCGCATAGAACGCCCCCAACGACCATCGTCAGATGAACTGTCACTTTGTAACCCGGTATCAAGAATATCTCGAATAGGTTCAATCATCGAATAGGGTAAAGTGATGTGAATATCACCACCGCCGCCATCTAGGTCGATATGGAAAGTTGATATAACGAGCACTTCACTAGGGCTAACAATGTTGGCGAATTGTGGGTTTACTTCATGATTAACAAATTCGAACTCAACATCCATAATAGGCGACCATGCTTCGACTAAGTCTTTAAAACACAGTTCAAGCACCATGTGAATAACGCGTAGTTCAGTCGCAGTAAATTCACGGCCTTCGATACGGGCTTGGAATCGACCTTCACCACCGAAATAATTATCTAAAATAGTGAAAACAAGCTTAGGTTCAAAGACAATAAGCCCCGAACCTCTTAGAGGGCGAAACTGAATGATATTTAAGCTGGTTGGAACAAATAGAGTATGAATATATTCAGAGAATTTCATTACCTGAATCCCGCTGACAGATATTTCAGCAGAACGTCGTAGCATATTAAAGAAGCTAATACGAAGATAACGGCCAAAGCGTTCATTAATCATTTCTAGCGTTGGCATGCGTCCGCGAATAATACGGTCTTCATTACCAAAATCATATTGACGAGATTCACCGTTATCTTCCGGTTCAACCTCGGTTTCGACTTCGTCTCCACCCATGCCTGTTAATAAGGCATCGACTTCATCTTGTGAAAGAATATCTTGAACAGCCATAAGATTATTGCATAATCAAACTGGTGAAATAAACGGCTTCTAACTCGCCTTCAGTTTGTTCTGCTTTTAATACCTTGTTAATGATGGAAAGAGATTGTTCTTTTAATGCGCTTTTACCCTCTGCGGTATTTAGAGCGTCATATTTTTGTTCAAAAAACAACATGAGTAATTCGTGCTGGATAGCAGGTGTATTTAATGTAAAGGCATCAATGACCACTTGATCTCGCGCCATTACTTTTAATTTAATTTGAAGGTAACGCACTTCATCCTTACTTTGATCAGCAAAATTAACGACAAAGGCTTTGTCGACAGTGGCGTATATAGGTGTTTGTTTTACTGGAGCTACTTCTTCAGCCGCTTCACCTTCTACAGCTTCATCTTCACCACCTGATAAGAAGAACCAACCACCTGCACCGGCTAAAGCCAGAACAACAACAGCAATGATAATCATCATTTTTTTAGATTTGCCACCGCCGCCTTCTTCGCTTAGGTCTACATCGTCTATTTTTTCTGCCATGTGAGCGTTCCTAAATGTAAGTTATATTGTTGGATTAGCAATTAGCGTGCCTTTTATTGAAGAATAAAGCTGGTGAAGTAAACAGCATCGAGATTATCTTGTCCTGTTTCTTCTTTTAAAATAGCTTTTATTGTCGTTAGAGTATTGTCTTGTAAGGCTTTCCTTCCCTCAATGCTAGTCACTTCTTCAAATGATTGAGATGAGAATAAAGTGCGAAGCGAATCTTCCAACATTGGGAGATTTAATTCAGCACTACTAATAATTTCAGGGTTATGCGCCATTAAGCTGACTTTTATTTGTAGATACCGGGCCTTCTTCTTGCTTTGATTAAGAAAATTAATAGTAAAAGCTTCGGGAAAAGCAAAATAAACAGCTTGAGGAGCTACTTCGTCCTCATCATCTCCGGCCCAGGAGGACGAAGAAAAAATACTAAGATTAATAAATGCAAATAGTAAGACGTTTGTTATTGTCAGCCGCATGCTTGGTATACTCCATGGTTTTCGTTAAACTTTACTTGCAAGAAGTGTGACAATTTTAATTAAGTAGTATTAAAAGGGCAGATAGATTGAATAATAATCGTAAAACTAAAGCCGCTTCATGGCAAGATAGATTGGCTACATTGCCACAATACTTAATACCTCAACACTTGCTATCAGTGACTATGCACCGTTTAGCAAATAGCAGAGTCACTTGGTTTAAAAAAGCATTCATTCATTTTATTGTTTCTCGCTATAGGGTGAATGTTAGTGAAGCAGCTGAAACAGATCTATCGACCTATTCAAGTTTTAATGATTTTTTTACCCGAGCTTTACGTACAGGGATTAGACCGATTGCGAAAGGTGACAATATTATGACGTCGCCTGTTGATGGAGCGATTAGCCAAATAGGTAAAATTAATGCTGGGAGAATTATCCAGGCAAAAGGGCGAGATTATAGTGTAGTTGAATTATTAGGTGGTGATATAGCATTAGCAGAACAATTTGAGCAGGGTCAATTTGCAACAATCTATTTGTCACCTAAAGATTATCACCGAATTCATATGCCGCTAGATGGAAAGTTAAAACAGATGCGATATATTCCAGGAAAGTTATTTTCTGTTAATCCACGAACGGCACGTGCAGTTCCCAAATTATTTGCCAGAAATGAACGTGTTGTTACTGTGTTTGAAACCGAGCAAGGCCCATTAGTAATGGTGCTAGTTGGGGCTATTTTTGTCGGTAGCATGGAAACAGTTTGGGCTGGGAAAATCACTCCAGCTTACGGAAATGAAATTAAAGAATGGAATTATGAAGGCGATCAAGCACCTCTAGATAAAGGTGAAGAAATGGGTCGGTTTAATATGGGGTCAACCGTCGTATTGTTATTGCCAAAGACGATGCAGCCGTTTAAGTCTGATATTCATGCTGAAAGCTTAATCAAATTAGGTGAAGCAATGATGTAAGTGTGAAACAAAAAAGCCAGATTCGGTTTCCCTTATCTGGCTTTTCTTGTCAGTAATAGATGTGACTTTTAATCAACATTATTGCGCCATTGATGACATGAATCATCAAAAATTTGGTTTACTTCTTCTGGCCCCCATGTGCCGGCTTCATATTTGTGTACGAAGTCTTGTTCTTTTGACCATTTTTCAATAATGGGGTCAACAGCTTTCCATGCTAGGTCAACTTCATCAGCACGTAAGAATAAAGAACGATCACCTAAAATTGCATTGAGGATCATCGCTTCATAAGCATCTAATTTGTGTGCTGGGTCTTCTTCTTCTGTTGTTTCTAAACCAACGGTATGGGCAGTAATTTCTAAACCAGGTTGCTTGGCTTGTAATTCAATACGTAAGGTATTATCAGGTTGTAGGCCCATAGTGATCCAGTTTGCATGACTGTCACCAATCTCAGTATTTTTAAATAATTCTTGAGGAGGTTTTTTGAAACGAATAGCAATCATTGCTTTTGATTCTGGCATACATTTACCCGTGCGTAGGTAAAATGGCACATCACGCCACCGCCAGTTATCAATATAAAGCTTCATAGCTGCATAGGTTTCGGTAACACTATTTGCAGGTGCATCGTCTTCTTCTAAATAACCTTGTTGTGCTTTTCCTGCAACGGTGCCAGCTGCATATTGGCCACGAAATGCGTGGCTATCAACCATATCTTCAGTAATTGGGCGAATCGATTTTAATACTTTTACTTTTTCATCACGCAGCGATTCATCATTCAAATCGGCAGGCGGTTCCATAGCAATTAACGTCATCACCTGTAATAAGTGACTCTGAATCATATCGCGCATGGCGCCAGAGCCATCATAATATCCTGCACGACCACCTACACCTTGTTGTTCGGCATGCGTGATTTGAACATGGTCAATGTAATTACGATTCCATAACGGTTCTAATAATAAGTTAGCGAAACGGAATACAAATATATTTTGTACGGTGCCTTTTCCTAGATAGTGATCGATGCGGTAAGTTTGTTTTTCTGTGAAATTGCGACTAATAACGGCCTCTAATTCAGCAGCACTTTTTTGATCATAACCAAATGGTTTTTCAACTACTAAGTGGCGCCAGCCTTTATCTTCTTGATTTAAACCTACGGCAGCAAGTTGATCGCCAACTACGCCAAATAATGATGGGCTGATCGATAAATAGAAAACGATATTAGATGAATAGCCTTGGGCAGGGTCATTGAGCATATTTGCCATATCTTGATAAGAACCGGCATCATTAATATCACTTTTAAAGTAGCTTACTTTAGCTAAAAAATTCTCTAATTCTTTGGTTGCAGCACCATCACGTGCTTTTGCAGTTACGTATTCCGCTACTTGTGCTTTCCATTCATTTTGTTCTACTTCAGCACGGCCCAAACAAATAATTTTTGTATCATCGGTTAAACGGTTCTCAATATCTAAGTGATAAAGTGCAGGCAATAGCTTCTTTTTAGATAAATCGCCTCTAGAACCAAAGATAATAATTGTACAAGGTTTCATTTTTTCTCCCGTTGCGGGCTGTGATTTCGCCCGTGACCGTATATAATTGTTTAATTGTGAGTAATTGTACAATTTTTAGGAGCATGGCGTGCGAAAAATTCTGTTTGCGAGTAGTGAGGTTCATCCATTAATTAAGACAGGTGGTTTAGCAGATGTTTCAGCTAGTCTGCCTATTGCTCTTGCGCAACAAGAACAGGATGTGCGAATTATTTTACCCGCCTATCGCCAGTGCCTAGAAGCGCTAGACAAAATTGAAACGGTTGCGACGATAAAGTTGGATGGTTTTCATACCCCAGTTGAAATTTTACAGTCAACATTACCTAATTCAGAAGTACCTATTTGGTTAGTAAATTCTCCTGAACATTTTGATCGTGAAGGTGGTCCTTATGGTACAGCCGAATCTGGAGATTGGGAAGATAATGCGGCTAGGTTTACGCTGTTTTCACGCGCTATTGCAGCGGCAGCCTTGGATCAACTTGGCCTTGATTGGCAGCCTGATATTTTACATTGTAATGATTGGCAAACAGGCCTTGCTCCGGCATTGATCGCGAAAGAACCCCATCGACCAGCCACTGTTTTTACCATTCATAATTTAGCGTATCAGGGTTTATATTCTCAAGATGTTTTTGAAGCCTTAGATTTACCGCCATCGCTATGGCATAGTGAAGGCGTTGAATTTTATGACTTAATGTCATTTATGAAAGGTGGACTGATCTATGCCGATCATGTCACCACTGTTAGCCCAACGTATGCTGATGAAATATGTACATACGAGTTTGGATATGGTTTAGAAGGTTTATTATCTCATCGAGCGGATCAAGGTCGGTTAACAGGAATCTTGAATGGCATCGATATGGATGAATGGAATCCTGAGAGTGATTCTCATATTAGTAAAAACTATTCGATTAAAAATATCAGATATAAATCAGCCAATAAAACAGCATTACAGCACTCATTTTCATTACCAGAAAAAGAAGATGTATTAGTGATGGGATTGATTAGTCGTTTAGTCTCACAAAAAGGAATAGATCTCACCTTAGATGCCGTTGGAAAACTGCTAGATGCGGGTGAAAATATACACGTTATTTGCTTGGGCAGTGGTGAAGCGGATTATGAGCAAGACTTGCGTGTATTGCGAGCTCGTCATCCAGATAAAGTGGGCGTTCATATTGGTTATAGCGAAGACTTATCCCATCAAATTGAAGCGGGTTCAGATGTGTTTTTAATGCCATCGCGCTTTGAACCGTGTGGCTTAAACCAACTATATAGCTTGCGTTATGGGACACTACCGGTTGTTAGAAATACCGGAGGGTTGGCTGATAGTGTAGTAGATTCCGCGGGGGCTAATCTGAAAAATGGTTTCTCAACAGGCTTCAAATTTGATACTGCAACAGCCGAAGAATTAGAAGAAACTTTGCAACGCGCGATTGGCTTATTCAAGCATCCACGTATCTGGCGTAAGGTTATGGTCACGGCGATGGAACAGGATTATAGCTGGGAGAAAAGCTCAAAGGCTTATCAAGTTTTATATGATAATTTATTGAATAGCTAACTAAGGCAGATATGAGCGATAAGTGGTTGTGGTTTGGAATCGTTCTTTGGCTTGTACTTATTGTAGCTATAAAATTAAACGTTGGTATTTTGGGTTTTACGATCTGATTTAAAAATTGAAAGGTAAAGCTACTTTTTAATTTCAGTATCGGGTTCACTTGCGTAGCCATGTGGATAAGACCAGCCATAACCCCAACGGAACTTGGTGGGCCAATAAGGTGAGCCACCCACACGAACACCTGCTAACATTAGTTCAGCTATAAGGGGTTCACCGACTTCAGTTACACAGCTTTTTAATGCCAAATCAGCATTTAGTCGTTGCTGATAAGTCCCACCACGCCAATAGGCTTTATCATGTACGGTACAGCATGCTAACCAAAGTTGTTTTTGCTCATAAGTTCCATCAGGAAAGGCACTGCAACCATCAGATGTAAAGGGTTTTATTTCTTCAGCATAGGCATTACTAAACAATATAGAAAGTAATGCTAATGTGAAAAAACTGTTCATGATGGAGCTGAAGAAGGCAGAGCTGCTTCACTTAAGCTAACAACCTGCTGGGTAATGAACATGATTAATAATACAGCAGCACCAAATATATATAAGCCAGCATGAACCTGAATGCTGGCAATGGCACCTAGTTTGACACTGACAATTAAGATGGCTACCACCATCACATCTAACATTGCCCAGCGACCATAATCGTGCATTAGATGAAGCATTTTGTTTCGGCGATTAGGGTGCCGAGTCGTGGGGTGGAGAAGGTTAAACAATAAAATAATTTTTGCGATTGGTAAGACAATGCTAAACAAGGCGATGATGATAAATAGAATGATTTGTCCTTCAATCAATAATTGCCATACTCCGGCAATAATTGAGAGTGAATGTTTCACGATAATGAATTTACTAATCGTCAACATTGGGGCAATAAAACCAATTAATAATAATACTGAACTAAAAACCAGTAAGTAGCGTAGTTGCTGGGCGTTAAGCTGTTTCATTTCTTGTCTATGCGATCTTTCTTAGAAACATAACGTGGTTTATCAACATTCTTTTTGGATTTTGATTTAGCCTTATTCTTTTTATATTTAGGTTCAAGCCCTTTTAGTTTTGCAATCGGCAGCTTTGTATTTAGATGATATTCAATTCGTTCAAGGTTTTTCAAGTCATGGTGTTCAACTAAGTTGATCGCGGTTCCTGTTTGTTCGCCTCGACCCGTTCGGCCAATACGGTGAATGTATATTTCACCTTTGAATGGAATGTCATAATTAATAACATGGCTGATATTAGTTAAATCTAAGCCTCGTGCAGCGACATCTGTTGCTACCATTACTTTAACTTGTCCAATACGGAATTTACGTGTTTTGTCCCGTCGCACCGCTTGATCAAAATCGCCATGCATTACTTGAGCAGAAATATTACGAGATTGTAGCCACTCGGTAATCTCTTCAGCACGTTCACGTTTATTACAGAAGATTAAGGCGCTATTACAGGATTCATTATTAATAGTAGCCAATAAAAGTGCTTGTTTATGTTCTTTATTATCAGCAAAGTAAATGGTTTGGGATACTTGTTCTGATTTCTCATTAGCCGGATTAATTTGAATAATTTCAGCGTCATGCAATAACTCTTCAGCAAAGATCTCAACGCCACTGCCGGCTAAAGTCGCCGAGAACAAGCACGCCTGAAAACCATCTGAAATGGTGGCTAACAACGCTAAAACATCCGGGCCTTGTCCCATATCAAGCATACGATCTGCTTCATCAATAACCACCATATCTATATCAGATAAATCAATAAATTCATCAGCGACTAAATTTAACAAGCGGCCTGGTGTGGCGATAATAATATCGCACGCTTGTTGGGCATAATTGGCTTGTTTTGCTTGTGAAAAACCACCGGTGACAATCGCGGTATTAACCTTTATATTTTTAGCTAATTGCGTCACCACATGCTGAATCTGAAATGCCAGTTCACGTGTGGGTGCCAGTATTAATACTCTAGGATTGGCACTCTTGTTAGGTTCATCTATTAATTGCTGTAAAGCAGGGAGCACAAACGCTGCTGTTTTCCCCGTGCCAGTTGCTGCCCCAGCTAATACATCTTTACCTTCAAGAATAAAAGGAATTGTTGCTTGTTGGATCTCCGTTGGCGAGGCAAACTTGATTGAAGTAAGTGCATCGAGTAGCTTGTCATCAAGCATTAAATCATCAAATGTCATGGGGTTTCTTTTATTTTGTAGGCGACAATATTACCAGAATTCATCATGGGAATAATGACTAAGCCTTGTTTATGTATAACAGTATGGTCTGCGCTACCTTGCCCGATGACTAACAAAGTCACAGCGATGCCTTGAGATGTAATATGCAGCAGTTTACCTGCCATCCAATCCGTGACGAAGTAATGGCCATTACCATCCGTTTCGACACCATCTAAATTACCTGCAGGTGATTTGTCACCTAGGCTCTGGATTTGTTTGCTAGTGAGATCAATTGTTTTAAGGTGGCCTGCAATATCAGTAGCAAAGCCATCGGTCATTTTCCCCCAACTGCCAACAATAAGTTGATTATCGTTAATGAATAAACCATTAGGAGACTCAAGTTTTTCTGTTTGCAACCAGAGCTCAAATTTGCCATTAGCAAGACGATAAATTGAGTTTGTTAAAAAGCCTGAAACATAAATATTACCATTATTATCTGCTGCTACATCGTTTAGAAACTTAGCTTTTGGGGCAGAATAACGCTGGGTAATTTTTTGGCTTATAAGATCAATTTCCACTAATTCATTAATATCAGCGACATAAAGTGTATTACCAACAATAGTCATGCCTTTTGGCGCATTTAAGCCACCAATAAAATGCTGTTTAATTACTTGCCCGCCTATTGATAGCTGCGAGATATAACCATTGCCAGCCGCTTCAATGGGGTTACCATTAACATTAGAGACATATAGCAATTCATGCTTAGCGTCATAAACTACAGATTCGGGTTGTTCAAAAACAGTGTCTGTTTGCCACGCGGGAATTAAAACGGGCGGGGCGGCCAAACAAATAACGGGTAGTAATAGGGGGATTAAAGCGAATAAACGGTTCATTGAAGTCTCTCAATATAACAAAATGTAGACAAATGATACCAGTGTTAGCTTTGACTGGCTAAGACAGCTTTAGTTATAAGCCAATAACGAGCAAATTT
>JBJPGE010000030.1:0-18495 GCA_048595465.1 Methylophagaceae bacterium | reverse complement strand
GGTGCTGAAGCTGATGAACAACCTTCACATCAGAAACCGGTTACGCGCGATGGTAAAAAAGTAGGTCGTAATGATCCCTGTCCATGTGGTAGTGGTAAGAAGTTTAAACAATGCCATGGCGCCATTAGCTAATGCCTGTTAATTTATCAACACCAAAACAAGCAGATTTATTGGCTGTTAATGGTGTTGGGCTTGGCATTGCCTGTGCGGGAATAAAAAAAGAAGATCATCCTGATCTGCTGCTCATTGAGTTAGCAGTAGGCACGATAACTTCAGCAGTGTATACCCAGAATGCTTTCTGTGCAGCGCCCGTTACTGTAGCAAAACAACATCAAAAAGAAGCAAGCCCGCGTTATTTATTGATTAATTCAGGTAATGCTAATGCGGGTACGGGTGAAGCAGGTCTAAAAGCCTCAAAATCCTGCTGCCAAGCCGTGGCAGATATTGCTAATATAAATAGCAATATGATTTTACCCTTTTCGACAGGTGTTATTGGTCAGCAATTACCTGTAGATAAAATAAAAAGTGCTATTCCAGATACGATTCAAAATTTATCAGCAGATAATTGGTTTGGTGCTGCACAGGCTATTATGACTACGGATACAGTAGCTAAAGCTGTTTCAAAGCAAGTTGAAATCGATGGGCATACCATTACCATTACAGGTATGGCGAAAGGCTCAGGCATGATTCGGCCAGATATGGCAACCATGCTAGCGTATATAGCAACCGATGCAGCGGTTGAGCAGGCGGTCTTAGATGAAATTTTGATTCATGCTGTAGCACAATCATTTAATCGAATTACCGTTGATGGTGACACCTCGACGAATGATTCATGCTTGTTGATGGCTACGGCCAAAGCACAAAATTCAATGATCACTGAATTTGAATCTGACGCGGCACAAACGCTTTATCAAGTGGTTGCAGAAATTACGCAACAATTAGCTCACGCCATTATTCGTGATGGAGAAGGTGCGACTAAATTTGTAGCAATAAATGTCAAACAAGGCGTGGATACTGAGGAATGCCGACAGATTGCCTACACGATTGCCCATTCGCCATTAGTTAAAACAGCTTTATTTGCTTCTGATCCAAATTGGGGGCGTATTTTAGCGGCAGTTGGTCGAGCAGGTGTCGAAGCGCTTGATGTAACAAAAATAGCTATTTATTTAGATGAGGTTTGCATTGTTGAACAAGGTGAACCCTCGCAAAGTTACACCGAAGAAAAAGGGCAGCAGGTAATGGATAAGGAAGAATTTATCATCACTGTTGAACTAGGTCGAGGACAAGCAGAAGATGCGGTATGGACATGCGATTTTTCATATGACTATGTGAAAATTAACGCCGAGTATAGAAGCTAAAGACAAGCTAGCTACATGACGACACATAAAATATTTACCTTAAGTGAATTTCTTCATGAAAGTGGTGCAAAATACCGCGTATTTGATATGGGCCGTCGTGTTACTAAACTAACACCTGATGAATTTGTTGGTTTTGAATGGGCAAAAAAACCTTACCCTTATCCCTTCAAACAGTCGGCGTTATTTGGCGTTATTTTTTGGGATCCGAAAAAAGCGGATCAACACTATATTTGGTTCTTAAATTTCCCATTAGATGAACAGGGCTTGTTAAAACAAGCGGCGCGAGATGCTTTCTTAAAAATGCTGTTAGAGCGTGTAGGTGAATGTATGCTGGCAGCAGAAAATGGTCAAAATATTGAAGGTGCACTTAACGATAGTCCATATACTTTTTCACCACGAGAAGAAAAAATGGCAGCATTTAATGCAGTAGCAACGAAGAGTTTAGGATTGCCACCTTCTTCTTTCTATGACGATGCATTAGCCTATTTTACGGGTGAGAAACAACTTAATGAATGGCAATCACTTGCCATGCAGGGTGTGGCAGATGTTGCTCTGCGGCTTGATGAGCATGAAGAAACAGTAAGTTTAATAGAAACTATTCCTAGACTATCGGATAAAGTATTTACGGTATTAAGTAGTTATTTAGAGAACGCAGAACCTGCAACGGGAATTGTCGAAGAGCTAGTCCAACGTGTTGAAAAAGAGTTACAGGAAAAGTCACCTGATATTGCTCGCATTTGTGCTTGTTTAAGAGCAGCATCAAATAGCCCGGCCGTTGGTTTGGTCGATCATATGGTCATACATGTGCTTAAGCATGATTGCAGTAACCATATTGAAATATTGGCAACGATAGTGGGGCGAATATGGCGTGTTCTGGCTGACGAAACAATATGTCAGTTATTTGTTGAACGATTAGCCACAAATGATGCTGGGCAAGCCGCATTTAGTCAATTGTTAGCCGATGCGATGTTTATGCCTGGTCTGCGAGAGCATATTATGCATGCATTACGCTCTTCCGAACGGTCGACAGCGCTGAGTCATGCTGTGGGTGAAATGTTTGGTCAATAGGTCTAGGCCTTCATCATTTTTGACCATTCCTGTTCCATCATAATAGTGTGATTATTTTCAACACGATCTAAGAATAGCTTACCATTCAGATGGTCAATTTCGTGTTGGAATATACGAGCAATAAATCCTGAATATTCAGTTTCAATATTCTCTCCATGACGAGTGAGATGGCTCACGGTAACTGATGAGTATCTTGGTACTAGCGCCCTTAGTCCCGGAATACTTAAACAGCCTTCCCAATCATCAACTCTTTCATCCGAATGGCTAATAATTTTAGGGTTAATGATTACAACGGGTTCCATATCTGGAGCATGAGGGTAACGTTCATTTGGCTTGGAAGACATAATAAAGAAGCGTTCTGATATACCCACTTGTGGTGCGGCAATACCTGCGCCTTGTTTCTCAATGACGAAATCTATGACGTCATCAAATAGAATTTGGTGCTGAGCACTTATGGTCTCTAGTACCTTAGCTTTTTTACGTAATAAAGGGTGACCTAGCTGTAATATCTCGAAATGATGTAATGCCACTTAATACGGCCGATCAATTCTAAACCAACCTGCGATGCTATAACGATCACGGTTAGCGGTCAGTACTTCGTGAGGAAATTTTTCACTTAGAAAGATCACTAATGTACCGAATGTGGGTGAAATTTTGTGAAGAACTTCATTACTATTATTTTGGTAGATAACTAGCTCGCCACCATCTTCTTCAGACCAGTCATGATTGAGATAAAAGACGGTGGTGACCATGCGATTAGATCGCCCTTCAAAGGCATCAACATGACGTTGGTAATAACTACCTTCTTTGTAATGGGAATAATGTGCTTCGTAATCAAATAATCCGAGAAAAAGCTTCTCATTCAATTGATTGCGTAATGAATCCATTGCCGTTAGATAGACATGCTCACACGATTCTTTTCCGTCTAACCATAGCATTACATCATTGCGGATTTCGTGGTTTACTTGGAAACTATTATCACGGCCAATGCCAGCTGAATTAAACCGATCTTCAGGGAGTGTAGAGACATGTTGATATAATTGTTCTGTCGCTTTAGTGGCAAGGAAGTTGGGCAAAATAATCACTCCCTCTTTTGTTAGCGTCTCTGCTATGTTTTCGTAATCAATCATCCTAGAGTCCCTCATCCAAAGAACCAGTAAGCAACAGCAATAGCCGCCATAATTCCTGCAATATCTGCTGCAAGTCCACAAGCGGCGGCATGGCGTATATTTTTAATGCCAACAGAACCAAAGTATACCGCTAAAACGTAGAATGTTGTTTCGGTGCTACCTTGAACAATCGATGATAATCGACCAGCAAAGGAGTCAGCGCCATAAGCTTGCATGGTATCGACCATCATTGCACGTGCACCACTGCCGCTAAAGGGTTTCATTAATGCTGTTGGCAAAGCATCAATAAAACGATCGTCAAAATTAAAAGCGAGCACAATATGCCGTAATCCATCAGCTAATAAATCTAAAGCACCACTGGCACGAAACACACCAATAGCGACCAGCATGGCGACCAGATAAGGAATGATGGTTATAGCGGTTTCAAAACCTTCTTTAGCGCCATCAATAAAAGCGTCATAGGCATTTACTTTTTTTATTACAGCGCCAGTTATAAACAACATGACCAGTGAAAATAAAATGACATTACTGATTAAGGCTGATTGTGCCAGCATATCGGCTTGTGGCAAGTGGGAAAAATAAAATAATAAGCCGACAACTAGAGCTGTAAATCCGCCTAGGTAACTTAAAATAACCTTGTCGAATAGATTAATTTTCTGCACATAAGACACAGCGAATAAGCCCATTAATGTTGAGGCATAAGTAGCGATTAAAATAGGGATAAAGACATCAGTGGGATTGATTGCCCCCATTTGAGCGCGATAGGTAAAGATCGTAACGGGGAACAATGTGACTGCCGAAGTATTGATAACCAAAAATAAGATTTGAGCATTGCTGGCGGTATCCTTTAGCGGATTGAGTTTTTGTAATTCTTTCATTGCTTTAATGCCCAGTGGTGTAGCAGCATTGTCTAACCCTAGGGCATTGGCTGACATATTCATCACCATTGCACCAAGAGCAGGATGGTTTTTGGGTACTTCTGGCACCAGTTTGGCAAAAAGAGGTGTTAATCCACGGGTAAGCAAGTCGATAAAACCACTACGCTCGCCGATTCGCATAATACCCAGCCATAAAGCCAATATTCCTGTTAACCCGAGAGATATTTCAAAAGCGGTCTTAGATAAACTGAACATGGCCGTCATTAATTGGCCGAATATTTCAGTATCGCCAAAGGCAAAAAGTTTTATCAGCGCAACGATAAAAGCAGAGGTGAAAAAAAAGATCCAAATGAAGTTCAGCATGGATCTATTCTTACATGATGTTATTCAGAGTTAAAGTGAAAATTAGAACTTAGTAAAATTCAAGGCCCGCTTCGATACAGTTCTGTGCCACAACTATTGCAAGAATGTTTACGGCGTTTATCATCGCCACTGGCAACACCCCAGCTTCGAATACTTTTAGAACCACATTTGATGCAGGCTATGCCTTGTCCTTTACCAAGTTCAGGGTGAGCTTCTAGATATTGATCTACAGTGGGTAGATGCCGATAGCTTTTTCCAATAAATAAAAGAATTATAGGGGCAATAATTACAAGAAAAAACCCTAAAATACTCCAGATAATTACATTTCTAGAATATTTTTTTGCCATAAAAAAACTAATTACAGCAAAGACCAAATGTAACATTAAATTCAAGCTTGAAGTAGTAATGTTATCCATATAAAAGTCCCTTTTATTGGTCTTGTGTTATTTACGGTTCTGGCTCGGACGGCGTGCCTTATCTCGCGCACGGCTACGAGGCTTACCTGATCGTTTTGGTTTTCGGCGAGGAGCATCGCCATCATCACCGGGGGCTTCATTATTATTAACAAGGCTGATTTCTAACTGCTTATTAACTACCCAGACTTTCCGCAATTGCTGAAATAAATCTTTAGGCATTCCTTGCGGTAAATCAATGGTACTGAAATCATCTTGTAGGCTAATTCGGCCAATATCTTTGCTGTCAATTCCCGCTTCATTAGCGATTGCACCGACAATATTTTTAACTTCTACACCATGACTTCTACCGACTTCAACGCGGTAAGTTTGCATGCCATCTTCACTGCGATGTGGTGCCGATGGATTGCCTCGGCGAGGAGAACGTTCGCTTCGATTAGGTCGTTCGCCACGATCAGAACTGTCTCGACGGCTACCCCGTTCACGATCTTTACCACGATTGTCACCACGTTCTGCACGAGGTGGGCGAACATGAACAACAGGTTTTAATGGACGTTGTTTTTGAACTAAATAAGTCAATGCCGCAGCCACTTCTAATGGATCTGCATCATGAGACTCTTGATAATTACTGATCACTTCTTGGAAGAAGCTTAAATCTTGTGATTCAATTGTTTGGCTTAATTGCTCAGAAAACTGCATAACGCGACGGTCAGCAATATCTTCTGTGCTAGGTAATTGCATTTTGGCAATGGATTGACGTGTAGCTTTTTCAATGGCAAATAACATGCGCTTTTCACGTGGTTGCACAAATAAAATTGCTTCACCTTTACGTCCAGCCCGACCAGTACGGCCAATACGATGAACATACGATTCAGTATCGTAAGGAATATCATAGTTAATAACATGACTGATGCGTTCAATATCTAAACCACGGGCAGCCACGTCGGTTGCAATTAGAATATCTAATTTGCCTTTTTTAGTCTGATTAATGGCTTTTTCGCGTGCCGCTTGGTTCATATCACCATTAATTGCAGAACTGGAATAACCACGTGCTTCGAGTTTTTCAGCTAATTCAGTGGTCGCATTTTTTGTGCGAACAAAAATAATCATGGCATCGAACTCTTCAACTTCAAGAATACGAGTCAAAGCTTCTAACTTATGCATGCCCGTCACTTGCCAGTAACGTTGGTTGATTGTTTCCATTGTTGACGTTTTCGATTTAATACGAATTTCAACAGGATCTTTCAAATAACGTGTAGCAACACGATGAATTGGTCCCGGCATTGTTGCCGAGAACAAGGCTACTTGGCGTGAATCAGGCGTTTCTTTCAGAATGGTTTCAACATCATCAATGAAACCCATGCGTAACATTTCATCAGCCTCATCTAAAACGAGTGATTTAAGATCGCCTAATTTAAGTGTGCGACGACGAATATGATCTAAAATTCGACCCGGCGTACCAACGATAACTTGTGGGTTACGCTGTAATTGGCGCAGTTGAATACCGACACTTTGACCACCGTAAATAGGTAAAACATGTAGGCCTTTCATATGTTTAGCATAGCTTTGAATGGCTTCTGCGACTTGAATAGCCAATTCACGAGTGGGTGCTAATACCAACATTTGAGGTGTTTTAGCTGATACATCAATGCGGCTTAATAAAGGCAAAGAGAACGCGGCAGTTTTACCTGTACCCGTTTGTGCTTGCCCAAGCAGATCGCGACCTTCAAGAAGAGGAGGAATACTTTGTGCTTGAATAGGAGAGGGAGTTTCGTAACCTGCTTGGTTTACGGCTTTAAGAACAGGTTCTGATAAACCTAGATCTGAAAATAAAACAACGGGAGTTTGTTCTGTGTCTGACATGAATGCGCCTGTGAAAGTCAGTTTTGAATGTAAAACTGAAGGAGGAGTTAAATTAATCGAACTATTATACGCACTTTCAGCAATAAAATATAGTTAAATCATACTGTTAAATTAGGTCTATAATTATGCCAAAGAGTAAGAAATTAAATTCAAACGAGGATAAGAAAATGGAACATACCTATAAACATATTGAACTCACTGGCAGTTCAACAGAAAGCTCTGATCAAGCTATTCAAAATGCCATCGCCAAAGCGGCAACATCAGTCAAACATATGCACTGGTTTAATGTGATTGATACGCGTGGTTATATTGAAGAGGGCGGCGTGAAATATTGGCAGGTGACGATTAAGGTTGGGTTTAGGATTGAAGATTAGTGAGCCAGCGCACCACTGTTTAGGAAAAGAAAAAAGGTACAAATACCTAAAAGACAAGTAAATGAAATAATAACAAAGTGGTCGGATGTGATTTTTTTAAACAATATTAATGGAATCCCAATCAGTAGGTTTAAAATCGAGAGACCTATCGCAATTGAACCTAGAAATAGGTAACTTACGGCAAATAGGGTAATTATATTACTAGAAGAACTCAGTATTTCATTAGGGAGCGAATCTAAGAGGATAGTGCATAAATATAAGAACCATGATGCTATTAAACCATACAGGCAAGTAGACCAGTATGACTCTGGCCGAAATTCCTTCCACCATTTTTTAATATTAACCATAATTTATGAGACGAGAGCGTCGGCAGTTTACGCAGACTTCGCGAATTTATGCACCCAAACCTTATGGTTTTCATTCCACTTCATGCCTTCGTGCATTCTTAGAATGAGTGCTTTATAAGCTTCCATACTTGGATAGCCTTCAGCTTGAGCATCATCATCTGTCATATCACCTAAGGTTTCACGATCGAGTGCGGTAACAGTGAATTCAACGCCTTCAAGTTCAAATGTTTCACCAGGGTAGGCGTAGACACCATCGCGGCGTTGCTGCGTTTTTTGACCTGCTAGTGTGGCTTCAACTAATTTAGGATGTGTGACCAAGCGATCAATTTCACAGCTCTTTTCTGGATAGTTAGTTTCTGACATGTTATTTCACTCCTTGGCTTACTAAGTATTCTTCATATGTACCCGCAAAATCAATAATACCATCTGGCGTCATATCAAATATACGGGTTGCAAGTGATGATACAAACTCACGGTCATGGCTGACGAAGAACAAAGTACCTTCATAGCGGTTTAGTGCCATGTTTAATGATTCAATTGATTCCATATCCATGTGGTTGGTCGGTTCATCCATTACTAAAATATTGGGTTTTTGTAGTAATAACTTACCAAACATCATCCGGCCTTTTTCACCACCCGATAATACACTGGCTTTTTTCTCGATAGAATTTCCAGAAAATAATAAGCGACCTAATGTGCCACGAATAACCTGTTCATCATCTGATGGCTTGCCCCATTGCTGCATCCATTCAAATAAATCGAGATCATTTTCAAAGAAGTTCTCATGATCTTGTGCGTAATAACCAATATTGGCATTTTCTGACCACTTAACCGCGCCAGATTGTGGATGTAATTCATTCACCAATGTTTTAGCTAAGGTTGTTTTACCAATTCCGTTAGGGCCGATAATGGCAATTCGCTCGCCTACTTCCACCATACACTTAAAGTCTTCAAATAAAAGTTTTTCGCCTTTATAGCCCTGGCTAATACTTTGAATTTCTACAGCATTTCGGAATAATTTTTTATCTTGATCAAAGTTGATATAAGGATTTACACGACTTGAAGGTTTAATATCATCAAGCTCAATTTTATCAATTTGTTTGGCACGTGATGTAGCTTGTTTCGCTTTAGATGCATTGGCAGAGAAACGACGTACAAAATCTTGTAGCTCAATAATTTGTGCTTTTTTCTTGGCGTTATCAGACAATTGGCGTGCGCGTGCTTGTGTTGATGCCAGCATGTATTCGTCGTAGTTACCTGGGTAAACACGCAATTCACCAAAATCCATATCAGCCATATGAGTACACACGCTATTTAAGAAATGGCGATCATGCGAGATGATGATCATTGTGCCATTACGCTGATTGATAATATCTTCTAGCCAGCGAATAGTATTGATATCCAAATGGTTAGTTGGCTCATCAAGTAGGAATATATCGGGTTCGGCAAACAGTACTTGAGCCAGCAAAATACGCAATTTCCAACCTGGGGCAATTTCACTCATTTGGCCGTAATGTTGTTCGGTAGGAATGCCGACACCTAATAATAATTCACCGGCACGTGATTCGGCTGTATAGCCATCCATTTCAGCATATTCACCTTCAAGATGGGCGACTTTTATACCATCTTCTTCAGACATTTCTGGCAAGTTATAGATGCGATCACGCTCATGATGCACTTCCCATAATTTAGCATCACCCATGATAACAACATCAATAACACGTTGATCTTCATAAGCAAATTGGTCTTGTTTTAATACGGCAAAACTTTCATTTACATCTAGACTGACATTGCCAGATGTTGGTGTTAAATCACCGGAAAGAATTTTCATGAAAGTGGATTTACCACAGCCATTCGCGCCAATTAAGCCGTAACGATTTCCTCCGCCGAATTTAACTGAGACATTTTCAAATAATGGCTTTGCGCCAAATTGCATGGTGATATTTGCAGTAGTAAGCAAGATCGTATTCCTGAATAAAGTTAGGTTAATTTTAGATAACCCACCATTATACAGGATCTTATTAATTTTCGATAAGGTCGATTTTAGCCTTGCGAGATAACTTTTTGATCGCGGCTTCTCGTTTAGATGCACTACTGCGATCAGGATGAGGTTCGTTAAATACCATTTGTTTAGCTGCGCTGGTATGAAAAAAGCGTGCGCCACCTTGTTTTGATTGATGTTCAGAAAATCGACGTTCTAAGTCGGTTGTTATGCCGGTGTATAGATTGCCATTTTCAGCTTCAATAATATAAACGAACCAGTTACTTTTGGGCATTGCAATTGTTCACTTAAATTGTATCAGCCTGAGTATACTGCAAACCAAATCCTATTGTAGTTAAGTTATTAAACTGCTTTTCATCGATTTTACCAGCAGAATCAAATATCATAATGGGTTCAAAAATGTCATGTTGCAATAAATATGTTCCATAAGCGCCTTCTTGGGCAATAACGGCATTGCGGTGAGCATTGACTAAGCTTAATGCGGCACGGGTAAGCAGACTTGTTTCACCCACTTGTGCACCAATAATACAAGGGATAGCTAGCTGTTTGGCTTTATTTACAAGCTCTATTGAACGTAACAAACCGCCCATTTTCGATATTCTGACATTAATAATCCATGGCGTGAAATCATCTTTTAAATGATCAAAATGTTGTAATCTTAAACATGATTCATCGAGGATGATTTTGATGCCAGTTTGCTGATAAATGGATGATAAGTTTTTATAGTCACCCACACCTAATGGTTCTTCCAATGCAATAAAACGATGATCTAGTGCTTCAATATATTCAATAACGTTATTAGGATTTTGCCATAAATTATTAGCATCAAGTCTTATCTTAGCATTTGGAATTTCTTCAATGAGCAAAACACACTTGGCTTTGTCATGAGCTAAATTACCTGAGAGTTTAATTTTGTATTCAGTAAACCCCATTGTTTGATGTTGTTTGAGTATTTCAGAAAATTGTTCTAATTTATTGTCGCCAAGAACGGCGGTGTAACAAAAACTGCCTGATAATTTAGGAAGGTGTAATAACTCCTCCACAGTTGAGCTTTGTTCTTTTGCTAATAAATCTAGCAAAGCAAGTTCAATGGCACACCATGCTGCAGGATTATTATCAATGTCATTGCGATGATCCTTCACCCATGATTTAAGTGATTCTAGATCAATAATTGAATTAATAATCTCAGCTTTATAGGTGTTGAAAAATGCTAAAGCAGATTGATAATTTTCGTTAGTCACATATGAACGGGGACAGGATTCACCATAAGCAATATTATTTTTTGTTTTTGCTTGAATTAATACAGAATCAGTTTGTGAGCGGGTTGCTGAGGCATGGCTAAAAGACAGATTAAATGGGATCTGTAAATGTTCAATAGTAAGGCTAATGAGTTTCATAGTAGATAATCTTTAAATGGAAAGTCACAATCAGTTTCATTTTGCAAAATCAAATATTTGAATTGGCTTTCTCTCATTCCTTTTATTACCTCATGTGCTTTATACGCATTTCTGGTATTTTGCTCGACAGCTTTGATGACTATTTGATTGAGTCTGCCACTGGCACGTTTAGATGCATACTCAGTATTCAATGTCTGTAACATTTTATCCAGCTGTTCGGAGAGTGCTTCAGCAACAATATCAGCTTCGACATAGAGTTCATATCGATGATTTTTAACGGATGCAAGTGCGATATAAAAGGGTGTTGTAATTTTTAGATCATTGACGGCAATCATTAATTGTTGTTCTGATAATTTCTCTCCAGTAATATTCGTCACGCCTTGCCCTTTCTGGATAAAGCAGATCAAAGGGGTATTTTTTCTAAATCCTGTTACCTCAACAATATCATTCATAAAATAACGAAATAGACCGGCGGGAGTAGTGATAATGACAAAGTATTGCTTACCTTCACAAAGTTTATCTAACATTATTGTTTCTCGACAGCCTCCTTTATAATTTTCAACTTCAATAAACTCGAATATATTATCGTGCAGCGTGGGCACACCTGAATTTCCAGTATTCGCTAAAGTGATACTGCCTCGCAATTCACTGGCTAAATAACCGAGATCAATAATATGAGTGTCAGCTGGAAATAATTTTCGCAAATTTGTAACGGCAATGCCACAACTCCCACCCATCCATGTCACCACTAACTTTAGATTTGGCCAAATATCGGTGTATGTAATTTTCCGGCCTAAATTTTGAAGTTTTGTTAAATTTTCAGCTTGGTCGCCATCTTGAATTAGTAGCTTGTTAATAGACTTTTTAACCAGGGGTGGCAATTGATCGCTGCCCGTAAAAGTACCTGTTTTGATATCCTCTGCAAATAATGCTATATCACTATTAATTATTTCAATTAGTTTTAAAAAGGTTGATGGATTTGCTGACACCATATAGCTGATTGAGGGCTGCTGGATTGCGAGTCGGATAATTAATCGATATTTAAGTTCATGATCAAGCAGTCCAAAAACTTCATTAGGCACAACATATTTTTTTCGTAAATAACGCGGCATTAAATAATACATCAGCCCAGAAATAGAACCATATGAACTGCCCCCAGTTAACTCACCTTCATGATAAGCACCAGGTATGGCAAGTAACTTACCAGCAAATACATGCCTTTTAATTGTGTTTGCCACGCAAGAGAAAATTGCCAAGGCGCGCTTATGCTGTTGAATGGTTTCACTGACTACAGGAATAAGTTTTGGTTTCCCGGTAGTGCCACTGGTAACAGCATAATAGCTAGGTTGCTCTGCTGTTAAGTATGGTTGTTTGGTTTGTTCTTGCTGTTCAATATACCTTCTTAGATCTTCGTAATCTTGAATTTGAATATGATTAGTAAAATCTTGCCATGATTCTATGTCATTGAAATGGTGTTGCTGACCAAATTCTGTATTACGATTTTTTGTAATAATGTTCTTTAGCAATTTATGTTGGCACGCCATCGGATTTGATAATGAACGTTCAAAGGGAAGCTTGTATATAAATTTTGCTAATAAGATGCTAGTTTGCAGTTTAAAGTTTGTAAATACATCTTTGAAGTTGAGAAGACTAGTTTTATATTTATCGATTCCCGGTGTGAAGGGTGCTTTCATTTGATTGAAGAATGACAAGGGGTAATTTGAATTTATTAAACCTAGCTCGCCGACTTGACGATCTTTTGGCAAATATCTGGTGCCGAATAAGCTATCCCAGATAATTAAGTTGTTACCATAATTTTTCCCTGATTCATTTATCACTTTTGAATGATGCCATCGGTGTAGCTGTGCTCCACTGATCACATAGTTTAGTAATCCCATTCGTAGATTAATATTGGAATGTTGGAAAAATCCATTTAGTGCATAAAAAACAAAATATACAGCTAAAACATGCTCGCTAATGCCCAATAAAATAAATGGCAAGGTATCAAATAAAAACTGGATGCTTTTTTCGATGGGATGAAAACGTCCGGTGTTTAACCAATAAAGTTTGTTTGGGGAATGATGAACCGCATGTAAACGCCAAAGTGGAGACCAAATATGTGCCAAACGATGTAGCCAATAGCGCAAAAATTCGGCACTGACCATCATAGCAATTACTTGCATGAATAAAGGCCATTGATGGATCCATAAACTCTGCTTTGAAACCCCACTAGAATTGGCGTGTTCAAGTAAACTGAGAGCAATCAAGAAACTTAATAAACTAGGCAGTAATATCTGAATTAAAGTGGTAAATAATGCATCCACCTTTAAGTCACTACCTTGGGGCTGCCATTGATTGCGGTATGGAATTAGTAGTTCAAGCAAAACGATCAATATGCTACCCACAATAATGGCTATGTAGCTACTTGTTTTTAGCCCATTACCTACATCAAGCAGCATTGCTTGTAACATTAACCCTAGTGCTATTACAGCGGGGTAGGCTATCCAGGGCAAGATATGCTGCTTCAAACTATAGTTTGCCATTTAAGCCACTACCCATATTAGACCTCGTGTGGATAGAAGTTAGCATGAAGTATTGATATATGGGGTTATTTTCTAAAAGTAGAATTATATGCAACTATAAGTATTATATTTTGCTTCTTTTTGAATGTACGCCTTGCAAACAACCTTCTCATTTCGATTTTTTCAAATGATACTTTCCTGAAATAATAAGATACCATGCCAAAACAAGATGGAAAAAAGAGGGGATAGGACGATTAAACCAAAAATGGTCATTTAAGCCGAAAAGGCCAATAATCAGTCTTACAAACATAATAATGAAATATATAATTCCAATGGTAGTTAATAAATGTCCTATACGACGTTTTGGAATCACTAGGTTATGGCTAAAACGAAATGCAAAAACTGCCATTAGGATAATGATAATTAACTGCCAAACAATAAGAAAATGATAACTTATGGCTCCGCTGTACCAAGTATCAAAATCAGGTAGAAAAGGAAGTCCAAACCAATAAACTAATAGCTGACCTACGACCCTTAGAGTGAATAATGCCAAGCAAAACCATAGCCAGTGTGACGGCTGTTTAAACATTATGCTTTACGGTTGATTACTAATAGTGACGCTGATCATTTTAACCAATTCAGAGATCAATGCCCGTTGCTGACCTACAGAATGATTAAATCCATCAGCAGTAAGTGCTCGTTTAAAGTGGAAGGAGTACTCGTTTTCATTTAACCAATAACTACCCGACAATATGACCGTTGAGTTATCTGTTGCTGAAAAATGGTCGATTTGTATTTGAAGTTGGAAATCACTATTTTGGGCATTAGGCATCGAGCTTAGGCGTAAATTATGTTTAGAATCATGTTTGAAATCATGAACTAAAACTCGGCTTATGCTGAGCTGTAATGGTTCAGCCCACACATGCTGACTGGCATAAACCACACCTTGATTATTCTGTAATAAAGGAAGACGTACGCTCTCTAGATAATGTGCTAGTTGTAGTTTTTTTAGTGTGATTGTCTTACTTGTGTTTAGTTCTGTTTTATTTTCATAAGCTACTGCTGTGGCATCTAATAAATAATAATTGATCTGAGTTGGCGCTGAGCTACAAGCGGATAGTAAGATGCTTATTAACGTTATAAAAGTAGTACGCATTCTTTATTTCCTTGCTTTAGGCTGAATATTAGGAGGCTGTTCGCCTGAAAAAATAAGGCTATTTGGTTGCTGATTTAGTTCTAATAAAAGCGGCTGAATTTCTCGAATAAGGTTATTAAACCCTTTTAACGTTTGTTTGAGTGTTTCATCTGTTTCTGAACCTTCGGCATAGTTATCAGCGAGTGTTTCAATACTCGTCATCATGGCATTGAGCTTGTTGATTGAGCCTAAGATTCTTTCATTGCTTGCTGAGCCAGCGGCATAGGTGTCTGCAAAGTTAGAAGTCGATTCAAGCATTGCATTTATATTATTTATGAGCTGCTGTTTGTTTACATCAGATAGCAATATTTCTAAATTATGACTTGCACTTTTTAAGCTTTGAGCTGCTTCATTGAACGATTGAAACATGACGGAGGCATTAGTAGTAAGATCTTCTAGTGGTAACTTGTTTAGTTTGTCGAGTAGCTGCTCTGAACTTTGTGCCAGTAAACTAAAGTCGTCTAATACACTTGGAATAATAGGGTAGTCATCAAAGTAACTTATCTTTAATGGAGCTTCGTCAGCGTAATGCTGCAAATTGACAAACAGCTTACCGGTTAGCAAGTTGCCCGACTGTAATTTTGCACGTAAACCTTGTTCTATCCATGAGCCGTGTTTTTCGGTGATTTCATCAATAGCATCTTGTGTATCATCTAGTCCTATTTTCCCTGCTTGTATTGAAATAAGCACGGGGATTTTATAATCTTCGTCCATCAGCGGGCTTTTGCCATCGGGATGATAGTTGATCGCTAATACTTCGCCGATATTGATACCTCGATATTCTACTGGCGCACCGATATCTAACCCCCGGACGGTATCTGAAATTAAAATAATATATTCGGATGAATATTTATAATTTGGAGAAATGGCTAATTTCTGGTCTGGGTATATATCAAAATAAGATCGACCCTCTATTGCTGTTGCCGGTAGACCTTTTAACTCGGCAAAAGTAACACTATTACTCATCAATGACTGAATACTACCGGTTTCAACATTGATGCCATTAGCAGATAAGTCGACATGCAGACCACTGACATTCCAAAATCGTGTATTTTTGGTGATAAGTTGGTGATAGGGATCTTTGATAAAGACATTGTAGTGCACTTTTCTCTCTGTTATGTTGAAATAGACATCTTCAAAACGACCAACGGTTAGCCCTTTATAAAGTACGGTATCGCCTACAGAATAAGCGGTGCCATCTTGACCGCTAAGCGTAATATGCAGACCTGGAGTACCTGCGGGTGTGATAGGTGGATTTTCTAATGCAATAAAATGACCTTGTGCTTTTTCGCTGTCACCGGGTGCGAGTTCAATATAAATACCAGAAAGAATAGTTGTTAAACCTGAAATTCCTTCAGTGCTAATACGGGGCGACACTATCCATATTTGAGCATTTTCAGTGAGAAGATGAGCAACTTCTTTGTCAATTTCTATAGAGACCAAAACACCGTCAAGTTCCTTTTTCAAGGCGATGCTTCTGACTATACCAATATCAACATTTCGCGTTTTTATTTTGGTTTTATTTACCTCTAATCCATCTGCAGAGATCATATCGACAGTAATAGTTACGCCTTGGCTTTGCCATTGGTGGTAGACCATCCACATGCCAATACAAAGCGCGATAAAAGGGATGAGCCAAATTGCAGATATGGCTTTTCCTTTGGTGATTTCCGCTTGCTGAGGCGTATTAGGAGGAGGTGTTGCCATTATTTCGCCTGTTATTTATTTGGTTTTTATCTGGGCACCATATTAAGTGCGAATCAAAGCTCATTGCCGCCAACATGGTGATGATGACTACACCAGAAAATGCAAAAGCAGCAGGGCCTGGGTAAACGCTCATAGTGTTACCTAATTGAATTAAGCTGACAAGAATAGTAACAACAAATACATCGATCATTGACCAGCGACCAAGAAATTCAGCGACACGATAGATTATCATACGATGTTTATGATGAACATTGCTTTTAGTTTGAACAGAATAATTTAACCAGGCTAATGCGATTATTTTGGCGATAGGAATAAGTATGCTGGCAATAAAAATTACAATAGCAATGGGATAAGAGCCGTGTTGCCATAGTCGCTCAACACCACCTAGAATAGTGCTCGGATCATCGTGACCTAGTAACCGGGTTGTCATAATTGGCAATAAGCTAGCGGGGATATAAAGAATTAATGCGGTAATGAGCAAAGCCCAAGTGTATTGCTTACTATAAGGCTTTTTTTTCAGAGAATGGTGCGGCGTTATTTTTAACAGCTTGTGTAATTGGATCTTATCTAAACGTGCGCTTGTCGCGACCATAAAAATAGAGAAAAAAACGAAGGCATAAAATGACATGCCCAGAGAAACATCAGCAAGTGAAGTGATTTTAACTAAGCTGACAAGTGTGCCAATTAAAAATATTTCGGCCATGCTCCAAGGCAATAAGACGAATATTAGGCGAAGTATAATAGCTGAAAAGGGTGGGGGTGAGCGAGTTAATCGGATTGGAATAAGCAGATATATTAATCCACACAATATAATGAAAGGGATAATAAAAATTGCAATTATTTCTAGTGAAGCCAGCACAATATAATTATAATTAACCAGTGTGGTTAAACTTTTAACAATATCTATTTGTTGATATTGATCTTTGACACTAAAAGACAAAAATAGAAAAGGGACCGTTGCAAATAAAAACAACAATGCGGTGAATGAATAGGCAAGAATATAATCAACAGTCGATTGGTGAAAGCTGGTGATTTCTAGTCCACAGCGCGGGCAGTGGGCTTCTTGTTTGTGTTGTAAACCGGGAATATGAAGGGGTAGAGAGCAGTCATGACACTCAATGACTTGAGGTTGATGACGATGTGCTTGTTGAGCGATGCTAGTCACTTCTGAGCATTAAAATCTATAGCGACAGAATTAATACAATACCGCAGTCCACTGGGTTCGGGCCCATCTTTAAATACATGACCAAGGTGAGCGTCACAGTGCTGGCAACGTACTTCAGTGCGATTCATGCCATGAGTAAAATCGTGATGTTGTGTTACAGAATTAGGCTCTGTCAGAGATGAAAAGCTCGGCCAACCACAGCCAGAATTAAATTTATCAGTTGATGAAAAGAGAGGGTGTTTGCAGCAAATGCAGTGATAAGTACCGTTATCATTGTGATCGACATAAAGTCCAGAAAATGCAGGTTCAGTGCCTGCTTTTCGGGTGACACGATACTCCTCATCATTGAGCTGGTGTTGCCACTCTAAGTCTGTTGTAGTTATTTTATCAGCCATAATATGTTGAGTTTGATTATGCACGTATTGGCTAAGGTAAACAAGCATATGCCCTCAAGTTTGATATGATTAAGTTTTTAGAATTATTTTGGAGTCCACGTGGCTTTAGAAAATGCTCCTAGTTGGCAGCCAACATTGAATGCAGAGTTTGACCTGCCTTATATGCAATCACTCAAACAATTCCTTCGAACAGAAAAAAATTCGGAAAAGGTAATTTACCCCCATTCATCAAATTGGTTTCATGCTTTAGAGGCGACACCGTTGGATGAAGTGAAGGTCGTTATTTTAGGTCAAGATCCCTACCATCAACCTAATCAA
>JBJPGE010000029.1:0-19208 GCA_048595465.1 Methylophagaceae bacterium | reverse complement strand
TTCTTCACTTGGATGAAACATTTACGCTGCAAGTACCCACACACATTACTTGATATTATTTTTTTAAAGAGCGCTTCGCTGAAACAATTTGTCCCAACAAAGAAGCGAGAATTATACAGACTCTCACAGGTCTGTCAATAACTTTATTTCAGTTTTATGACTTAAATTTAAGTCACTCTTCATATATAAAGCTGTTGAAAATTTGGTGGGCCGTCCGCGACTCGAACGCGGGACCATCGGATTAAAAGTCCGGTGCTCTACCAACTGAGCTAACGGCCCAAACCAAGAGGCGAAATAATACGCCATTTATCAGAAATGGCAAGCCCTTAATCTATAAAGTTTTATCTTTGAAGCATTACTCCTTGGTACTTCCCGCTTAAATACTGTGTTTTAAAGCAAATCACAATCCATTTAACCGTATTAAAAATACGGCATCTCATCGCTAACACCAGATATAACGCGCAGAAAATAACAAAAAATGTATAACTATTCTATATATAAGTAGTAGGATCGGCTACGCCAGCTTGTTCAAATCCTTGCTTTCTAAAACGGCAAGAATCACATTGACCACATGCTTTGCCTTCACTATTCGCCTGATAGCATGAAATGGTTTGACTATAAGCCACTCCCAGTGCGGTTCCCTGCTGAATAATTTCTGCTTTAGTCATAGTGATAAGGGGTGCATGAACCGTTAGTTTCTGCCCCTCTACCCCTGCTTTTGTAGCTAAATTGGCTAATTGCTCAAACGCATTAATAAACTCTGGGCGACAATCAGGGTAACCTGAATAATCAACCGCATTTACACCCACAAATATTGCTTGTGCTTCGAGCACTTCAGCCCAGCCTAGTGCAATCGATAGAAATACTGTATTCCTTGCCGGCACATAGGTAACAGGAATACCTTCTTCATGATGATCAGGCACATCAATCGCATTATCTGTTAACGCTGATCCACCAATACTGCGTAAATCAATCTTAATAACTTTATGTTCTAACGCACCCATTTGTTTCGATAATGCCGCTGCCGCTTTCAGCTCAACATCATGGCGTTGTCCATAATCAAAGCTTAGGGTGTAACATTCAAAGCCTTGTTGCTGGGCAATGGCTAATGTGGTGACAGAATCTAAACCACCTGATAATAAAATAACGGCACGTTTCATCGACCTTGTTCGTCTCCCCACAAATATTTGTGTATTTGAATTTGCATTCGCACAGGCAGGTTATCTTCAATAATCCAATCAGCCAAGTCCGCTGGCTTTAATTCACCATGAATAGGCGAAAATAATATTTCACAACGCGATGCTAAGTCATATTCTGATAGCTTCTTGCACGCCCATTCATAATCATTACGATCACAAATCACAAATTTAAGCTGATCTTGAGGTTTAAGGTGCTGGATATTGTCGTATTTATTTTTAGACTCTTCACCCGATGCCGGCGTTTTAAGATCCATTACCGTAATAACACGAGGATCGACGGAACCGATATCCATTGCACCACTGGTTTCTAACGATACTTCATAATCAAGATCGCATAATGCTGTTAACAACTGGTGACATGATTGCTGTGCCAATGGCTCACCACCCGTTACAGTGACATAACGCGGTTTGTATGCTTGAACCTCGGCAACAATATCGGAGATGTTTCGTTTCTCTCCACCGTGAAATGCATATTCGGTATCACAGTAACCACAACGAAGAGGACACCCTGTAAGCCGTATAAAAACGGTAGGCAGTCCTACTGTACGTGTTTCGCCTTGTAGCGAATAGAAAATTTCTGTTATTCGGCATTGCGCCATAAAATGCCTACTTTTTAGCTTAAACTAAATTTACAATGATTCTTTATTTATGCGATCCAGCCTAACTTGTGCCAAGCGTGCAGCAGAGGTATTAGGGTAGCTACTCACCACTGATGCTAGTGTTGTTTTCGCCACCTCAAATTGACCACTTTCATATTGGCTAAAGCCTAGTTTTAATGTTGCATCTGCAACCTTGCTACTCGCTGGAAAATCATTCACAACTTTGGTAAAAGCAATAATCGCTTTATCAAAATCACGTAGAACATAGTTTGCTTCACCTTGCCAATAATAGGCATTAGGCAAATAACTACTCTGTGGATATTGTGATGGGAAAGTTTCTAAAGCCGTCACCGCTTGTTCATATTGGCCACTGCGTAATGTTTGCAGTGCAGCTTGATAAGCCGCTTCACCATTTTCTACTGCCACAGGTAATGTCTCAGGAGCAGGTGTATTATCAACAACTGGCGTTACGGCTTCTGTTGGAACCACTGGTTCATTAGGTGTTTCTGGTTCAACCACAGATACATTTTCAGTTGATGCCGCCGGCTCAGAAACATCGGGCATTATGGGTGTCATTGGGACAGGAGTAGCAGATAGTTTTTCTACACGTTGGTCTAAATCCAGATAACGTTCTCTCTGGTTTTTTTTCATTGTTTCTATTTGATGCCGCAGTGATTCATTATCACCATTTAATCGCTGCACTTCTTTTTGCAACTGATCAACGCGGCCTAGTAACGAAACCAAACCTTGGCCTTGGATAATTCGCTCTAATCGATCAATGCGTTGTGTTAAGACTTCTTCTTCCGCCCACACTGCATTCGACATTATTAATGAAAATATAACACCTATTACTACGAGTTTTTTATCTGATACTTTCATTCTTTATTGTCCGATATAGATCAATTCAACGCGACGGTTTTGTTGCCAAGCACTTTCATCAAAGCCTTCAACTTCTGGACGTTCTTCACCAAAACTCGTCACTTGGAATTGTTGAACAGTTGCGCCTTGTAGCATTAAGATTTGGCGAATTGATAATGCACGACGCTCACCTAAAGCAAGATTATATTCACGTGAACCACGCTCATCGGTATGACCAATTAAACGAATTGTCACATTTGGGTTTTCACCTAAATAAGCTGCGTGTGCTTCTAAAGTAGCTTGGTCTTCAAATCTCACTGAACTGCTATCATATTCAAAATAAACCACACGATTGGCTAGTGGACTATTAGGATCATTTATTTCATCGCCCGTGTAATCGCCTTCACCCACAATTACTTGTGTTTCTGCACCGTCGATGCCTGTTCCCGATGCATTATCGCCATCAATACCTGACGTTTCACCTGTGCGATCTTCAACCATTACATCACCGTTCTCGTCATTTGCACCGGCTTGATTTCCACCCGTTGTTGTACAACCTGCAAACCAGATTAGTGATAAGAATAGTGCCGTTATTTTTAATGATTTCATATTGATTATTCCCCTAAATTTATAGTTAGCTTATTTTCTAAGTGGTGACCATGCTGGTTCACGCACATCTGTACCCGATTCCCCAAAACGTCGATGATTGCCACCATCAACAGATACAGCGGCTAATAAGGCTTTGCCTCTATATTCGGTAGCATACAGGATCACGCGGCCATTTGGCGCAAAGCTTGGCGATTCATCTCGCCCTCTTTCCGTTAATACTTGTAGTGTGCCCGATTGTAGGTCTTGCACGGCAATGTAAAATTTACCCTTAAAGCCATGAACCATAGTTAAAGTGCGGCCATCGGGTGAAATATCAGCGGAAGAATTGTAGCTGCCTTCAAACGTCACACGTTGTGCTCGACCACCATCGACTGACACTTTATATATTTGAGGGCGACCACCGCGATCAGATGTAAATAAAATTTCCTTGCCGTTTGGCATCCACACGGCTTCAGTATCAATCGCTTGTGAATTATGTGTCACTCGTGATAATTTTCCTGACGCTAGTTCTAATATATAAATTTCAGGATTGCCTGCTTTTGATAATGTAAGTGCTAATTTAGTACCATCCGGCGACCAGCTTGGTGCGCTATTAATCCCCTTAAATGCCGCCACTGAATTGCGTCTGCCACTGCGCATTTCTTGCACAAAGATTTCTGTTTTACCATTTTCAAAAGACACATAGCTCAAACGTTCGCCGTCAGGTGCCCAGCTTGGAGAAAGAATCGGTTGTTTTGATTGCAATACCGTGCGTGGGTTTGCACCATCGGCATCTGAAACCTGCAGTGCATAACGCTTATTACCATCGGCACCTTTTACTACCGTTACGAATGCGAGTCGTGTTGCAAATACCCCTACCTCACCCGTTAAGGCTTGATACACTTGATCAGAAATTTGATGTGCTAATCGGCGCAAGCCTCCAGCCGGAACTTGGTAACGCATGCCTGCTAATTGCTGCGATTTATACACATCAAATAGCTGAAATTGCACCTTATGTAATTCACCATCTTCCGTGCTGACTTTGCCGACCAAAAGCCCTTCAGAACGTAGCAGTCGCCAGTCTTTAAAGTTTATTTCTGATTTTTCATGGGGATCAGAAATTAAATCACGCTTAGGCAAAGGATCAAATCGACCACTGCTTGCCAGATCATTGGTAATTATTTCTGAAATATCTATCTGCGCTGTCGGTCCTTCATTGCCAAAAGGCACAACGGCAATGGGCAATGCGGCTTCGGTGCCACCAATAATATCGATTACTAACTCTGCCTGTGCTTGCCATGGCAAGATCACCGCCAAAGAGGCTGCTATTTTTAACCATTGTTTGGTCATTATTTCACCTTCTACTCAGGTTTAAAATTAAATGAAAATTGTTTAAATTGTTCTGCTGCTTTTGCATCCGTTGGAACACGTAACGGGCTTGCTTTATACACCGCATTTTCAGCGCTGCGATCAAATAATGCGTTGCCGCTACTTTTTATTACTTTTACTCGTTTGACCTCACCACTAGGCAGAAACAAACTTACCTGTAATGTACATTGTAAGCCTCGTTCAGCACTGCTTGGTTTAATCCAATAACGTTTAACACGTTGTCTAATGATTGATACATGCTGGTTGACAACGCCTGTGATCCGCTGTGTTTCTTGCTCACGCGCTTCCGCTGCCAGACCTTCTTGTAACAATCTATCGGCCTCTGCTCTTTGTGCATCAGCTTCAGCTTTACGCTTTCTAGCTTCTTCGGCTTTTCTATCCTGTTCAGCTTTAATTTTGCGTGCTTCTTCGGCTTTACGTTCTTCCTCTGCTTTGCGTTTGCGGTCTTCTTCGGCCTTACGCTTTTGCTCGGCTTCAAGTTTCCGTGCTTCTTCGGCCTTTCTATCTGCTTCTGCTAGACGCTTTTTCTCTTCTTCAATTCTGCGCTCTTCTGCTACTTCCTGCTTACGCTCTTCTTCCGCTAGCCGTTCTTGTTCGGCCTTAAGTTTACGTTCTTCTTCTACTTTACGTTCAACTTCCGCTTGCTGTCTCTTCTCATCTTCAAGCTTGCGCTGCTCTTTTAACTCTTCAATTTCTTGTTGCTTTTGCTCTGCTTCTAGCTCACGTTGTTGCTGCTCAAGCTCTGCTTGTTTTTGCTGTTCAAGCATTTCTTGTTTCTTCAGTTCAAGCTTATCTTCAGTTTGTTGTAATTTTTCATCGATTTCATCTTGTCGGTCCTTCTCTTGCTGACGTTTTTCATCCTCATATTCTTGCTGTCGGGTCATTTCTGCTAACACATCGGCTTCATCCATAGCCGTCGCATGCACAATATCTACTTTGGGTTGTGCAGCGATCAGTGGTGTTGATTGAAAGTCCATACCCACCACAACTAAGGCCGCTAATGCCAGATGTAGAATAATCGCCAAACTACCTGCAGAAATATTTTCAAACAATCTATTTTTCATCGATATTTTCTGGCTGCTTTGTAATAAGTCCTACGCTCGGCGCCCCTGCTTTTTGCAGCAGTGCCATGACTGTAACGACTTGACCATAATTGGCCGCGCTATCGCCTTTAACCATCACCTGTGTTTCAGGGTTCCGCCGTAATATTGCATCCACTATTGTTCTTAACCTTTCTCCAGTAACCGGTTTATCTTGCTGGTCACCAAATGCAACATAAAATAAACCTTCTGCATCAACAGAAACAACGAGTGGCTCGTTATGATCTTCAGGTGTTTCAACTGCATTTGCTGCAGCTTGAGGTAAATCAACCTGTACACCTTGCGTTAACATCGGTGCAGTGATCATAAAGATAATGAGCAACACCAGCATCACATCAATATAGGGCACCACATTGATTTCTGCCATCGGTTTACGACGTTGTCTTTTATTCTTAGTCATAGCCATCAGGATAATCCGTTGTTAGCTATGTTGACGTTGTAAGATAGAAGAAAACTCTTCTAAGAAGGTATCGTAACGATTTATTAATCGCTCAACTTCATGAGAATATTTATTGTAAGCCACCACTGCAGGAATCGCGGCAAATAAACCCATAGCAGTGGCAATCAATGCTTCGGCAATTCCCGGTGCAACCATACCTAATGTAGCTTGTTGCACATCTCCAAGAGCGCGGAATGAATTCATAATTCCCCACACGGTTCCGAATAAACCAATATATGGACTCGTTGAACCCGCCGTAGCTAGGAACGGTAATGACATTTCTAAGCGATCAATTTCGCGGGACAATGAAATATGCATCACGCGTTGTGCGCCTTCGAGCACTAACCCTGAGTCTGACGATGATTTTTTGAGCCGGACAAACTCTTTAAACCCAACCTCAAAAATTCCTTCCATACCTTGGCTTGCATGCGGTCGTGATGAAATATCTTCATACAGTTTATTGAGTTCATTGCCAGACCAGAATTTATCTTCAAACGAATCGGCATCTTTTTTTGCTTGTGATAGTTCACTACTTTTTCTAAAAATTAGAAACCAGGAATAAACCGAGATAGCGAGCAAAGCCAACATGACAAGCTTCACCAATAAACTGGCTTCAGAAATAAGGGTTATCAAAGAAAGATCAGCGTTCACTTTCTATCTCCGTTAATAATAATGGGGGAATGGACATGGGCCGAAAGCGATTTGCATTTAAACATGCGATTTTGACCACAGCTTCGCATAACAGTTCATCATCACGAAATATTTTTTGTTCAAATTCAAAACTGGCACCTGATAGATCTGTAATACGTGATTGTACCAATAAAAGATCATTAAATTTGGCGGGTCGTCGAAAGTTTAGTTGCATCGAATGAACCGCAAAAATACATTGGTGGTTAGTGATTAACTCATCTTGTTCAAAACCTAAAGAACGAAGCCATTCTGTACGGGCCCGTTCCATAAAGTTTAGATAGTTAGAGTGGTATACCACGCCACCACTGTCCGTATCTTCGTAATAAACACGGATCGGCCATTCAAATTCAGCCACGTTGTTTATCCTGTGCCGTGGACGTTAAACCTAAATGTAAATAGGCACGTTTAGTTGCGGTTCGGCCGCGTGGTGTTCGCATAATAAAACCTTCTTGAATTAAGAAAGGTTCTAATACATCTTCAATCGTGCCACGCTCTTCACCAATCGCCGCGGCTAGATTATCAACACCGACAGGGCCACCTTCAAATTTCTCGATAATAGCTAACAATAATTTGCGATCCATCATATCGAATCCGTTATCATCCACATCTAAAAGATCTAATGCCTGCCGAGCAATTTCTACCGTAATCTTGCCATCAAATTTTACTTCGGCATAATCACGTACACGTCGTAGTAATCGATTTGCTATTCGAGGAGTACCCCTTGAACGTCGGGCAATTTCATTAGCACCCTCATTATCTAAACTTACACCAAAAATTCTAGCGCTACGCTGCACAATAGTGCTCAAATCAGCCGTATTGTAGAACTCTAATCGTTGCACAATACCAAAACGATCACGTAATGGTGATGTTAGAGAGCCCGCTCGTGTAGTTGCACCCACAAGTGTGAAAGGTTCTAAATCCAACTTAATAGAACGCGCTGCCGGACCTTCGCCAATCATAATATCAAGCTGAAAATCTTCCAGCGCTGGATACAATACCTCTTCAACAATGGGGCTGAGGCGATGAATTTCATCTACAAAGAGCACATCGTTAGCTTCAAGATTGGTTAATATCGCGGCTAAATCACCTGGTCGTTCTAAAACAGGGCCAGATGTTTGTCTTAAATTAACACCCATTTCATTGGCAATAATATGAGCCAATGTGGTTTTACCTAAACCGGGCGGCCCAAAGATTAAGGTGTGATCTAATGCTTCCTTACGTTTTCTAGCGGCAGCAATAAATAACTCCATTTGCTCACGCACCACTGGCTGGCCAATATAATCGCTTAATGCATCGGGGCGAATAGCCTGATCCTGATCTTGATGCCGCTCATCAGTTTGAGCAGTAGCAGAAATAAAGCGGTCTTGTTCCATTAAAAACCTTTAGCCATGCAATAACGAAAGAAAAATAGATTGTTCATTCTCCTATTCTCGCTAAAAATGACAATAATAGCTAGGGAGGTACTTCCTGAAATTTAACCTAGCCTTTAGTATTATTATCTATATACTAAAATCAGTTCTAATAACGGGTGTATTTACATTTTATGAGCTTATCTAAAAAACTAAGTGCATGGCAACAAGCCAATCTTATCGATAGTGCGACTGCCGATAAAATCAGTGAGTTTGAAAAAAACAATTCAAAGCCCATCGCTCTTTGGGCATTTGGTGGCTTGGGTGCTTTTGCCATTATCTTAGGATTGGTTTCTGTCGTGGCTTCAAACTGGATGCAAACACCAGATTGGTTAAAATTAGCTGCCGATCTGATTCTATGTCTCGTTATTGCAGTGACGCTATATCGCGTCATCTCACAAGGAACGCCTACACCTAGCCGTCAGTGGCTAAGGGAAATATTAGTCATTTTCTATTATGGTTTCACCTTGGCTTCAATGGCGTTAATTGGCCAAACCTATCAACTCGGCGGTAGCATTGCCAAGCTACTATTGGTGTGGACACTGGTCACTATCCCCATCGTCTTATTAGGCCGAGGTAAGTTTCTCTCTGTGTTGTGGATTGTCGGTACGTGTGTAACCTATGCGCTCAATCTAGAAGCGCTCGATGACATTCTTAGAACAATCATTTCGCAGCAATACTTAAGAGAAGTCCTATTTGGCATTTTGTGTATCTTACCGCCATTCTTTTTTATATTGTTGTCGCGCATTCCCTGGTTAGTGAAAAACCGCCCTGTTATGGCAGGCGAACTCTCACGATATAGCTGGCTAGCCATCATTATCGGTGGTTGGTTTTGCCACTTCCTGTGGTATGAATCTATCAACGGATCAGCAAGTGACATAAAATCACTGCAAATTTTCCTTGTTGTCACTTTCTTTGCCACAGCGGCAATGGTCGCGTTTATTCCTAAACTCTACCCCACCCGATCTCAAGATACCCATCTGGCGATGCGTGTTGTATTAATAACCACGTTTATCATCGGTGCAACCGCGTTGTGGCATGATTATCGTTACCCGGTGGTCGGCGCTGTGATTAATATTGCCTATATGTTTGTGCTGGCATGGGCCGCCCTCAAAATACAATCCATCAGAATGTTTAATGTAATGACCGCATTAATCTGCATACGATTATTGTTTATTTATTTCGAAGTGTTTGGCTCAATGTTAGAAACAGGTATAGGCCTAGTCGTTGGCGGCATCATAACGCTGTTGGTGGTGTGGGGCTGGTTTAAAAAAGCAGATTCCTTAGCTCACTATTTTGGGCTATCACAAAAAGATAAAATAGCGGGAGATTCAAAATGATCAATAAAAAACTGTTGATGATTGTAATGATTCCCTTTATTTTATTGTGCTTGCTGATTGCTCGTGCCGAATATCATCTAAGCATCGGCACACAATGGGATTTCGCAATAACGGGATATGACCCACGAGATTTACTTCGCGGTCATTATTTACGTTTTAGATTAGCCTATGATTGGCAAGAATCAAAAGAACAATGCTCCGGCAATATGGGCTGCTCTTATTGTTTAACTGATGTCGGTGAGCAAGCACCTAAAGTGCACATCGACGATACTCATCTTGCAAAACAATGTGATGGTTTTATGCAATATGACGACTTGCAAGAACCGTTAAATCGTTTTTATATCCCCGAAACACAGGCTCGATTGGCCGAAGATTTACTTCGCCAAGCGAGAATTGATAATACCGCCTATCTAAGATTGTCGATCAATAAAGAAGGCGTACCACGAATTGTTGATTTGCTTATTGATGAGCGGCCTTTGGGGGAGTTATTAAAAGAAGCGGCAGAGAAATAAGATATACCTCTAATCATTCAATTTGTACAAAACATAATATAATTCCACACAAGCCCGTCATCCTCGCGAACGCGGGGATCCAAGGATAGTGGCCAGATCCACTACCCCTGGATTCCCATTTTCATGGGAATGACGAAGTGGGAAAAGCTGCAAACTGAGGTCTCTTGGGTATAGAAGCTATGATCAGCTAAAGTAAAAATTAATCGAGTCTTGATTTTTAACCCCTCCACCCACATATTAAAAGCTACGACTTATTCATTTTTTAGGAATACACCATGCGAATTTTATTATTCTTAGCCACCAATGCCGCCATTTTAGTGGTGTTAAGCATCACCATGCGTTTGCTCGGTGTAGAAGGCGCACTCGATGCAAATGGGGTTGATTTAAATATCAATGGTTTATTAGTCATATCTGCTGTTGTCGGCTTCACTGGCTCGTTTATTTCTTTGGCCATTTCAAAATGGATGGCGAAACGCTCAACAGGCGCAAAAGTCATCGAAACTCCTAGCAACGACACCGAACGCTGGTTGATTGATATCGTCACACGCCAAGCGGCACAAGCTGATATTGGCATGCCAGAAGTTGCCATTTATCAGTCAGACACCCCCAACGCATTTGCCACCGGCATGAGCAAAAACAATGCCCTCGTTGCAGTGAGCACAGGCTTAATGCAGTCCATGACAAAAGATGAAGTAGAAGCGGTATTGGCACACGAAGTCAGCCATGTTGCCAATGGCGACATGATCACCATGACCTTAATCCAAGGCGTAGTGAATACCTTTGTATTTTTCCTGTCGCGGGTGATTGGCCATATTGTTGACAGGGTAATCCTTAAAAATAATCGCGGCCATGGCATCGGCTATTTCGTTACATCGATGATTGCACAAGTCGTGCTCAGCATTCTTGCCAGCGTTATCGTGATGTGGTTCAGCCGCAAGCGCGAGTTCCGTGCTGATGCCGGCGCTGCAAAACTAGTTGGCCCCAGCAAAATGATTGCCGCATTACAACGACTAGATAGCAGCAACACCGAAGCACTACCTAAGCAGATGCAAGCAATGGGCATCTCTGGCAGCAAAAAAAGCGGCTTTAGAGAGCTATTTGCTACCCATCCCAGCCTAGATGACAGAATTACTGCATTGCGTGGTTTAGGGTGAGTTAAAAAAGGAAGAAGAATTACAAACTATCTGCGTCAATAAAGCTAGGGAGCAATATTCCATCATCATTTGTAGAAAGTAAGCCCATCTCAATAAGTTGCTTCATATCTCTTGTCCGTGTTTTATCTGTTAGCTTGCGATAAAGAGGAAGGTACCAAATTGAGCGTTGGATTTCGTCCAAAGTACTTGCAGACCCTTTCGTTAATATTTCATTAACAATCACGTATTGTCTTTCATTAATCACTTTATAGTCATGCAAGCGTTTTATCTGGGCTTCAAAAAGAACAATACTCACCATGCCATTTACACGATCATGTAAATTATTAATCGTTTCTAACATGCCCTCAAGGAAAAAAGAAACAAATTCTACATTTGGAAAGTCCCGTTTTTTATTTGCCGCCTTTCGGCAAAAATTAAACAATGCAAAATACTTATCAATATTTCGCAAATAATAAGATGCTTGAGCAAAAGGCGCATAGCGAAAACCATCAGCATATAAAATCCCAGCCTCTAACACCCTGCCAACACGTCCATTACCATCCCAAAAAGGATGGATAAGCTCAAAATATAAATGTATCAGTGGCGCCCGAATTAGGGCGGGCACGCCTTTATCTGCAAGTTCAACATTCCACGTCAGTAACTCACTTAACAACAATCGAATATCTGCACCATTTTGTGGGGGCTTATATATCCCCCCATGCTCTTCATTTCCCACACGCGTTATCACACCATCAGGATTATCTCTAAATACCCCGCTATTCTGAGGCTCGTCTAATCCCTCATAAATTCTTCTATGAATGTCGAGCACGTTTTCTACCGTAGGATGCCAATTTTCAGAAACAGAGACACCTCTAACAAAATCATAAGCATTTTTAATATTCAAAGCGCGTTGTTGTTGACTATTCTGGATCTGTTCAGGAGATAATAGCAGTGCTTGTTCGGTTTCTTGCTCCGACAGTTCACCACCCTCAATAGTGTTTGTTCCAAAGACTGAACTAACTACTACTTCCTTTTCTAATTGTGTAGCCACAGAAGCCAACGGGGAAACACAAAAGCGATCTTGTGCATCTTGAACTCGTTGAAGTATGATCTCCACCCCAGCGTTACTCAATCCAAGCTGAAACTTAAACACTCCAAATTGCTTAGTTTCGATACGTCTTATATTTGTGTCCGTATAAATGTCCATGCTAATGTCCAGTTAACTTTCATTACATTCAAACATATACAGAATAATTCTTCAATAAATGTCTGCAACAATGTCCATATAAAAGTCTGCTCTCATGTGAATAATGATTAATTATCTATACACGTGATACTTGTCGTATATACCTAACTGATTACGCTATCGCGCGGATATCTTCAATATGTGCAGGCTGGCACTTGCTCAAATCATAACTACTTTGTAAATTGATCCAGTAAGCGGCTGTCATGCCAAAGTATTTTGCTAAACGCATCGCGGTATCAGGCGTTACTGAGCGTCGTTGCTTTAAAATATCGCCCACTCTGGTTGCTGGCATAAAGGTATCTTTTGCCAAGCGGTAAGGCGTAATATTCATATCCTCAAGCAATTCTTGTAAGAAGATGCCGGGGTGGAATGGATTATTAATCATGATCAGTTCACTCCTAGTGATAATCTACTATTTCTACATTAAAAGCATTGCCATCTTCAAACTCAAAACATAGCCGCCATTGCTGGCTTATCCGTATGCTGTATTGCAAGACTTGACCCTATTTTTCTTTAATAATGAAGAAAACAAACAGGGTAGTTAACCTTATTCCTTTTAATTAAGCTAACGTTAAAAATCAATCGAGTCTGACCCTATTGATTTCTATTGATTCATTTTTCCTCGCGCTCAAAATCTGCTCCTGTTGATTTTCCAGCCGTTCATTTTCAATTAAAGTTAACAGTGTAGATGATATAACGATTAGTCATGTCAACTTCTGAACGAATAATATTAAAGTTTGTATATGAACTATTAGTATCAATAAATTTCATTGCTTCCTCATTAAGCCGTGAACTGGTAGATATTTCTATAGTTTCTCGTGTGTAGGTTACAGGAGCTCCAAAATATATTTTTAATGTATATGAATGCTTGCCGTTGCCAGCGGGCTCAAATTTATTCCCGTAAAGAGCGGTAGTAGCACAGCCGCTCAGGAGTATCATGATGATGAAATATATAAATTTCATCTGTAATAATTTATGCATTTTTTTCCTTTGGTTACTAATAAATCAGGCAATTAAAGGTACTAACCTATTTGATTTAACCGTCCCTTGAGATCCATTCTCCTTAATCATTACTATGCAAAGCAGTATTCAACCCCCCCCACAAAGAACCATCTGTCATAATCGCTTCAACCGCACCTGTTTGGCTATGTCGTCTAAACAATAAACCTGATTGGCCTGATAATTTTCTTGCAGATACTATCTCACCATCTGGCATTTTCACTTTTGTGCCTGCTGTTATATATAAACCTGATTCGATGATGCAGTTATCGCCTAATGAGATACCTAAGCCTGCATTGGCACCCAATAGATTCTTTTTGCCCATTGAGATCACGGTTGTGCCGCCACCTGATAATGTACCCATAATGGAGGCACCACCGCCGATATCAGAACCATCACCAATAACCACGCCTGCACTAATGCGGCCTTCGACCATTGAATGACCTAATGTACCTGCATTGAAGTTGCAGAAACCTTCATGCATCACGGTTGTACCTGATGCTAGATGTGCGCCTAGTCTAACCCGATCAGCATTACCGATACGTACGCCTTCTGGAATCACATAATCTGTCATCCGTGGGAATTTATCGATAGAGGTTACATTTAACTGATGATCTTCTGCAGCAATCAATTCACGTAGGTTTTCTACTTCATTCGGTAGAACTGGACCTGCTGATGTCCATGCAACATTAGCTAATAAGCCAAATACGCCATCAAGGTTAATTTCATTTGGTTTAACCGCACATTCAGATAATAGGTGCAGTCTTAAATAGGCTTCTTCAGCTGATTTTGGAGCATCATCGACTGATTGTATTTCTACTTCGACAAAATCACCTTTAATTAAGCCTACTTTTAGAGCCAAACAGCTTCGTGCAATTTCTTTATTTGAACGCGGAAACCATACATCAATGGTTGCGCCTGATTTGCTGTCACTATAACGGTGTCCGATTCGTTTAATTGTCATGTTTTGTCTCTGTTTAATTCAAATAATAAGGAGCTGGCTTAGTTTTGCTTCGATGCGTGTAATCGACTGCGTAGCTCATTCACTTGTGTTGTTAGTTCTGCTGGCAAATGATCGCCAAATGTTGCGTAATAATCTTCGATGCCTTCTAACTCGGCTAACCAACCTTCGGTATCAACACGCATTAGGTTCACACTATCTTCTTCTGATAAATTTAAACCACTGAAATCAATGCCATTTGGTGTAGGCATATTGCCAATCGCAGTTTCAACTACTTCGGCTGTGCCGTTACAGCGTTCGAAGATCCATTTTAACACGCGGCTATTTTCGCCAAAGCCCGGCCACATAAACTTATCTTGTTCATTCTTGCGGAACCAGTTGACGTAATAAATGTTGGGCATTCGGGCATTTTTTTGTTCGCCCATTTGCAGCCAATGGCCCCAATAATCGGCCATATTATAACCACAGAAAGGTAACATTGCCATTGGATCCCGGCGTAACTTACCGATCTCGCCAAACGCGGCTGCGGTCATTTCTGACGCGATGATGGTGCCGAAGAATGTGCCGTGTTTCCAATCTCTCGCTTCGGTAACCAGTGGCACAATTGAAGCACGCCGGCCGCCCATCAAAATAGCACTAATCGGCACGCCTTTTGGATCATTCCATTCATCGGCAATAACGGGACATTGGGCAGCATGCGCGGTGAAACGCGAATTAGGATGAGCAGCCAATGTGCCTGCAACCCAGCCATTGCCATTCCAATCTGTTAGGTTAGCAGGTGGTTCATCGGTCATGCCTTCCCACCAAACATCGCCATCATCTGTTAGCGCGACATTGGTAAAAATTGTATTTTTTTGCATTGATAACATGGCATTGGCATTCGATTCCATGCTGGTTCCCGGTGCGACACCAAAGAAACCTGCCTCAGGATTAATGGCATAAAGTTGGCCATCATCGCCAAATTTCATCCAACAAATATCATCGCCCACTGTTTCGACTTTCCAACCTGGAATGGTTGGCGTAAGCATGGCAAGATTCGTTTTACCACAGGCGCTTGGAAATGCACCGGCAATATATTGAGCTTCACCTTCAGGATTAGTGAGCTTAAGAATAAGCATATGTTCCGCCAGCCAACCTTCATCACGCGCCATGCTTGATGCTATGCGCAGAGCAAAACATTTTTTACCCAGCAATGCATTGCCGCCATAACCCGAACCAAAAGACCAAATCTCACGTGTTTCGGGATAATGCACAATGTAACGGTTTTCGGGGTTACAAGGCCACGGCGCATCTTTTTGACCCAGCGTTAATGGCGCACCGACTGAATGCAAACACGGCACAAAATCACCGTCGTCACCCAACACATCTAACACTGCCTGACCTACGCGCGCCATGGTATGCATATTGGTGACAACATAAGGTGAATCCGTTAATTCGACTCCTATTTGGGCAATATCAGAACCAATCGGGCCCATACTGAAAGGAATAACATAAAGTGTTCGACCTTTCATACAACCCGAGAATAAACCGTTCAGTGTTTGATGCATTTCTTGTGGATCAGCCCAGTTATTGGTCGGGCCAGCATCTTGTTGTTTTTCTGAACAGATGAAGGTGCGATCTTCAACCCGTGCAACATCGGCCGGGACAGAGCGAACTAGGTAACTATTGGGGCGTTTTTCTTCATTTAACTTTATCGCAGTGCCGCTGTTGAGCATGAGTTTCCACATTGCATCCCATTCAGCATCAGTGCCATCGCACCAAACAACGCTATCAGGCTGACAGAGCATGGTCATCTCATCTACCCAATTTAACAGTTTTTTGTTACGTGTCGAAGCTCTCATTCTCTTCCCTTTATTGAATTCGCATATTCTACAATCTTTTAATTTCTCTGTAATGCTAATTTAATAATTTGCTCAGTGTTCAACCCATCAGTATCTAAGCTGCGAATCATTTTCTCTGCTTCTGCAGGTTTGTAGCCTAATGAGACTAAAGCTTCTGCCGCTTCATCTTTGGCTCCAGCTAGCTTAGCTGCCGCCGATACGACAGGTTTTAATCCCATTGCACCGCTGATGTCTTTTAGGCGATCACGCATTTCAATAATCAGTCGCTCCGCTGTTTTTTTACCTACGCCGGGAAGTCGCGTTAGGCTTGCTGCATCGCCCTCTTGCACGCTGCGAGCAAAGTCATCAACATCACTACCAGAAAGAATGGTTAATGCTAGCTTGGCACCTACCCCATTCACTTTTAATAAACTTCGGAAGAGCAAACGCTCGCGTATAGTTGAAAAGCCGTAGAGTAATTGCGCATCTTCTCGTACGATTAGATGTGTGAAAAGCGAGACTTCTTCATTAATAGCGGGCAGATGAATAAAGGTCGACATGGGGGCTGAAACTTCGTAGCCCACGCCTTGCACATCAATCACCAATTCTGGTGCTTGTTTTTCAAGAATAATACCGCGTAATCTTCCTATCATCGTCCGTACCGTCCGCTTCGTCTTGATGTTCGCATGCCTGCTGGCAATTTGGTGTTTATTTTGCCATCTACCGGAGCATGGTTTGCATGTGTCATGGCACAAGCCAGTGCGTCGGCGGCATCTTCATCTGGCGCATCTGACAAAGACAAGATAACCGACATCATATATTGCACTTGTTCTTTTTTAGCATGGCCATTGCCGACCACTGCTTTTTTTATTTGTGTGGCGGTATATTCATGCACTTTTAAGTTTTGGCTTACGCCGGCACAAATAGCGGCGCCGCGTGCTTGGCCTAGTTTTAATGCTGAATCAGGGTTTTTGTGTAAAAACACTTTTTCAATGGCCATCATATCGGGTTTATAACGCACAATAATGTCGGTCAAACCTTCAAATATCTGCTTTAGCCTATCGGGAAAATCGCCATCGCCCACCATTAAACGACCATTAATCACGTGTTTTATTTTTTGACCATCAAGCTCAATAATGCCAAAGCCTGTTTTTCGTGAGCCGGGATCTATACCTAAAATACGCGTCATATTAAATACCCGCTATGCTTTTAGGCTTTGCACGATAAGGCTTATTCGCCGCCAGCCAGCTGTTCCATGATTTCATCTGAGAAATCTGCATTAGAATAAACTGCTTGCACATCGTCTAAATCTTCAAACGCATTGATCATTGCCATCGCCTTTTCAGCATCGTTGAGATCTAAAGCAATGGTGATTTCTGGGTGCATGGTTATTTCTGATGACACCGATTCAAACTTGGCTTCATCGAGTGCATCTTTCACTGCAGCATAATCTTGTTGCAAAGTGAAAACGTCAATTGAACCATCGTCATTGGTGATGATATCTTCTGCACCTGATTCTAATGCCACTTCCATTACGGCATCTTCATCTGTACCCGCGGCATAGCTAATAATGCCACGCTTATTAAACAGGTAAGCAACCGAACCATCTGTGCCCATATTGCCGCCACGTTTAACGAATACATTACGCACTTCAGCCACGGTGCGATTTTTATTATCAGTTAAGCAGTCTAATAAAATGGCGATACCACTCGGACCGTAACCTTCATAAATAATTTCAACATAACTTACGCCTTCTAACTCACCTGCACCACGTTTAGTAGCACGTTCGATTACGTCGCGTGTCATATTGCCGCTTAGGGCTTTATCAATGGCAGCGCGAAGACGAGGATTGTTGGCTACATCACTGCCACCTTCTTTGGCTGCAACACTGATTTCACGAATAAATTTAGTGAATAGTTTTCCTCGCTTGGCATCTTGTGCGCCTTTGCGATGTTGAATATTTGCCCATTTACTGTGACCTGCCATGTGTTCTTCCTCTTACATTTTTATCTTTCTAGTACTTAATAACTGCTAGTAATATAAACTTTATATGAATCATGTTCCACGATTGAATCATTAGAACAACCTCCGCCACAAGATAATTCAAAATTTCTTGCTTCTCCGGCATCTAAACTTCCATCTAGATATTCATCACACTGCTTAACAAACTCTCCATCTTGGAACAGATCAACATTAAGTGTGATGGCATCAGTGCTTTCTTCTCCAATGTTTTTTAACTCACCAAGAATTAATAGTTTTCCATCACGTTCTAATTCCCGATGTTTTGTTATTTCAATTAAGTCTGCATCGGAAGGATATGAATAATCTTCCGATGCATCCATATATTCTTCAGCGGCAGTATAGGCAAAGTATAAAAATATGCCTAAGACTAGACTCAACCCAATACCAAATAGAAATCCATGTGCTATTTTTTCGAAAATAAACTTCATTTATGATTCACCATGGCTTATACATGCGAATTCCAGTTCTTATACACTTCACTGCGTCCATAAACTTGATCAAAATACATTGATTGTAATTGTTCCGTAATCGGACCACGGCCACCATTGCCAATCGTGCGGTTATCGAGCTCACGGATAGGCGTTACTTCAGCCGCCGTGCCAGTGAAGAAGGCTTCATCAGCAATATACACTTCATCCCGAGTGATTTGTTTTTCAATAATTTCTAATCCAATATCTTCAGCCAACGTCATAATCGTTGCGCGGGTGATACCCTCTAATGCTGATGTCAATGTCGGTGTATACAATACGCCGTCACGGATCATAAAGAAGTTCTCACCACTACCCTCGGCAACAAAGCCTGTAGCATCTAATAATAAGGCTTCATCATAACCACAGTTAATCGCTTCTTGCAGCGCCAGCATTGAATTCATGTAGTTGCCGTTTGCTTTGGCTTTACACATCGC
>JBJPGE010000028.1:0-19446 GCA_048595465.1 Methylophagaceae bacterium | reverse complement strand
TAACAATGAGGACAAGCATAAGAAAACATTTCTATCACCTCAACTTTCTCTTCGGTACTCGTTGCCAATAATGAAGCCGTTGATTTATAGTGCACACCTGCAATATATGCTTCAGGCATCGCCATCGCGCTAATCGGTAATAAAGTCGCACCTAATAATAATGCCGCTGCTGTAATCATTTTTTTCATGTTGTTTCCTTAATTTTTAACAATGTACAAATTTATAATTCGCCGTATGAATGTAATCCAGACAAAAACATATTCACGCCTAGGAAGGCAAATAAGGTAACAAATAAGCCAATTACCGCCCACCAAGCCATCGGGTTACCATTCCAACCTTTACTCATACGCATATGCAACCACGCGGCATAATTTAGCCAAACAATGAGTGCCCATGTCTCTTTTGGATCCCAAGACCAATAACCGCCCCATGCTTCAGCCGCCCACAATGCACCTAATATTGTTGCTAGTGTGAAAAATGCAAAACCTAATGCAATCGATTTATACATCAGGTCATCCATAATCACTAAATCAGGTAATGACGTAGCTAACAATCCTCGCTGGTTGTGAGTTTGTTGGTGCGATTTTAATAAATAAGCCACACCAATCATTGCTGCCATAGCGAATGCACCATAACCCACAAAATTAGCAGGCACATGGATTTTCATCCAATAACTTTGTAGCGCGGGTACTAGTGGTTGAATCTCATGAGCACCTTTACCAAAGGTGTACCAAAGCTGGAAAACAACTGCTGCACTAATAATTAATAATACAAAACCACCTAAGCTACGCGTTTGGTAACGACGTTCATAGAATAAATAAAGTAATGAGGTAATAATCGCGAATAAAATAAACACTTCATATAGATTACTAACAGGAATGTGGCCCACATCTGGGCTAATAAGGTAGGATTCACGCCAGCGAACCATCAGTCCTATCATACCCATGGTAGCGGCTGACCATGTGAGTGCTGATGCCACTTTTTCGGTGAAAGATGATCGCATAAAAAGGCCTGCGAAATAGGCCACGGTGGCCATTACAAACAAGGCGCTCATCCACATAAAAGCGGATTGACTCGCTATCAAATACTTTAAAAAGAAGTTTGATTCACCAAGACTAAGATCTTGACCATAGAGCCATATTGCAAAAAAACTTAATATAGCCACGACTGTTAGGTGATTCCGAAAGCCTGACCAGTTTTGGCCAAGCAAAGCTAAGCTTACCGCCGTGAGAATCACGATACCTATTTCATAACTATCAAATACGCTGGAATAAAGCACTAATAAAGCAACTGCCGCTAGCGCCATTAAGCCACGCCATGACCACTGTGCTATAGGCGAGCTTGTGTCTGTATACATTGTGCTTACGCTATTCGTCATTATCCATTCTCTTTCATTTCACAGTTCTAAGAACATTATTGTTGCTCATAGTTCCCTGTACTCGCTTTCAATTGATTCGCAGTCTGCTCAAAAAACAAGCCGAATTCACGTGGGTTTCGGTTACTCATCCCCGCTAACAACACATCCGTTCCTTTGCCATTAGCTTTCACTATTGCCCAAAAACGTCGTTGCGGCAAATAAAACAGTAAAAACACACCTATAATTAAGAAAGCACATCCCGAATAAACAATAGGTTTACCTGGTGAATGCGTTATTTGCAAACCACTCGCTTCAACATGTTCATAATCTGTTAGCTCTAAAAATACCGGCGAACCATAGCGTGATAAACTGGCCACTGCATCAACTGCATCTTGGAAAAATAATAATTCAGCATCCTGAATCTCAGCATTTTTTTCGGGCTCATCAACTTCATATTTATACTTAGAACCACCGAGATAAACGCGCGATAGCATTTCTCTCAACATGCTTAGATAGGCTGGCCCTAATGTTTTCTGTTCAGCCTCAGGCAGTGTGCCCTCAATAAACGCATTGATGGAAGAAAAACCACCTTCAACAAAAGTTGCAACCAACAAGGTTAATGTTTCTTGCAGGCTTTGCTCTAACTGCTTATCTTGATTATTAATTTCAGCTAAGGTATCAATCATCATTGTATGAGCAACGTCACCTACAATATTTTCATCTTGTAACCGTTGCAAGAAATGACTAAAGTGCGTCAAGCCACCCTCGATATCAATGGGTAAATATAAGTAGCCAAATGGCTCAGCTTGACTACTACGCACTCCACTGAGGTAATATTCGCGCCCGTTGCGTTCTACAGGCAAAGTATAATTAAGAAATTCTAATGCTACACCTGTATCTTGACGTAACTTATAACCAAAGCTCGGCCCAAAATTTCGCACCCTATCAGGATCCTCATCCGTAGGATCAGGGTTAATGTTGAACGGACGGAATGACAGCACCTCTAAGCGTAGGCTTTGCTCGCCCCAGCTCATTTGTCTATTCTCAAAAACTTTGGTGTCAAACTCAACGGGCGCACGCCCCGCCGCTTTATCTAAAGGCCACGCTTCAAGTGATAGACCTGTACCACCATCACTAAAGCTTGCTTGATAAATAGCATAACCTTTGTGAAACAAAGGATGATTAACTGAAATTGTTGTTTCAATGGGTTCAGCTAAATCCTCATCGTATAAGACGAGATCTGTCTCAAAAGATTTGGGCTGTCCCGTTGCGTAATGCTCAATTCGGAAATCTTTCACCGCTATTCTAAAAGGTAGGTTTTGTACCAAATAACCATCTCGCATCGCCAAAAATGCAACGGATGATTCGCGACCTTCAGGAATACTGATACTGCCACGAAAGGCCTGTGAGCCAACCGCTAAACGACTTATTTCAGGGATCTTACTTGTAGGTAAGTCGCGTGTTTCAACTTTTATACGCCCTTGCCATTCAGCAAGTTTTAATGGCAAATTACTATCCATTAAACCACCGACGCAAATAATAATAATGGCGAAATGCGTCAATATATAGCCCAGACGATTCATGCCTCCACGCATCGCTGAAACCAAAATCTCATCGGGCTTAGATGTTTGTTTAGCTCTAAATCCTAAACTGGAAAGCGCCGCTTCTAAATTAGCAGCACTTTTTTGCTCATCGGTGTCAACAGACCACTGCTTTTTATGATGCATCGCACGCAATGATTTTGATTGCACATGCGTTCGCAAGTTACGCATATCTTTCAACATAGAAGGCGTATTACGAATCACACAAACAGATGTAGAAATAACCAACAGTGTCAGAATGGCAAGAAACCACAAAGCACTATAAACATCATATAAACCTGCGGATTCAAATACATCAAACCAAAAAGGACCAAATTTAATGAGATAATCTGTATAAGGCTGATTTTGCTGTAGCACCGTTCCGATAATTGAAGCAATAGCCAGAGCGACTAATAGAGTAACGGCTAAATCCATCGATCCCAAAAATTGGAATAAGCGCTGACCTAATGTGTGGTGGCGAGTGGGTGAATTACTATCATCGGACATAAAATTACGTTGAACCAATTGAAATTAACACGTGATACTGTGCCAATAATAAGAAAGCCGCATGCAAATTATGTCATGCGGCTTTTAAGAAATTTAAATATTAATGTAAACCAGAAGCGTAAGCAGAAACAGCTTTAATTTCATCCGCTGTCATTTTTGCTGCAATATCACGCATCATATTATTTGAATCATTACTGCGTATACCACTGGCGAACGCATTTAATTGTGCTTCAATATAAGCAGCGTGTTGTCCTGATAGAGCAGGCCATTTAGCAGCAGGCATTCCTGCACCTGTTGGGCCATGACACGCCATACATGCAGGTAAACCTGTTTCTTTATTACCGCCACGATAAACAGCTTGGCCAGCGTCAACTAATTCTTCAGCTGTGCCGCCTTCTGTTGATTTATTACCCGCGTAATATGCCGCTAAATCAGCCATATCCTGTTCTGATAATGCAGCAACCATAGGCGCCATCACAGCATTTTCACGTGTTCCATCTTTAAATTCAGTCATTTGTTTAACTAGATAGCTTTCGCCTTGCCCTGCTAATTTAGGAAACATGCTTGAAGGGCTATTACCATCAGCGCCATGACAGGCTGCGCAAACGGCTGCTTTACCTTTTCCTGCTGAAGCATCTCCGGCCGCTATCGCTGGCATAGCTGAGGCCATTGACAAATATACTGCTACTGCCATTACTATTTTTTTCATTGTTGTTCCCTAAAATTGGATACCCATAAATACACTTGATGATATGCTACTCTTATTAGTGCGTTTTTGCACCAAAAATACCATCTAAAATCAAGAGTAGTTAACTAAACCCATGACAAACATTTACCGTCAGGCTCACTATACAATTAGCGCTACCCAATTATCTGAATTACCTGCTGACATGGGGATTGAAGTTGCTTTTGCGGGTCGATCTAATGCAGGTAAATCAAGCGCCATTAACACCATCACAGATCAAAAGTCATTAGCGCGTATAAGTAAAACCCCTGGCCGCACTCAAATGATCAACTTTTTTGCGCTTGATGATGAGCGCGCATTAGTTGATTTGCCCGGTTATGGTTATGCAAAAGTGCCTGAAAAAATGAAAATTCGATGGCAACAAACCTTAGGGAAATATCTTGAAACACGACAAGCACTAAAAGGTTTGATGCTGATGATGGATATTCGCCACCCTTTAAAAGAGTTCGATATACAGATGGTAAAATGGGCAAATAATGTTGAATTACCTGTTCATATATTACTCACTAAATCTGATAAATTGAAACATGGCGCGGCAATGGCTAGCTTGCACTCCGTCGAGGCACAGCTTAGAAAACTAAATCTAAATGCAGGTGTCCAATTATTTTCGTCATTGAAAAAAACAGGTAAAGAGCAGGCTATTGCTCAATTAGATAACTGGTTTCTTCCTGAAACCTAAACGAGGTTAACGTATGAATGACTCCAACACACAAAGCCGCCGTAAATTTCTAAAAAAGGCCGCATTAGGTGGTGCATTAGCCGGGGGAACATTCAGTTTGCCCGTGTTAACCCATTCAGAAGAATTAGGTTTTCCTGAGACATTGCCTGAATCTATGCGAGTGCCCGGCACTGACTTTTCTAATTATGGCCAACCCTCAGAACATGAAAAGGGCATCATTCGCTGGATTTCAGCTAATCCTGCCGCACCAGGAAATGGTGTTTCTTGGACACCACTACATGCCTTACAAGGAACGATCACCCCTAACGGCTTACATTACGAGCGACACCATAATGGTGTACCAGAAATAGACCCTGCCACCCATATTTTACTTATTGATGGCATGGTAGATAAGCCATTAAGCTTTAATATTGAAAGTTTAATGCGCTATCCAATGGAGTCACGGATTTGTTTTATTGAATGCGGTGGCAACAGTAATAGCGGTTGGAAAAGTAATCCAATCCAATCTAAAGCGGGCTACGCACATGGGTTGGTTTCAAATGCTGAATGGTCAGGTGTCCCCCTTAAGTATTTACTTAAAGAAGCAGGTATCAATCCTAGCGCTAAATGGGTTATTGCCGAAGGTGCTGATGCCTCTTCACTCAATATTAGTATCCCACTTGAGAAACTATTAGATGATGCCATCCTCGCTTTATATCAAAACGGTGAACGTATTCGCCCTGAAAATGGCTATCCGATGCGCTTGGTGCTACCGGGATGGGAAGGTATTCTAAATGTTAAATGGTTACGCCAATTACGCTTAACCGACCAACCTGCTATGTCGCGTGATGAAACATCGCAATACACTGAGCTCATGCCTGATGGCACAGCACGCCAATTTACATTCATAAATGAAGCCAAATCGTTAATCACATCACCCTCATTAGGAATGATGCTGCCAGATAATCCAGGCATTTATCAAATATCAGGTTTAGCCTGGTCTGGTCGAGGCAAAATAACACGCGTTGAAATATCTGCTGATGGTGGTGACACATGGGTTGATGCTGAGCTGCAAGGCCCCGTTTTAGATAAAGCCTTCACACGATTTTGTCTTCCGTGGAAATGGCAAGGTGAATATGCCATTTTGCAAAGCAGAGCAACCGACGAAACAGGTTATATTCAACCGGATCGCGAAACATTAATTAAAAATCGTGGTAAACATGGCTTTTTTCATTACAACGCCATTGTAAGCTGGGAAATCACTGAAGAGGGAGATATCAATCATGTCTACGGCTATGACTTCTAAATTTATTGCGGGTATCTTCTTTTTGCTCAGTGCTTCACTTAGCTATGCTGAACCAAGCTATCAGCCATTAGGTATGCCTGCCGAAGAACTGAGCGAGCAATCAGAGTGGAATTTAACTATTTCACCTGATGGTAAGAACTTGCCAGTAGGCAAAGGCAATGCTGCACAAGGCGCCAAAATATTCGCATTACAATGTGCCGCTTGTCATGGCCCAGAAGGCATTGGTGGCAGTGCCGACCCCGTTGTGGGTGAAGTCGGCTCTCTTGCCGATGAGTATCCTGAGAAAACCGTCAATAGCTATTGGCCTTATGCCACGACATTATTTGATTATATTCGACGCGCAATGCCCATAGATCGCCCATTTTCACTGTCTGCAAATGAAGTTTATGCATTGAGTGCCTATATATTGAGTGAAGATGGTATAATAGATGCCGAATTAGATCTTACTGAAAAGAATCTACCCCAAGTGACGATGCCAAATCGTGATGGTTTTATTTCCATCTACCCTGATTAAAGCACCACTACCCACTATTTATATTATTTTAAGGACCCATTTAAATGAGCCCTCGCTATGCTTGTACTGTTACTCCTAACCCTGAACTAAACAATACCCCTGAATTGGGTATGGATGAAAAATCCTTAGAACAAGATTTTAAAAGTTACTACGGTAACCACCTGGCACAAGATAAAGGGTGTGCCTCAGGTCACTATCTTTACACTTCTCTTGCCTTAACACTTCGCGATCGTTTATTTGAACGCATGAAGCAAACTAAAATGGCTTACTCTGAAAGCAAGTGTAAACAAGCTTATTACATGTCTATGGAATTTCTGATGGGACGTGCAATGGGTAATGCAGCACTGAATCTTGGTTTAGGTGATACTGTTACAAAAGCAATGGTTGATCTTGGATTAGACTTTGAAGAGCTAACAGAGCTTGAACATGATGCTGGTTTAGGTAATGGTGGCTTAGGCCGCCTAGCCGCGTGTTTCATTGATAGCTGTGCAACATTACAATTGCCCGTTACTGGTTATGGTATTCGTTACGAATACGGCATGTTCCAACAAAGCATTGAGAACGGCAATCAAATGGAAAGCCCAGATCACTGGTTACGCGACGGCAACCCATGGGAGCTAGAACGCCCTGAGTTCACACAACGTATCAAGTTTGGTGGTCACACTGAATTCCGTAAAAATGCAGCGGGTAATATGACTGTGCAGTGGGTTGATAGTAATGATATTTTAGCGGTGCCTTACGATTTACCTATTCCAGGTTACCAAAATGGTACGGTAAATAAATTACGTTTGTGGAAATCAGAAGCCACTGATGAATTTAATTTAGAAGATTTTAATGCTGGTTCATATACAGAAGCCGTTGCCAGTAAAAATGCGGCTGAAAATATCAGCATGGTGTTATACCCAAATGATGCGAGTGAAAATGGTAAAGAACTTCGCCTCCGCCAACAGTACTTCTTAGCATCTGCAAGCTTACAAGATATTCTCGATCATTGGATTACAAACAACGGTGAAAACTTTGAGAACTTTGCTGAGAAAAATTGTTTCCAACTTAATGATACGCACCCAACAGTAGCCGTTGCCGAGTTAATGCGTTTGTTGATGGATGAACATAGTATGAGCTGGGATAAAGCATGGACTATTGTGACAAAAACAATGGCCTATACAAACCATACTCTATTACCAGAAGCGCTTGAACGCTGGCCTGTACATATGTTTGGTCGTTTATTGCCGCGTGTTTTAGAGATTATTTATGAAATCAATGCACGCTTCCTAAGCGAAGTGGCACGTAAATGGCCAGGCGATAAAGCACGCCTTGCTAGCATGTCAATCATTGAAGAAGGTGGCCAACAACAAGTACGCATGGCGCACCTTGCCATTGTCGGTAGTTTTTCTGTGAACGGTGTTGCAGCATTACATTCAGAGCTACTTCAAAAAGGTCTGTTTAATAACTTCTTCCAGCTTTGGCCAAACAAGTTCAATAACAAAACAAACGGTGTAACACAACGTCGTTGGATGGCATGGTGTAACCCAACATTAACTGAACTTATCACTGAAACTATTGGCGAACAATGGGTTACCGATCTTGATCAGCTTAAGAAACTCACACCGTTTGCAAATAGCTCGGCATTCCAAAAAAAATGGAACAGCGTTAAAAAATCAAACAAACAACGTCTTGCAGACTTAGTAAAACAAAGCTGTGGCGTTACATTTGATACCGATGCCATATTTGATATCCAAGTAAAACGTATTCACGAATACAAACGCCAACTGCTTAACGTTTTACATGTTATTCATCTTTATGATCGTATCAAACGTGGTGATACTAAAGGCCTTGTTAAGCGCTGTGTTTTATTCGGTGGTAAAGCAGCACCTGGTTATGCCATGGCTAAAGACATTATCAAACTGATTAATAATGTTGCTAATGTAGTAAACAACGACCCTGATGTGGGTGATAAATTAAAAGTTGTCTTCTTACCTAACTATCAAGTATCAGCAATGGAAGTTATCTGCCCAGCTGCCGACCTATCAGAGCAAGTTTCTACTGCAGGTAAAGAAGCCTCAGGTACAGGTAACATGAAGTTCATGATGAATGGCGCGGTTACTATTGGAACTTTAGATGGTGCAAATATTGAGATCCGTGAAGAAGCGGGTGATGAAAACTTCTTCCTATTTGGTTTAACCGAAGACGAAGTTGAAAAAGAGCGTGTTGGTTATAATCCGCGTGCCATCATCGCAAAAGATCGCGATCTTAAACGTGTGGTTGATTTACTCGAAGGCGGCCATTTCAATCAGTTCGAGCCAAACCGTTTTGACAATATCATTAATGCATTCACTAGTCATAATGACCCATGGATGACCATTGCCGACTTCCGTAGTTATATTGATGCTCAACACCTAGCTGGCCTTGCCTACCAAGACCAAGAGCGTTGGACAGCGATGAGCATAATGAATACAGCTACAAGTGGTAAGTTTTCCACTGATCGCACGATGGAAGAATACAATAATGAGATTTGGAAGCTAGAGAAAGTTAGCCCTAAATAAACTGATAAGGGGATAGATTACCTATCCCCTTATCAGGTCAAAGTTAAATGTGCGCCTGTAGCTCAGTTGGATAGAGTACCAGTTTCCGAAACTGGGGGTCACAGGTTCGATTCCTGTCAGGCGCACCATTTATAAACAACAACAACCAGTTCAACTACATCTGATCTGGTTTTTTGTCATTTAATCATACACATCCATTGTCTGCATTCTAGTTCGTCATCATATGATAATAAGGTGATTCAACTACTTGTATGCTAATTCCAATTTATCTAACGTTAAACCAGTGGACCCTCCCTCAGTAAGTCCTCGCAACAAAATCCCCTCAGCCAACATCAATATCCCTTCTTTAGCAAGGTCAATAGTGAATATAAAGCGTTCATGTTCATGTAACTTTGTCATCCCTAAGCCCTAGCCTAACCACCCTCACTCTTCAGTGAAACGGACTACTTCCAAGAAAACTCATTAGCTTTGCATTGTTCGTACAATTCATTTATCCCTATGAAGAAATCAAAGTAGATACAGTCAAGCCATTTCATACAAGCAAAAAAAAGGCCCTTTTCAGGGCCTTTTAGAATCAAACTATTGTTTAAAGCTTATTGATTAACATAGAAGTCAACACGGCGATTAGCTGCACGGCCTTCTTCTGTATCATTGCTAGCAACTGGAGTGCTTTCACCCATGCCTACAGGCACTAAGCTATTACCATTCACACCGCGAGAAACTAAGTAAGCAACTACTGATTCTGCACGTTTTTGAGATAGAGACTGGTTATAGCCTTCTGAACCACGGCTATCTGTATGGCCTTCAACGCGCACTTCAATAATATCGTCCGTTGCTTTAAGAAGCTCAACCGCTTGCTCTAAAATAGATTTAGCACTTGTTGTAAGTACTGCACTATTTGTAGCAAAGTTAACACCTGTTAAAGAAAGTAATTTCTGACCTTCTAAAGGACAACCATCTGTATCAACAATTGTACCTAATGGTGTTTTAGGACATAAGTCTTGATAATCAGCAACGCCATCACGGTCTGTATCTAAAGGACAACCAACACGGTCAACAGTTACACCAGAAGGTGTTCCTTGACAAAGATCTACACCATCAACAACGCCATCACCATCGGTATCGAATGCACAACCATTGGCATCAAGCAATGCACCTGGAGGAGGTGTTGTAGAACACGCAGCTACTTCTTCAACCATTGGCGCAGCCATAACTTCGTCGTCGTCAGAACAAAGAATCATTCCTGCAACGGCACCTACTATTGCGCCACCTACTGCAGCTTCATCGCCATCTGCTACAACAGCCGCAGCTGCACCACCGAATAAAGCACCGGCAGCCGCACATAAGAAGTCATCTCCTGACATAAGTTGCTTCTGACCAGAACAGCCTGATAATAAGCTAGCAAATAGTATTGCTACCGCTAATTTAATCGATGTTTTCATTATTTAATTCCTTAAAATATTTACAAAATTCATCATTACAAAAAAGACAAAAAATCATTGAACGCACATATAATAGCATTGCTTATAAACAATTCCTACCTAAAACTTGCTGTGTTTGCTGCACACTTCAAAATTCCCACTCTAAGTAAGGTTAACCAAGTATGAGATTTGAATCATCTTGCTCAGGTTCCAATGCCATCGTACCGGTGTCGCTATTCATATCAATAGTTGATGACCCTAATTTAATCATCAAACGAACTTCATTCTCTGAATCTGAATTTCTTATCGCTTCATCATAGGTAATTTCACCCGCCATATATAAGTCATAAACGGCTTGATCAAATGTTTGCATACCCAGTTCACCTGATCTTTTCATCACATCTTTAATCTCAGCAATGTTCCCTTTTTCTATTAAATCCCCTATTAATGGTGTGTTGATAAGTATTTCTACTGCAGCTACACGTCCGCTACCATCTTTCTTGGGAATCAATCGTTGCGCAACAACGGCTTTCAGATTTAATGACAAATCTAAGAATAACTGTTTATGACGCGCTTCAGGGAAGAAGTTGATAATGCGATCCATCGCTTGGTTGGCATTATTTGCGTGCAATGTTGATAAACATAAATGACCTGTTTCCGCAAAAACAATTCCATATTCCATCGTGTCTTGAGAACGAATTTCACCAATCATAATAACGTCTGGCGCTTGGCGTAATGAATTTTTCAATGCTATTTCATATGAATCCGTATCAATCCCCACTTCACGCTGTGTCACAACACAACCGCCGTGTTCGTGATCAAATTCAATCGGATCTTCTATTGTTAAAATATGACCAGTACTATTTTGATTTCGGTAACCAATCATCGCCGCCAATGATGTAGATTTACCTGAGCCTGTTGCGCCCACAAAAATAACCAATCCTCGTTGGGTCATGGCCAGCTCTTCAATTATTTCAGGAAGATTGAGTTCTGCAAATTTAGGGATTTGATCTTTTATTCGCCGCATCACCATCGCAATTTTATTGCGTTGATACAATGCGCTCACGCGAAAACGACCGGCACCAGCTGCACTGATTGCATAGTTACATTCTTTATCCCGATCAAAGCCTCTTTTTTGATCATCGGTCATCGTACCGATGACTAGCTCACGCGCATCATCCTCCGATAATACTTCTTGCGATATAGTGGCTAACCGCCCATTTACTTTTAAACTTACTGGTCGCCCTGCCGTAATATAGACGTCTGAAGCTTCATGCTTCACCGCGGCTTTAAGAATGGTTACGATATCCATTGTGTGCTCCTATCGGAATAAATCTTTATTAACAGCTAACGGTAGCGCATCGGTTTTACTAACTTGTTTTCGACGCACTAGGTCTTGCAGACATTGGTCCAATGTCTGCATACCTACTGCTCCACCCGTTTGAATTGCGCTGTACATTTGAGGCACTTTATCTTCACGAATTAAGTTACGAATTGCAGGTGTTCCAATCATGATTTCGTGTGCGGCAATACGTCCACCCCCAACACGTTTCATTAGTGTTTGTGAAATAACCGCCCGCAATGATTCAGAAAGCATTGATCGCACCATTGATTTTTCTGCCGCAGGGAATACATCAATAATCCTATCAATTGTTTTTGCCGCTGATGATGTATGCAAAGTACCAAATACCAAATGGCCTGTTTCTGCAGCAGTTAATGCTAATTCAATGGTTTCTAAATCACGCAACTCACCTACCAGTATAATGTCAGGATCTTGTCGTAATGCAGACCGCAAAGCTTCACTAAACCCAAGCGTATCGCGATGAACTTCTCGCTGATTAACTAAACACTTCTTACTTTTATGTACAAATTCAATCGGATCTTCAATGGTCAGGATATGTTCATTATCTTTGTCATTTTTGTAGTCAATCATTGCCGCTAGTGTTGTCGACTTACCCGAGCCGGTAGGCCCTGTTACTAAAACAATTCCACGAGGATTATCAGAAATATCCTTAAATATAGCAGGGGCACCTAAATCTTCTAAGGAAAGCACTTCGGAAGGAATGGTTCTAAATACTGCGCCAGCACCACGATTTTGGTTAAAAGCATTCACCCTAAAACGGGCTAGACCAGGAATTTCAAACGAAAAATCCGTTTCCAAGAATTCTTCATAATCCTTACGTTGCTTATCATTCATAATGTCATACACCATGCTGTGTATGTCTTTATGTTCCAGAGGCGGAATATTGATTCGCCTAATATCACCGTCAACACGAATCATCGGCGGTTCACCTGCTGAAATATGTAAATCCGATGCTTTATTTTTTGCACTAAACGTTAGTAATTCAGTAATATCCATCCTATCCTCTACTCTTAAATTTTTTCTTGTTTTTCGTTTATTCTTACGTAAAGGTAGCGCGCTCACAACAGGCTTGCAACATGACTGACATAAAAAAGAGACTTATCTCTACTAAAAACACCATTCAGCTTGCTGAAAAGGCGGCACACAGGCAGTCTGATTCAGTAAGCTTACTGGCTGTTAGCAAAACATGGCCTGCTGAGGCACTTCGCCACGCAAACCAAGCAGGGCAACGGTTTTTCGGCGAAAATTACTTACAAGAAGCACTTGAAAAAATATCTGCTTTAACTGATTTAGATATTGAATGGCATTTCATCGGGCCAATTCAATCCAATAAAACGAAAGATATCGCCGCCCATTTTGATTGGGTACAAAGCCTCGACCGCGCAAAAATTGCGCAACGTCTCGCTAAACAACGGCCAGAAAACCTGCCTGACTTAAATGTTTGCATTCAAGTTAATATTGATAATGAGTCGAGTAAGTCCGGGATAATGCCTGCTGATCTATTCTCTTTTGCCCGCGAAATCAGTCAAATTGACAGGCTTGTCCTGCGTGGACTTATGATTATTCCAACAAAAACAGAACATGAACAACAACAGCGTATTGCATTTGAAAAAGCACATTCCCTTTTCGAACAGTTAGCCGAGCAATATCCAACCATTGATACTTTATCTATGGGTATGTCAGCTGATATGATTCTAGCTATCGAAGAAGGCAGTACAATGGTACGTATTGGCACAGCATTATTTGGCCAGAGAACTTAATAAAGCGAACCTAACAATAATAAATAGAATGGATTAAACAATGAACGACTGTAAAATTACTTTCATCGGCGGCGGCAATATGGCCCGAAGTCTTATTGGTGGACTCATCGCTGATGGTTTCAATCCAGATCATCTTCATATTTCCGATCCTGAGCCACTTTGCCTGCAAGCACTTACAGACAAATATCCTGTTCACACTTATAGCAGCAATCTTGAAGCTGCCAAAGACTGTGATGTTTTGATCCTAGCCGTTAAGCCTCAGCAACTGCAGGCGGTAGTTAAACAATTAGCATCCGATTGGAATAACAATACCTTACTCATTTCTATTGCCGCTGGTATTCGTATCGATGATATTTCCCGCTGGTTAGAGCAAGAACAGGCCGCCATTGTCCGCGCTATGCCTAATACACCTGCAATGGTACAAGCGGGTGCAACGGCATTATGTGCCAGCAATGCAGTTAATACAAAACAGCATGAACTTGCTGAATCAATACTACGGGCTGTTGGGCTAGCAGTGTGGCTCGATAATGAAGAGCAAATTGATGCGGTAACCGCTCTTTCAGGTAGTGGACCCGCTTATTTCTTCCTTGTTATGGAAGCCATGGAATTTGCCGCAGTTGAGATGGGCTTAGCACCTGAAACAGCACGTTTATTGTGTTTGCAAACTGCATTTGGTGCAGCCAAAATGGCATTAGAAAGTGATGATTCAACCATCACACTTCGTCAAAAAGTGACATCGCCTGGTGGCACAACAGAGCGCGCTATCCACGAATTAGAAGATGGGGGCGTGCGTAGTTTATTTGAAAATGCGCTTGTTGCTGCCGCATTACGTTCTCGTGAACTAGCCAATCAATTGGGAGAAGATGATGCCTAGTGATTATTTTAGCAACCCTCTCACCTTTCTAATTGATACCTTATTAAGTATCTATATGGGTATTGTTGCGCTGCGCATAATCATGCAATGGGCTCAGTGGGACTATCATAATCAATTGGTACAACTTATTATTAAAGCTACACAGATCCCTATAAAATTCTTGCGCAAGTTTATACCTGCTATAGGTCGCTGGGATACGGCAACTATCGTATTATTATTTGCTTTAGCACTATTAAAAATAATCCTTATCTCTGCCATAAATATAGGGTTTATTCCTAATATATTTGTTCTTACAAGATTAATTTTAGCCGATGTTTTTTCATTATTTATTACTTTGTTTTCCGCTAGCATTATTATTCAGGTTATTTTAAGTTGGATTGCACCTAATCAGCACAATCCAATTACACCGCTTATTAGTAAAATGAATGGCCCTTTATTACATCCCGTTCGGCGATGGCTACCAGATATGGGTGGTTTAGACCTGTCTCCTTTAGTAGTATTACTAGGATTACAAGTTTTTTCGATGTTGGTATTACCTTTGCTCGTAGGACATAGTTAAATTAATCATTTATCAGCGCATTCGCTACCGTTATAATGATGCGCTAATCAATTAGGATTATTCATCCCATGCCAGAAATAATACCAGTCGATTCTGTCGGTCTGGTTAGCCCTGAAACATTGCATATTGATGCACCTATAACGCTAGACTGCGGTCGTAGTTTGCCTAGTTACGACCTCGTGTATGAGACTTATGGCAAACTCAATGATCAGGCATCTAACGCAATCTTGATTTGCCATGCACTTTCTGGCGATCATCATGCGGCTGGTTATCATAGTATGGATGATAAAAAGCCAGGATGGTGGGATGGTGCAATTGGCCCGGGTAAAGCGATTGATACCAATCAATTCTATGTTGTGAGTGTCAACAACCTAGGCAGCTGCAAAGGTTCAACCGGCCCCGTTAGTATTAATCCTGGAACCAATAAACCCTATGGTCCCGACTTTCCTATTATTACCGTTTCTGATTGGGTAAAAAGCCAATTAGTATTAGCCGACCATTTAGGTATTCAACAATGGGCAGCAGTGGTAGGTGGCAGTTTGGGTGGCATGCAAGCGATGCAGTGGGCGATTAGCCTACCAGAACGCCTCCAGCACGTATTAATCATTGCGGCAGCACCTAAACTTTCTGCTCAAAATATAGCTTTTAATGAAGTCGCCCGCACTGCCATTAAATCAGACCCTGAATTTCATGATGGACATTATGCTGAGCATAATACGTTGCCGCGCCAAGGTCTTGGATTAGCACGCATGCTTGGGCACATTACCTACCTATCTGATGAAGCCATGCATGAAAAATTTGGCCGTGAATTACGTAACGACACGATCAACTATGATTATGGCGTAGATTTTCAAATAGAAAGTTATCTGCGTTATCAAAGTGAATCTTTTGTCGAACGTTTTGATGCCAATACCTATTTGTTAATGACCAAAGCACTCGATTATTTTGATCCTGCCCAAGAGTTTGGGGATGACTTAGCTAAAACAGTCGCTTCAATCCAAGCCAAATCTTTAGTTATTTCTTTTACCAGTGATTGGCGATTTGCACCGGCACGTTCACAAGAAATCGTCGATGCACTCCTCAGTGAAAATAAGGAAGTAACTTATGCTGAAATTGAGGCGCATCAAGGGCATGATGCTTTTCTAATGCCTATACCACGCTATCAAGAAATATTTAAAACTTATATGCAGCGTGTAGCCGCTGATTGTGGTGCCCTATGAGTTTACGTCTCGACTTACAAGTGATCAGTGACTGGATCCCGGATGGTGCTCGTGTGCTTGATTTAGGTTGCGATGACGGCACACTACTTAGTCATCTTCAACAGCGTAATATCACTGGCTATGGCTTGGAAATTGATAATAGCAAATTTGCTGATTGTATTGATGCGGGGGTGAATGTTATTCAAGCCGATCTTGACCAAGGCCTACCCCAATTTTCCGACCAAAGTTTTGATTTTGTTATCTTGTCGCAGACCTTGCAAGCCATTAAGCGCCCCGACTTTTTATTATCGGAAATTGCGCGTGTCGGCAAACAAGGCATAATTGGCTTTCCTAACTTTGGGCATTGGCAATGTCGCCTTCAACTCGCTTTGGGTGGTCATATGCCCGTTTCACGCACATTATCAAATGATTGGTTTAACACGCCGAACATTCATTTATGTACGGTACGAGATTTTGAGAAACTTTGTGATGATAAAGCTGTTTCAGTGCTGAATAGAAGCATTGTTAATCATGCCCATAAAGACACGCTTGGCACAAAACTACTGCCTAATTTATTTGGTCAAATTGCCCTTTATCAAATTAAAAAAATCACCTGATCTGAGCTATTTTAAATGAAACCATACCAACAACAATTTATCGAGTTTTCTATTAATACAGGTGTGCTCCGCTTTGGTTCGTTTACATTAAAATCTGGCCGAATAAGCCCCTATTTTTTCAATAGTGGCTTATTCAATACCGGTGCAAGTTTAGCGCGTTTAGGGCGATTTTATGCACACGCTATTACTGAGTCTAAACTAGATTATGACGTGTTATTTGGCCCTGCTTATAAAGGGATCCCCTTAGCATCGACTACCGTCGTGGCTTTAGCCGATCATCACCAACGTGATGTGCCCTATGTTTTTAACCGCAAAGAAGTAAAGGACCATGGTGAGGGCGGACAACTTGTTGGTGCCAAACTCTCTGGTAAAGTATTGATTATTGATGATGTTATATCTGCCGGTACTTCTGTTCGTGAGTCAGTTGAGATTATTAAAAATGCTGATGCTGAACCTGCTGGTGTCATTATCGCTTTAGATCGTCAGGAACGCGGCCAAGATAGCCGCAGCGCAATTCAAGAAGTCGAAGCTGAGCATAATATCCCCGTAACCAGTATTATTTGCCTTGATGATTTACTTGAGTTTATTCAAAACGATGCCTCATTAACACAACATTTATCCGCAGTTGAAGCTTATCGTCAACAATATGGTGTTAGCTAACCCAAAGTAACTTGATTGAAATCAAAATTGTTATCACCTCAAAAGCGCGTTTAACCCAACGGTTTCCGTGCTTTATCACTAAATGAGAACCCAAGTAGCCGCCGAGTAAAGAGCCTAGTAATAATGCGGGTAACCATTGCCAATAAATCTCACCTAATATACCCAAGGTGATAGCGCCTGCCCCATTCCAAAATAGCCCCACCATCACCAAGGTATACGCTACGGCACGTTGGTAATCCATGCCAAACCACAACACTAACCAGAGTGTCACAAACAAACCTGTTCCTGATGTGAGTGAACCATTCAAGACTCCTAGAAAGAATAATGCAATGCCTCCCCATAGCATGTCCTTGCGAGAGCGATTCTTCGGATTATAGTCCTGACCCAATGTAGGTTTAAATATTGAATAAAGGCCTAATCCACCGGTTAATATGCCTAGTGCTATTTGCGCAATATCCCCAGGTACATGCAAGATTAGATTGCCACCCAACACTACACCCGGCACCCCAAATGCCAACATTAATAATACAAATTGTCGCTCTAGCTTACTGCTAGAAAAGTAACGTACAGCAGCACCAAGACCAAGTGCTACACTAGCCACCTTGTGGGTTGCTAATGCAACAGAAAAAGACAATCCAAGGAAAATAAGTACCGGAAATTGAATTAATCCTGCCCCTCCTCCACTAAACGCAGATAAAGTATTTGAAACTAATGACGTTAACAATAGGACTAATTGATCAAATAGATTCACCTTTACAACAACTCCTTATAAAATAGAGGTTATGAATATTAAATATCACATAATTGTACTGACATTTTTACTTTCAGCAATCAGCTTGCCGTCTCATGCAGGAAAAATATACCGTTTTCTTGATCAAAATGGTGTGTCTACGTTAAGTAAAGTATTGCCTCCTTATGCCGCTCAACAAGGCTATGACATTCTTGATGACAAAACATTTCGTTTAATTGAGCGAGTGATGACCTTAGAAGAATCATCAAAAATAAATGCTGAAGAAGCACGTCTTGCTAAGATCAAAGAAGAAGAAGATCAACGTAGATTAGAACGTTTAATTAATGATCGTAGCTTGTTAGATAGATATCCTGATGATCGCGTCATGATCAAAGCACGGGATACTGATTTAGCATTTATTCAAAAGCAAATAACCGATGTAAAAGAGCATCAAGAAGCAAACCGGAATAAATTACACAATTTGCAACAAAATGCTGCCGAAGCAGAGTTAGCAGGCCAAACTGTGAGTTCTGGGCTTGAGAAAAACCTTGCTGCAGCCCGCAAAGAAATTGAAAATGATCAGTTGCATATTGAACGATTACAGGCTGAGCACACGCTTACTGCCGCACAATATGATGTTGATTTAGCACGGTTGCGAGAACTACTTAATATTCCGGAGCCTGTCGAAGAAGATGTAGTATCCGTCCAAAGCAAAACGACTGAGCCAAGTTTAGAAGCAGAATAATCTGTTTACATTAACGCTTTCAGTTCCTGTACTAGCCGTTGATTTTGTTCTGAAGTTCCAATCGTAATTCGCAAAAACTGACTAATTCTTTTATGTTTAAAATGGCGAACAATAATGCCTTGTTGTCGTAACCCTGCCGAAAGCGCTTCAGCATCATATTGCGGATGAGTTGCAAATACAAAGTTTGCGGATGACGGCAACACCTCAAAATCTAGCGTTTCCAATTCTTGTATTAGCAGCTGGCGACCGGTAATAATTTTACTATTGGTTAACTCAAAATATTCTTGATCATTAAAGGCTTCAATGCC
>JBJPGE010000027.1:0-19894 GCA_048595465.1 Methylophagaceae bacterium | reverse complement strand
AAGGACAATTATTGCCCGGTATGTATGCAAGGTTGAAACTTGGTAGTGCTGTTGAGCAAAAAATAATTTTAATCAGCGAACGTGCAATAGGAACAGATCAAGATCGTAAATTTGTTTATGTGGTCAATGCTGATAACCAATGTGTCTATCGTGAAGTGCAGCTTGGAAACAGTATTGATGGACAGCGAATTGTGCGTTCAGGGCTTGTAGCAGGAGATAAAGTCATCATACGCGGTTTGATGCGTTTGCAGCCAAACATGCTTGTTGAACCTGTTGTGGTCTCGCTTACTAAGTCTTGATTTACAGAGATGAGTTTGGAGCTACACCTATCTCGATTTATGAATATGGGCAGTTATATGTCCGAAGGTAATGATCTATGAGTTTTTCAAGTCATTTTATTGATCGCCCAATACTGGCCAGTGTAATTTCATTGTCAGTGTTTGTATTTGGTTTGGTTGCCATGTTTCAACTGCCTATTTCTGAATATCCTGAAGTAGCGCCACCATCCGTTATTATCAACGCATCTTTTCCCGGTGCAAATCCAGCAATAATTTCCGAAACCGTTGCCACACCATTAGAAGAACAAATTAATGGTGTTGAAAACATGCTCTACATGAACTCATTAGCATCAACGGATGGCGAATTAACGATGACGGTTACGTTTGCTATCGGTACGGATCCAGACCTGTCACAACAGCTAGTACAAAACCGTGTTTCGCAAGCACTCCCAAGACTACCTGATATTACTCGTCAGCTCGGTGTTACTGTCACTAAGAGTTCACCAGACTTAACTATGGTGGTGCATTTACGCTCTCCTAACGAACGGTATGACATGCTTTATTTGCGTAATTATGCCACTTTGCATGTGCGTGACCAGTTAGCAAAAATATCAGGAATTGGGCAAGTTAGATTGTTTGGCTCTGGTGACTATGCAATGCGTATATGGCTCAACCCAGATAAGATTGCAGAACGCGATATGACGCCAAATGAAGTAATTGAAGCAATTCGGGGGCAAAACATTCAGGTAGCTGCTGGCATGATTGGCGGCCCACCATATGGCGATATGGTTGAACTTCAGCTACCGATTAATATTCAGGGTCGCTTACAAAGTGTTGAAGAATTTGAACAAATACTGATTAAGCGTGATAGCCATGGCACCATTACTCGCCTGACCGATATCGCTCGCGTAGAGATGGATGCACAGAGTTATGGTCTACGTTCTTTGCTAGATAATAAACCTGCTGTTGCAATTCCAATTTTTTCAGCGCCAGGTGCTAATGCATTAAATATCTCTGACAATGTACGTGCAACAATGGAAAGACTAAAACAGAGTTTTCCTGAAGATATTGATTATAGTATTGTTTACGATCCCACTATATTTGTTCGCAGCTCAATAAAATCAGTCATTATCACCTTGCTTGAAGCAATTGCACTGGTCGTATTCGTCGTCATTATTTTCTTGCAAACATGGCGAGCATCTATTATTCCATTGCTTGCAGTGCCAGTTTCCATTGTTGGCACTTTCGCTTTTATGCATCTTTTTGGATTCTCGATTAATGTCTTATCATTATTTGGATTAATCTTAGCAGTCGGAATCGTAGTTGATGATGCAATTGTTGTTGTAGAAAATGTTGAACGTAATATTCGCCAAGGAAAAACGCCTCGCGATGCAACCATACAAGCAATGAAAGAGGTCACTAATCCAATAATAGCGACATCATTAGTTATTGCCGGCGTGTTCATTCCTATTGCTTTTATTAGTGGTTTATCAGGATTATTTTACCAACAATTTGCATTAACAATAGTGATCGCGACCTTTATTTCAACGTTAAACTCACTGACCTTGAGTCCTGCACTATCTGCTTTATTGTTACGTTCACCTGATGCTCCAAAAGATAGGTTAACCAAAATAATGCAATTTCTGTTCGGCTGGTTCTTTAGTTTGTTTAATAAGGTGTTTGATGCAAGCCAGCATGGCTACGCTAAAGGTGTGCATCTTTTTGCTTCGCGAAAATTTATTATGATGGTGATTTTTGCAGTACTTGTTGGCTTGACTGTAGAGAGCTTTAAATGGGTTCCACCGGGATACATTCCTGCACAAGATAAGCAATATCTCATCAGTTTTGCTCAGTTACCAACAGGTGCAACACTAGAACGCACAGAAAGAGTGATGCGTGACATGGCTGATGCCGCGCTGGCAGAAGAGGGCGTAGTAAGCGCTGTTCAATTCCCAGGCTTATCTGTTAATGGTTTTGTTAATTCTGCAAGTGCCGGTATCGTATTTGTCACTTTAGATGATTTTGAAAACCGGACGAGTCCTGAACTCAGTGCAAACGAGATAGCGGGGCGGCTGCAGGAAAAATATAATGCTATTCAAGAAGCATTTATTGCTATATTTCCACCTCCACCTGTAATGGGGCTTGGCACAACAGGAGGGTTTAAGCTACAGATACAAGATCGTGCGGATCAAGGTTATAAGGTTTTGGATGATGTCGTTAATGAGATCAAGGAAAAAGCCTATCAAGATCCTGCTTTAATGCAAGTTTATTCTAATTATAATGTTAATGTTCCACAACTATTAGCCAATCTTGATCGAACTAAAGCAGTGCAGCTTGGTATTCCAGTGGAAGAAGTATTCCGTACAATGCAAATCTATCTAGGGTCACTTTATATTAATGATTTCAATCAGTTTGGGCGTACATATCAAGTAATTGCTCAAGCAGACAAGGAGTTTCGTTCTTCGCCTGAAGATATTTTACGCCTACAAACACGTAATGTTGATGGCAAGATGGTGCCTTTAAGTGCGGTTATAAACGTTGAAGAAACATTCGGTCCAGAGATTGCAATGCACTATAACGCCTATCGTTCAGCAGATATAAACGGTAGTGCGTCACCAGGTTATTCATCTGGGCAAGCTCAGCAAGCTATTTCAAAAATACTGGATGACACTTTACCCGCCGGAATGGATTATGAATGGACAGAGCTAACCTATCAGCAAATTTTAGCAGGCAACACAGCGATCTATATTTTCCCACTTTGTTTATTCCTTGTTTTCTTAGTGCTTGCGGCTCAATATGAAAGCTTAGCCTTACCGTTAGCAATTATTCTAATAGTACCAATGAGCACATTATCAGCCATGATTGGTATCTATATATATGGTGGTGACAATAATATATTCACCCAAATAAGTTTGTTTCTACTGGCAGGGCTAGCTTCAAAGAATGCCATTCTCATTGTTGAGTTTGCACATGCTTTAGAGCGTCAAGGACGTACAACCTTAGAGGCAGCTGTCGAAGCTTCTCGTTTACGTTTACGACCTATCTTGATGACTTCTTTTGCCTTTATTTTAGGTGTTTTACCTTTAGTTCTTAGTCACGGTGCCGGTTCTGAAATGAGACAAGCTATAGGTGTAGCGGTATTTTCCGGCATGTTGGGTGTTACATTTTTTGGCCTAATTTTTACACCTGTATTCTATGTAGTGTTTCGCAAAGTCGAAATTTACTTTAAAAATTAGAGAGTGGGGACGTATATGAAAATTCAAATGCAAGAAATTTTAGATTACATATATGATCATATTCCAATCACTTCTCACCTTGGTGCTTTCATCCAACAGTACGATGATGAATCAATAACTATAGGCGCTCCTTTAGACGCTAACATCAATCATCGCAATTCAGTTTTTGGTGGTAGTTTGTCGGCCATTGCCATCTTGTCAGGGTGGGCATTGTTATTTGTAAAGTTAAAACGATGTGGAATACAAAATCGACTTGTCATTCAACATTCAAGTTTTGATTTCTTAAATCCAGCAACGAGTGATTTTGAAGCAAGATCTGAATTTCCTTCCTCTGCAGAACTAGATCGTTTTATGAAAATGTTTGCACGTAAAGGCAAAGCCAGAATTACAATTAAAACCAATGTTTATTCTGGTTCTGAACTTTGTGGTGTCAGTACAGGGGTGTATGTTGCTGTAAAAATTTAGGTAATCAATTTTAAACCTAATTAAAAAATTCCTTTATTATTAATAGTATTAAGTATTTCAAAATTTGAAAAGAACGTATGTAAACAGTATCTCAGTACTGTTGATTCAAATTCTCCACATGTAAGAATATTTATATTTTGTCTCTAAAGACGACAACTAAGTAATTGTATGAAATCCAATTTGTAATACGCTACCTATTACATAATTTTTCACCCTGCACTGCTTCGCATAATATATATTATGTTAAATTAATAGTTAAGAAGGTAAGCACATACTTCTGATGTATACCTTTTATGTATTAGTAAGATCAGAATTAGAAAGTAATTAGGCTTACGAGTATAAAGATCTGGTAAGTTAGATATTTAAAGACTAACGCTCAAATGCGCCGGCATCTTCAAGTAGAAGGTTAATTTTTTCAGCCATCAATTTATAACCTTGTACATTTGGATGTATTTGGTCTGATTTTAATTTGGGGTTGCGCTCAATTTTGGGAAGGATATTGAGTTCTATTGGGATATTATATTGTGTAGCTAGATCTGAATAGAGCTCTGGCACGTTAAGCATAAGGCTAAAGTTTGGTACACCAACTAAAACCACTTCTGCCCCACTGTTCTGAATTACTGTAATCATTTTATCTAGATTGATTTTTAGCTGTTCTTTGCCCAGTTTACGAATTAAGTCATTGCCGCCATGACACAGAATAACCAGGTCTGGATTAACTTCTTGAAGAACATCCACTAAGCGTTCAAGGCCTAATTTACTTATTTCACCTGGAATACCTTTGTTGATAACGGTTAAGCCAGTTAGTTCTGCCAAGACTGCGGGATAGCTTTGCGTTGCACTGTTCACACCTGTTCCATAGGTTAGACTATCACCAAAGGCTAAAATTATGGCATCATTATTAAGTGGTGTTAATTGAGCGTGTTCATCTGAACAAGCAGCAAACTGAACTATTAAAAATAGTAATGCTACCCGTCTTATTAGATGTGATTTCACTGTGTAGTTGGGAATAAGCGATGAAAATTATCTGAGGTAGCTTGGGCAATATTTTCTACCGAATCTCCCCTTAATTCTGCTAAAAATTCAGCTACATGTTTTACAAATGCAGGTTTATTTGTTTTACCTCGATGTGGCATTGGCGCGAGATAAGGGGCATCTGTTTCAATCAAAATGCGATCTAACGGTAACTTTTTAGCTACATCCTGCAATTCTTTCGCATTTTTAAAGGTGACAATACCTGATAATGAAATATAGAAGCCTATATCCAATGCTCTTTGTGCTGTCTGCCAATTTTCAGTAAAACAGTGAATAATACCGCCGGCTTGTTGTGCATTTTCTTGCTCTAAAATAGCCATGGTATCTTCACGCGCTTCACGTGTGTGAATAATGAGTGGTTTGCGAGTTTGTTTGGCCGCTTCAATATGAATTCGAAATCTATCTCTTTGCCATTCTAGATCACCTTCACTGCGAAAATAATCTAGGCCGGTTTCACCTATAGCGATAATTTTGTCATGATCGGCAAGTTCGACAAGCTGCTCAACCGTCAAGGTTTCTTCGGGTGTTGGCTCAACATTAGGGTGAATGCCCGCACTGGCACTCATGTTGGGATAGTTTATAGCAATATTAAGCACTTCATTGCAGCTTGCTCTATCAATGGCGATGGAAACAATATGATCTACGCTATTTCCTTTTGCCTGCGCGATGACGGCATCAAGACCACCCTCCTCTTGTGCCAGCATATTTAGGTGGCAGTGTGAATCTATAAACATGATTTCTATAATTACATTGTGTGGGTAGGTTTATCGGGTTTTTTATCCGCCAGATAATTTTCTATTTTACCTTTTAGAATTGTTGCAGCACCATCATCATCACTAAAATGAACGCCAATTCCTGCAGCTTGGTTACCTTGAGCACCTTTAGGTGTAATCCAAGCTATAGTACCAGCAACAGGGATCTTATCTGGTTCATTCATTAGGTTTAACACGATAAAAACTTCTTCTCCTAGTTCATAGACTTTATTCGTAGGAATAAACAGCCCCCCATTTTCTAAATAGGGCATAAAGGCATGATAAAGCATGTTTTGATCTGTTATTTTTAATGCCAGAATACCTTTTCCGGGAGTCATTGCCATGGTTGTTACCTAACTTTGTGTTCGGAGTTATGTGTTATTTGCATAACAGAAACAATAAAATCTTCTGTTAACAATGTTTTATTAACGTTATTTAAAGATGATGTTAGCTTTATTGTGCTCATGATGCAATCAGATATTTTAAGATAATGTCGATTTTTCGTGCTTTTTTGTTTTGTTTCTATTAATTCTATCAAACGGTTTTTAATCAAATAGTGTAAATAATGTAATACTTCGCTTAGTTCGAAATCCTTCCACGATGCTGCCAATACAATAGGATTGGCTTGTCCTGATAATATTGCATCAAAATCACGTTCTATCTGTTGACACTGGTCGCTCATATTATTATCAAGCATTTCTAGTACTTTTATCGGTGCACCACTCGCTAACTGTAATATTTTTTTAAGTTCATCATCTTGGTTATTTATGTTTTGTGTTGCTAGCCATTCTAGCCCTTGCTCAGTCGACGGACTTGAAAAAGGGTAACTCTGGCAGCGGCTTCGTATCGTGATTGGTAATTTTTCAGGCTTATCCGTTATTAAAATGAGAAGTGTATTTTGCTGCGGCTCTTCTAATAATTTGAGTAGGCTATTACTGGCACTGACATTCATGGCATCTGCTGGTGAGATAATAATCGTTTTCCAATTGGCCACACTTGCTGTGAGTTGCTGTTTATTTTTTAAGGATCGAATTTGGTCAATCTTTATTTGTTTACCTGTTTCTTCAGGTATAATTTTAATATGATCGGGGTGAGTGCCAGCGCTTAGTAATTGACAGCTATGACATTGACCGCATGGGGAATTATCGTTTTGAAGTGATGTGCACAGGACATTAGCGACAATAGAACTGGCAAACTCTTCTTTTCCTAATCCTGCAAGGCCCGATAATAACAATGCATGAGGTAAGCGTTGCTGTTGCTGCTGTTGGCAAAAGCGTTGCCATAAATTATTGTTCCACGGGTGCATATTAAGGTGCAAGTAAACCATTTAAAATTAAGCTTAGCTGTGATTGGATATCAGCAATAGATTGATTAGCATTAATTATTTTCATCCGCAATGGTTCTTGCTGTGCACGCTCTAAGTAACATTCCTTGATACGCTGAAAGAAATCTACTTTTTCCTGTTCAAATCGATCGATACCTTCATTTCGACTGAGCACGCGTTGCTGCCCTACTTCGACCGGCAAATCAAAGAGCAAGGTTAAATCTGGTTGTAATCCTTTTAGTGTCCAATCAGCGATATCAGTAATGCGTTGCTGAGGAATGCCTCTCCCTCCTCCTTGATATGCAAACGTCGCATCTGTAAATCGGTCAGATAGCACCCATTCACCACGTTCAAGTGCGGGAGAAATTACTTGCTCAATGTGTTCTGCACGTGCTGCAAACATGAGTAATAGCTCAGTATCTACCGCCATACCTTGTGGACGAGGTGTTAGCAATAATTCACGGATCTGCTCACCTAATTCTGTGCCACCAGGCTCTCGTGTTATCGTAAGTGATTGGCCCTGCTCTTCTAAATATTTCTGAATGAAGGCTAGTTGAGTTGACTTTCCTGCACCCTCTATTCCTTCAATGGTAATAAACTTACCTTTCATCGATTTAACTGATACTTTCTAACAGCTTTATTATGCTCTGCTAGTGTTTTAGAAAAATAATGCCTGCCCTCTTTACCTGTGGCTACAAAGTATAAGCTTTTGCCATCTTTAGGATGTAGTGCCGCGTGAATGGCTTCTTCACTTGGCAGGGCAATTGGTGTCGGTGGCAAGCCTGACCGCGTGTAAGTATTATAAGGCGTATCTGTAGTTAAATCTTTACGGCGAATATTACCTTTATATTTATCACCCATACCATAAATAACCGTTGGATCAGTCTGCAAACGCATGCCTATTTTAAGGCGACGTATAAATACACCTGCAATTTGAGGGCGCTCTTCTGCTATGCCTGATTCTTTTTCAATAATTGATGCCATAATCAAAGCATCATAAGGTGTTTTATAAGGCAAGTTTTTAGCTCTATTTTGCCATTCAAGCTCTAATGTTGCTGTCATCATGGCATGAGCACGCTGCAACATCTCTTTATCAGTAGTACCCGCTGTGAAATTATACGTTTCAGGCTGGAATTCACCTTCACCATGTGTCTTACCTAAACCTATGGCTTTCATCACAGCCGGTAATTTAGTATCTGTTAATGTTTTTTTAAATCGCTCATCAGCAGCTATAGCATCTACAAACTGCTGCGATGTCATACCTTCAATAAGGGTAAAAGAGTATTGTATGACCTGGCCTTCAACTAATTGGTCTAATAATTCTGGAAACGTTGTGTTAGGTTCAATCTTATACTCGCCGGCCTTAACTAAATGTGCTTTATTTTGTAAGCGACCATAGAAATACAGGTATTTGGGAGGTAATGATGTGAAACCTTTTACATTGAGGTCTTCACCAATGGCCAATAAACTACTGCCACTCTCAACTGTGTAATGAATACTTTCTTCACCTATTTGTAGTGGTGTAGAAAGAAACCGTTGATATTGATTCCACGCCACAGCCATAGCAATAGCTATTAACAGAAGTGAAAATAAGAGTATATTTTTAATAAGTCGCATATTAATTTTCTAATAATTCTTGTAATTGGCGTGTTATTTTTCCAAGCGGATAAGTATAGTTTATTTTAGCATCGAAAATACAAATAACCGGCCAAATCCCAATGATGCTATTACAGACAAATACCTCATCTGCATCAGCCAAGGCGTCTTGAGAGATAATCATTTCTGTACAAGGAATATTGTTATCTACACTAAACTTCAATATTTCAGCACGTATAATCCCTGCCACCCCTGATTTATTGAGCTGCGCAGTGAATAATGTGCCAGATTTTACAATAAACAGATTACTCATTGTGCCTTCAATCACATTGTCATGCTGATCGAGCATTATGCCTTCTGTAATTGCAGGATCATGCCATTCGTTACGTGCTAAAACTTGTTCTAAACGGTTTAAGTGCTTAATGCCCGCTAAGCTTACATTTTCAGATAAGCGGTGTTGACACAATCTGGCGGTAATTCCTATTTCTTTACGATTTTCAGGATAAATAGGGAATGGGTGTGTAGATATAATTCGAGTAGGTTCCACACTTGTATCTGCTAAGTAGCCTCGTCCACCACTACCACGACTAATAATGATTTTGATCACAGCATCACTATTAGCCAACTCAGTTAAAATAATCGCTAATTCTGCTTTCAACTGCTGATGCTGTTGAAAAGGAATGGCCAACCGTTCACACCCTAGAGTAAGACGTGTTAAATGTGCATCAAGAAATTCAACGTGGCCATTACGATAAGCCATAGTCTCAAAAAGACCATCACCATATTGTATGGCACGATCTGAAATACTGATTCTATCATCGGGCTTTCCGTTAACTAGAATCATATGTATTTCAATAGGTTATTTTAACTTGTTAAAGATAACTGTACCATTAGTTCCACCGAAACCGAATGAATTTGACATTGCAATGTCAATTTTCATTGGACGTGCTGTATGCGGCACATAGTCTAAGTCACACACAGGGTCAGGATTATCTAAATTAATCGTAGGTGGTGCAACTTGATCACGAATCGCTAAGATACTAAATACGGCTTCAACACCACCGGCGGCTCCCAATAAATGACCGATCATTGATTTTGTAGAGCTGATTGCAACAGAATTTGCAGCATTACCTAATGCCGATTTAACCGCTTGGGTTTCAGCGCCATCACCTGCTGGAGTCGATGTTCCATGCGCATTGATATAGTCAATTTGTTCTGCTGATATTTGAGCATCAGCCATGGCATTTTTCATGGAGCGTGCTGCACCTTCACCACCTTTTGATGGCATAGTCATATGATAAGCATCAGAACTCATGCCTGAACCCGTTAGTTCAGCATAAATAGTGGCTCCACGCTTGATTGCATGCTCATATTCTTCTAAAACAACAACACCAGCACCGTCACCCAAAACGAAACCATCACGATCTGCATCCCAAGGACGACTCGCCGCTTCAGGATCATCATTACGTGTAGATAATGCACGCGCTGCAGCAAAACCGCCTAACCCTGTTGGAGATGTGGCCATTTCTGCACCACCGGCAACCATTACATCTGCTTCACCATATTGAATCATCCGACCTGCGGTGCTAATGCAGTGCGTACCAGTTGAGCAGGCTGTTGAAATAGCGGTGGTTGGGCCTTTCAAGCCAAACATAATAGACAAGTTACCAGATATCATGTTGATGATATTGCTTGGCACAAAAAAGGGCGATATTTTTCTAGGGCCACCTTTCAAAAAGGCATCGTAGCCTTTCTCAATTCCTGAAACACCACCAATACCAGAACCAATGGCTACACCAATTCGCTCTGCATTCTCATCTGTAATTTCAAGTCCTGAATCTTCAATCGCTTCTTTACCCGCAGCAATACCATAATGGATAAAGCTATCCATTTTTTTTGCCTCTTTTCGGGAAATAATTGTAGTGATATCAAAATCTTTAATGCTGCCGCCAAAACGGACAGAGAATTCTGACACATCGAAGGAAGTAAGAGGAACAATCCCGCTCTTGCCAGCAAGAATATTCTGCCAGCTGTCTTTAACGTTTAAACCTACAGGTGTCACAGCACCTAACCCAGTGATTACAACGCGTCTACTCATCGCAAACCTCTCCTTCAAAAACAAAATAGCCGCCTACGTGAAAACACGATAGGCGGCTATGATTTAGCAATCTGAGATATTAAGACTGAACAGAATTAATATATTTTACTGCTTCAGCAACAGTAGTGATTTTCTCAGCTTCTTCATCTGGAATTTCACAGTCAAATGCTTCTTCAAGAGCCATTACTAATTCAACGGTATCTAAAGAATCAGCACCTAAATCATCAATAAATGAAGCATCAGCTTTTACTTCATCAGTGTTAACCCCTAATTGTTCAACAACAATTTCAGTTACTTGGGCTTGGATATCACTCATATTTCTACTTCCTTCAGTGGTTAATACTAAAAATATGATTGCATTTTATAATGCAACCATTTTATAAACAAGCCAAATCAGTCGTAAATGACAAAATTAAACACTTATTTACTGGGGGTTAAATAAATAAACCCAATTAATTCATATACATGCCGCCATTTACATTTATGGTTTCGCCGGTCACATATCCAGCATCTTGGCTCGCTAAATAAGCAACTGCGGCTGCAATTTCTTCAGGCTCACCTAATCGCTTAACAGGAACTTGTGTAAGCAAGGCATCTTTATGGGCATCTGATAATGAACTTGTCATATCAGTATCAATAAAGCCTGGTGCAACACAGTTTGCTGTAATACCTCTAACGCCTACTTCTCGTGCTAAAGATTTACTAAAACCAATTACGCCTGCTTTTGCTGCTGCATAATTTGTTTGGCCAGCGTTACCCATAACACCCACTACTGATGTAATGGTAATAATACGACCCCAGCGGGCTTTGGTCATAGCACGCAAGCATCGTTTGCTCAATTTAAAGATCGGGGTTAAATTAGTTTCGATGATGTCATTCCACTCATCATCTTTCATACGCATTAACAGGTTATCACGCGTAATGCCTGCATTATTTACTAAAATTGCTGGGGCACCAAAGTTTGCTTCAGTCTCCGAGACAACAGCTTCAATTGAATCAGCATCTGTTACGTTAAGCACCATACCTGTACCTGCTATATTAGCTTCTTTCAAATAATTACTAATAGTTTGTGCGCCTGCTTCAGATGTGGCTGTACCAATAACGGTTGCACCTTGTGCACCAAGACGTAGTGCTATAGCACGGCCTATACCGCGGGTTGCGCCTGTAACTAAGGCAATCTTACCTTCTAAACTCATTTTATTCTCCTACTGCTTGTTGAACTTTTTCAACTGATGCTTGATCAAACATGGGAATGCCAACAATTGATTTATCAATGCGTTTGGTCAATCCTGCTAATACTTTTCCTGGGCCACTTTCCACAAGTGTATCCACACCTTGTGATGCTAAATATTGAACCGTTTCAACCCAGCGAACAGGATTGTGAAGTTGCTGAGCTAATAATTGTTTAATATCAGCTTCTCTACTTGCTGTTGCAACGCTCACATTGTGGATGACGGGAATACTTGGGCTCTGAATGGTGAGTTTTTCTAAAGCAGCCGCTAATTGTTCTGCTGCAGGTTGCATCAATGCACAATGTGATGGAACGCTAACGGGCAATAACAATGCACGTTTAGCACCTTTTTCTTTGGCAAGATCTATTGCAACATTAATTGCTTGTGCTGCGCCTGCAATCACAACTTGACCCGGGGAATTAAAGTTAACTGCTTCAGCTACGCCCTTTTCGGATGCTTCTAAGCAAATTGCTCGCACAGCATCATCTTCTAAACCAAGAATAGCGGCCATAGCACCTTCACCAGCGGGCACGGCTTGTTGCATAAATTGTCCACGCTGTTCTACTAATTTAATCGCGTCTGAAAAATCTAACGCGCCTGCGGCAACGAGTGCTGTATATTCGCCTAGGCTATGACCCGCTAAAAAGCTAGGTTGAATATCAGAAATTGATTGCCAACTCCGCCAAACTGCAATGCCTGCCGCTAACATCGCAGGTTGTGTGCGGTGTGTTTCATTTAATGATTCTACAGGGCCATCTAATACAAGTGCCCATAAGTCATATCCTAAAGCATCAGAAGCTTCGGAAAAGGTAGAGTGTACTTGTGGAAATTTGCTTGTCAGATCTGACAACATACCAACAGACTGTGAGCCTTGGCCCGGAAATACAAACGCTAAACTCATTTTATTTAAGCCTCAACTATTTAAGTTAATATTTAAGGAGTGCAGAACCCCAGGTAAAACCACCGCCAAATGCTTCAAGTAAGAGCATCTCACCTCGTTGAATACGACCATCGCGAACAGCTGTGTCAAGGGCAAGGGGAATAGATGCTGACGATGTATTGCCATGTTCATCTACTGTGACAACAACATGATCCATCGACATATCAAGTTTTTTAGCTGTTGCGGAGATAATTCTAATATTAGCTTGGTGCGGAATAAGCCAGTCAATATCATGTTTATCTAAGTTATTTGCAGCGAGTGTTTCATCAACAATCGTGCTTAATGTGCGTACGGCGACTTTGAATACATCATTGCCTTGCATGGTTATACAAGCCTCAGCATCGCTTGCTATAGAACCAGGGCCAACGGGTACTGTTAACAAGTCATTAAATTTACCATCACAATGAATATGCGTTGATAAAATACCTGTTTCTTCAGATGCTTGCAATATTACAGCGCCGGCGCCATCACCAAACAATACGCAGGTATTTCTATCTGTCCAATCAACAATGCGAGACATTGCTTCGGCACCGATAACTAACACATTTTGCGCTGAACCTGATTTTATAAATTTATCTGCCACAGTTAGTGCATAAACAAAACCAGTGCAAACGGCTTGTATATCAAATGCAGGGCAACCCGTACGAATATTTAATTTATCTTGAACTAAAGCTGCTGTACTTGGAAATACGCGGGTTGGTGTTGTAGTTGCTACGATGATTAAATCAATGTCACTGTTTTCAATTCCTGCTGCTTCAATCGCTTTCTCAGCGGCATAAAAAGCTAAATCAGTCGTTGTCTCATCATCCGCAAGAATATGGCGTTTTTTTATTCCAGTACGATCAGTAATCCATTGATCGCTGGTTTCCACCATACTTTCAAGGTCATGATTAGATAATGCTTTTTCGGGTAGATAGCTACCTGTTCCAGCGATTCTTGAATAGATCACTAAATTTGACCTTCTAACAATTTCTCTAAATGTGCACTGATGTGTGTAGGCACATCATGCTCCGCTTCGATAATGGCAATTTTAATGGCATTGGCAAAACCGATTTCATCCGTTCCGCCATGGCTTTTAATTACGATACCTTGTAAGCCGATAAAGTTAGCACCATTATGTGCGCGTGGATCCAGCTCATCACGAAAGCTTTTTAAAACCGGTGACGCAATTAAACCCGCTAATTTTGTGAAGATATTTCGGTTAAAGGATTCGCGCAAGAAATGGCGAATCATGTGAACCACCCCTTCACTCGATTTAAGTGCAATATTGCCAACAAAGCCATCACACACAAGCACGTCAACTTCACCTCGGTATAAACCATCGCCTTCAACAAAACCATGGTAATTAAGATCGGTTGCAGCTATGAGACGAGCTGCTTCTTTAACACGCTCATTACCTTTTATTTCTTCTTCACCGATATTAAGCAAGCCAATAGTTGGGTTTTCTTTTCCGTCAATCAACGAACACAATACTGAACCCATAATCGCAAACTGCACTAAATGCTCAGCACTAGAGTCGATGTTTGCACCTAAATCAAGTACATAGGTATGGCCCTTGACCGTAGGTAGTTCTGAAATAATCGCTGGCCGTTCAATACCTGGCAATGTTTTAAGAACAAAACGAGCTGTTGCCATTAACGCGCCAGTATTGCCCGCGCTAACACAAGCCGCAGCAGTACCGTCTTTCACTAAATTAATAGCGACGCGCATTGATGAGTCTTTTTTGCCACGCAAAGCCAGCGCGGGCGATTCATCCATAGCAACTTGTTGTGATGCATGATGAATGGATAATCGTTCATCATTTTGCATGCCATGCTCTTCTAGAAGTGCAGTAACCACATCTTTATCACCCACTAAAATCAAGTGGATATTTGGATGTGTTTTTAGTGCTCTAATAGCAGCGGGGATCACGACTTGAGGTCCGTGATCCCCGCCCATAGCATCAATCGATATTTTTAGGCTCAACTATGAAGCCTTATTCGCTATCAGTTACAGTGTCTGCAATTACTTTACGGCCACGGTAATAGCCATCAGCTGTTACATGATGACGAAGATGAAGTTCACCTGATGTTGAATCAACAGATAATGTTTCAGCTGCTAAAGCATCATGTGAACGACGCATGCCGCGACGAGATGTACTCTTTTTACTCTTTTGTACTGCCATGTCTAACTCCTAAAATAAAAATATCTTAAACTACATTTATGCTTGGTAACTATCTACTGTGAATAGTTACCTTAATTCTTTGTTTTTAGTGTTGATAAGATAGCAAAGGGCGAAACTTTCTCTTCCACCTCTTCTACCATTTCATCAGCTGATGACCATTCACTAGCAGGTAAACATGCTTCATCATGCCGGGGCACGAGAGGCAAAGCTAATATCAACTCATCTTCAATTACACTACTAAGCAATACATCATCACTATTTTCAAGTAACCATGGATCGTATTGTTCAGCTAATCCTTCAATTTTTCGTTCGTTTGTCACCATTGCCAACAAACAGTTAACCTTTAAATCTACCACCATTGCTTTCATGCAGCGTTCACAAGTCATTGAAAGCTTAGTTGTAAACGCTCCGCGCATAAAAGGCGTATTAATTTCATCTACATCAAATGCAATATCTACATCTACTGTGCCGTCATCACCTTGAAGAGATTGAAGCAATCTCGGCATTTCTGTTACGGCTAGCTGGCCCGTTAACTTCAAACCATTTTGAGCAAGGCGTAGCGGATCGATTTCTTTGGGCAATTTCTGATGCATAATCGCCGGAATTATATAGGAATTTCAATAAAACAGCAATATAAAACCGCCTTACAAAGGCTTTATATTGAATTCTTACGCATTGTTATGAATTTCAATGACAGCATTATTATTTTCAGCTTGCTGCTTAGTGGAATCGTTACGCAAAGATTCAACATAATCAAGGTAGGCTTGGTCGATGTCACCTGTGATGTATTCCGCATTAAAACAAGATGTATCAAAGCATTGCGCGTTATCATTGTGATTAACCGCTTCTACTAAATCATCAAGGTCTTGATAGATCAGTTCGTCAACACCTAATTCTTGTGCTATCTGTTCAATATTACGATTATGAGCCACAAATTCTTCTGCTGAAGGCATATCAATACCATAAACATTCGGATGGCGTACCGGTGGCGCTGCTGAGGCAAAGTAGACTTTGTTTGCACCTGCATCGCGTGCCATTTGTACTATTTGCTGCGATGTAGTGCCTCGCACGATAGAATCATCAACTAACAGTACGTTTTTTCCTCTGAATTCTAAATCAATCGCATTTAACTTTTGACGAACTGATTTTTTACGCTCAGTTTGGCCAGGCATAATAAATGTACGGCCAATATAACGGTTTTTAATAAACCCTTCTTGATATGGAATGCCTAAATCATACGATAATTGTAGGGCAGCACTTCGGCTGGTGTCAGGAATGGGAATCACAACATCAATATCAAGCTCAGGAAAATCGCGTTCAATTTTCTGTGCTAATTTAGTCCCCATGCGTAGACGGCTTTTATGAACTGAAATACCATCCATTATGGAATCGGGTCTTGCAAAATAAACATATTCAAAAATACAAGGAGAGATAAGCGGCTTATCAGCACACTGTTGTGCATGAAAGTTACCGTTAATATCAATAAAAACACATTCTCCTGGCGCGATATCTCGCATCAGCTCAAAACCAAGCGTATCAACGGCAACACTTTCCGATGCAATAATATATTCTTCTGCAGCAGCATTACTTTTACGTTTACCGATAACGACGGGACGAATACCATAAGGATCACGGAAGGCTAAAATTCCCACGCCGGCAATCATGGCCACGGCGGCATAAGCGCCGTTACAGCGTTTATGAACTGTCGTAACGGCTTTAAATATGTCTGCTGCTTGTGGTTTTAAAGAATTTGTTTTTTGTAGTTCATGTGCCAGTATATTAAGCAATACTTCAGAATCAGAATTGGTATTCAAATGACGACGATCACTTTGATACAACTCTTCTTTAAGCTGTTTAGTATTGGTTAAGTTTCCGTTATGAGCAAGCGTGATACCAAAGGGAGAATTAACATAAAAAGGCTGAGCTTCAGCTGAGGTTGAACAACCTGCGGTTGGGTAACGGATGTGGCCAATTCCTATGTTACCTTTAAGGCGCATCATATGGCGAGTATGGAATACATCTTTTACTAAGCCATTTGCTTTACGCAAAAATAATTGCCCGTCATTATCACACGTTACAATCCCTGCGGAATCTTGTCCGCGATGTTGTAGCACTGTTAAGCCGTCATAAATAGACTGATTTACTTCAGACTGTCCAACGATACCAATAATTCCGCACATGCTATTTACCCTAAAGAAGAATTAACAATTATTAAAAATTTATATGGTCTGCAATATCACTTGGCAGAAAAGTTTGTACCCAAACAGCTAGCTTTTCAAAATGCTCAAGCAATAATGAATTTTGCCACCAATCATCTTGAGGCATAGGTGTTGCTCCTGCAGCAAGGATTAGCAGCGTAACAATTGCAACACCTCGGATTAAACCAAAAATAATGCCCAACATTCGATCTGTTCCGGATAAGCCTGTTTTTTTGACCAGTTGTGAAATAAGGTGATTAACCAACGCGCCCAAGATCAGCGTTACAACAAATAGTGAGGCAAAAGCTACAAACGAACGAATAGAAGGTGTTGCAACGTAGTCAATGAGGAGCGTTGCCATGTGGGGGTAAAATAGTAATGCGACCCAAAATGCAAGGGCCCAGCTAGCAAGTGAAAAAACTTCTTTTACAAAGCCTCTGACAATACTTATCAGTGCGGAGATAAGTATTATGCCTATAATTAGAAAATCAACCCAAACCATAGTATCTCAATGTTTTAAACGATTGTAATGAAGCGGTAGATTTTACCAGAATGAGGGAGATGTCCCTAGCGTTTTTTATTGTGCAGACGAATTAATAGATGTGTCCTTGAGCATGAGTGGTTTTAAATGTAATTTATTTTCAAGCACTTTTGATACGGCTTCAAGCGCAGCTTTATCTTGCTCCGGACCAACTCGAACACGAAACCTATTCCCTTTTGGTGTTTCAGCTTTTTCAACTGAGGCCTTATAACCTAACAACTCCACTTTGTTTCTTAAACTATCTGCCGCGGGTTTATCTGCTAAGCTTGCGAGCTGTAATGACCACATCGTAGTCGTTACTTTTTCCTCTGCAGGCATAGAAATGGCTTCTACTTTCTTAACAATTATAGGTTCTGGTGTTATCTGAACAGGCTTAACTTCAGGAGCCGATTTTAACGCTATTTCTGGCTTAGTATTTACAACAGGAGCTTGGACATCAACTAGCGTTTCTTGTTCTGCTTCAACAATCTCTACATCATCCGCAGCGATGGCATCAATACTTGAAACAAAAGGTATGTCAGGTTTTGTGTCTGGTGCTGCATCAACATCATTACTAGCACTGTTGATTAAGAAAAAGGCGATTGCACCTAATGCACACAATAATAAAATAGAGCCGATAAGCCTTTGCTGTGTTATTGGTGACATTGCCCTGCTCCTACAGTTTAATGATGAGGTGATTCTGTCTCATGATAACTGCTTTTATCACTACTGATAATATTTTTATCACTATCATTTTTTGCCGCAGGCATTTTTTGCAATGCTTTTTCTAAAACCTCAGTGATCCATTGAACAGGAATAATATCTAGGCCTTCTTTAACATTGTCTGGTATTTCTTTTAAATCTTTAATGTTCTCTTTTGGAATGAGTACAGTATCAATTCCGCCACGATGTGCTGCCAGTAATTTTTCTTTTAAACCACCAATAGCCAATACTTCACCACGCAATGTTATTTCACCCGTCATCGCTACATTTGCTCGAACAGGAATCCCTGTTATTGCTGACACAATAGCGGTACACATGCCCGCACCTGCACTTGGGCCATCTTTAGGTGTTGCACCTTCTGGCACATGAATATGAATATCATGGCTTTGCATGAAGTTTTCATCAATCCCCCACTCTGATGACCGTGAGCGTACTACTGTTGTTGCAGCTTGAATTGATTCTTGCATTACATCGCCAAGTTTACCGGTATAAGCCGCCTTACCTTTTCCAGGCATGATCGCTGATTCAATTGTAAGTAATTCCCCACCGACTTCTGTCCATGCTAAGCCAGTCACCTGCCCTACTTGGTCATTTTCTTCTGCGATACCGTATTGATAATGATAAACACCTAAATAATCTTCGATATTTTCCATCATCACAATCAGCTTTTCAGATGGCTTTTCTAACAAAATTTGTTTGACAACTTTACGGCAAATTTTAGAAATTTCTCGTTGTAAATTACGCACGCCAGCTTCACGTGTATAACGACGAATAATCTCAACGATAACTTCATCTTTGATCTCAACTTCATGTTCTTTAAGACCGTTATTTTTTAATGCTTTTGGCAATAAGTATTGAATTGCAATATTCAGTTTTTCATCTTCGGTGTATCCTGCCAGACGAATGATTTCCATTCTATCTCGCAATGCATCAGGAATATCTAACGTATTAGCCGTACACACAAACATCACATCCGACAGATCATATTCAACTTCTAGGTAGTGATCGGCAAAGGTTGAGTTTTGCTCAGGATCTAAGACCTCGAGTAATGCCGATGCGGGATCGCCTCTAAAATCTTGTGCCATTTTATCAATTTCATCTAGCAAAAACAGTGGGTTTTTAACACCTACTTTAGAAAGGTTTTGAATGACCTTTCCTGGCATTGAGCCAATATAAGTACGGCGATGGCCACGAATTTCAGCTTCATCACGTATGCCACCTAAGGCCATTCGGCTAAATTTTCTATTTGTTGCTCGAGCGATAGACTGTGCAACAGATGTTTTACCTACACCAGGGGGACCAACAAGGCATAAAATCGGCCCTTTTGCTTTTT
>JBJPGE010000026.1:0-19927 GCA_048595465.1 Methylophagaceae bacterium | reverse complement strand
GTGACCACATAGTCACTCATCTTCAATGCCATCTTCGTTGCAATGACTGAATTACAGCCGTGTGCAATATTGGCAAACGGGCCACCATGAACAAAGGCAGGGTTATTCTCTAAGGTTTGAACTAAATTCGGTTTTAATGCTTCTTTGAGCAAGGTCGCCATCGCACCTTGTGCATTCACATCTTTTGCTAGTCGAGCCGTGCCATCGCGTGAATAGCCAATTAGAATATTACCTAGGCGTTCTTTTAGTTCTTTCAGTGAGTTCGATAAACAGAAAATAGCCATCACTTCTGATGCTACTACGATATCAAAACCATCTTGGCGAGGGAAACCATTCGGTACACCGCCCAAGCCAACAGTGATCTCACGTAAAGCACGATCGTTCATGTCCATCACTCGTCCCCAAGTGATTTTTCGCACGTCTAAATCTAAAGCATTGCCATGATGAATATGATTATCAATCATTGCCGATAATAAATTATGTGCCGCACCAATCGCATGCAAGTCACCGGTGAAATGAAGATTAATATCTTCCATCGGCACCACTTGAGCATAACCGCCGCCAGCTGCCCCGCCTTTCATACCAAAATTTGGCCCCATTGAAGGTTCACGCACACAGACCATTGATTCTTTGCCAATACGGTTCAGTGCATCACTTAAACCAATGGTAGTGGTGGTTTTACCTTCGCCCGCTGGAGTTGGGCTAACAGCCGTAACAAGAATTAACTTCCCATCAGTTTTTTTAACCAAGTCATCCATCACATCCAGTGATACTTTCGCTTTGTAATGCCCATAGGGATCAAGCTGAAGTGGATCTAAACCTAAACGCTGCTGAGCAAGAGGAATGATTTGTTCCATCTTAGCTTGTTGTGCGATTTCGATATCTGACATGATTTTTCCTTGGGACTCAATACCTGATTAGTATACTCGACTTTATATAATATTTAGCTTATCTATTTTCGCTATTCAATAAAAGTTTTAATCGACTTATAACTGGCAAATGATCAGAAAATAAAATCTCTGGAACTTCTCCTTCAAGCAGTTGCCACTGAGAATTATATAACACCCAATCTAGGGGGCGATCAGGTGTCAAGGAGGGAAAGGTATTAACAGCCTGTTCTATAGTTGGAAAAACACTTAAATTAGCTGTATTGACTAATATTTCTACCGCAGATTGAGCAGACTTATCAGTTGAAGGCTGACTGTTTAGATCTCCTAGGACAACTACAGGTTTAGTCTTACTCAATCGTGAAGCCACATGTTCAGCTGCCCGTATGCGCGTTGCTTTATCCCTTACCTCCAAATGCAGCCCCCAAACTTCAATTAATTGTGATGGTTTAAGTTCAATCTGAGTTCGAATCGCATCATGATTACCCATTCCTAACGATTCCATAGTACTCAATGCCGGTAACGGTACTCGCTCCGCAAGTCTAATTGGAAATCGACTGAGAATGGCATTGCCAAATTTAAGTGAAAACCCTGGCAGAGATAAGTTGAAACTTACTTGCCGTGCGATAAAAGGGAATTCTCCCGCTTCGGCTATTAAATGTGCTTGATCAATTCTGCCACTCCAGTTTGCATCAAAATCAACTTCATTTAGTACAACAATATCTACGTCTGCTGCTTTTAGAAATAACCCAATTTTGTTAAGCCTAGCTTTCTTTTCTTGTGTTGTTCCGCTCCAATTCGAGAGTCCCAATTCAGCGCCTCGACCATGAGCAATGTTATAGCTTGAAAATACAATGGAATCTTCATTGAAACTTGCAGCTTGTTTGGGGGACGGAAGTTGTTCAATCGATATAGCTTTGCTTGAAACCTCCAATCGACCGACAATATAAAAGGCCAAAGAGACTAAAACAATTGTAAATAGAACTCTCGAAAGGAACGTCAATATTCCCTTCATATTATTCGCCCCATCGAGGCATTAAGTTATGTTCTATTTTTGCTTGATCTAATATTTTAGCCACCACGAAATCAATCACTTCTGATAATTGTGTCGGTTTGAAATAGAAGCCGGGGCTAGGTGGCAAAACACATACACCTAGACGGGCTAATTTAAGCATATTCTCTAAATGAATCGCTGAAAAGGGTGCTTCTCTTGGCACAATGATTAACTTACGGCTTTCTTTAATCATCACATCTGCAGCGCGGTTGATTAAATTGTCACTACCACCACAAGCAACGGCTGATAATGTTCCCATGGTACAAGGGCAGATAATCATCGTTTCTATTTGATGTGAGCCACTGGCTAATGGTGAGCTCCATTGTTGCTCACCATAGACCTTTAATAGCTCAGGATCGCAATCGAATTCATCCACCAGCATTTTTTGCACATCACTAGCTCGGGCGGGCATTTTCCAATCTAATTCATCGGCAAAGACAATTCTGGCCGCGGCAGAAATCATTAAATGTACGGTGATATCTTGTTCGAATAAAACTTCTAACAACCGCTTGCTATAAGGTGCACCTGAAGCGCCTGTTAAGGCTAATGCGATTTCTTTATTCACTGAGTGCATCCAATAATTTTTGGTGTATGCCGCCAAAGCCACCATTGCTCATCACTAAGATATGATCACCTGATTGCGCCATTGCCGTTGCTAGTTTAACCGTCGCATCAATAGACGATTCGACTATTGCCTTATCGCCTAGTTGTTCTGTAATTTCTGATAATGACCAATCTAAACCAGCATTTTCAAATAAGATTACTTGATCGGCTGCTTGCAATGAGTCGGCTAATGTTTGCTGATGCACGCCCATTTTCATGGTGTTTGATCGTGGTTCTAAAATGGCTATTAATTTTTGTTCGCCGATATTAGCTCGCAAGCCTGCCAATGTTGTTTCAATTGCAGTGGGATGATGAGCAAAGTCATCGTAGACCCGTACGCCTTTTACTTCGCCCTTAAGCTCTAAACGGCGTTTAATACCTTCAAATTTGGCGAGTGATTGACAAGCTTGTTCAATAGTCACGCCAACATGATGAGCGGCAGCGATAGCAGCTAAGGCATTGCTAACATTGTGCATACCTATTAATGACCAATCGACATGTCCTGACGGTTTGCCATCAATCGCTACATCAAATTGTCCGCCATCTTCTGCAATATTCTCTGCCCTTAATTGGCCTTCATTTAAGCCAATAGTTTGCTGTGGTGTCCAACAGCCCATTCGCATCACTTCATCTACGGCATCAACATGTGATGGCGTGATGATTAAACCCTCTGAAGGCACAGTACGAACAACATGATGGAATTGTTTTTGAATAGCAGCAAGATCATCGAAAATATCGGCATGATCAAATTCTAGATTATTGATGACTAAAGTACGGGGATGATAATGAACAAATTTAGAACGTTTATCAAAGAATGCGGTGTCATATTCATCGGCTTCAATAACAAAAAATGGCGTTTCACCTAGGCGCGCTGTTTCACCAAAATTATCCGGTACACCTCCAATTAAAAATCCTGGGGCCATACCAGCATCGTGCAAGATCCAAGCAAGCATACTACTGGTTGTTGTTTTACCATGGGTGCCTGATATCGCCAGCACCCATTTGTCTTTTAATACTTGCTCGGCCAACCACTGCGGCCCTGACACATAAGGCAAGCCCTTGTTCAGCACATATTCAACTGCCGGGTTGCCGCGTGACATGGCGTTGCCCATCACCACTAAATCAGGGGCTGGATCTAAATGTTCAGCTAAATAACCTTCTTGCAGTGTAATGCCTGCGGCTTCAAGTTGATCGCTCATAGGTGGATAAACATTGGCATCACTGCCCGAAACAGTCATGCCTAATTCACGCGCTAATAAAGCTACACCGCCCATAAATGTGCCGCAAATTCCTAATATGTGAATATGCATCTATGCGGCTCCTGACATAATCAAGCCAGTTATCATTATTGAAGCAGTTATATAAGCTAGTGTTATTAATGTAGCCGTTCCAGCTTTAATTTCGAGTGAGTGTCGAAATATTTGTGCTGTAATCATTAAACTCCACAACAATAATGCAACCATCAATAGCATTGCAAAGCTAACTGCCTGCTGCTCAGGATCTATCTGAAAAAACCACCAAAGGATGGGAAAACCAATAATAGACATGCAGCAACCTGTACCAGCCAAAGCCGTTACCGTTTGTGTATAACGTGCTTGAAAGCCACGGTAGTTTAGCAATAGATAAGTAATGACGACCATAAGCAGTACATCTGCCAAACTAACAATAAAACTTATATTCCACGTAGTATCAAGCTGGTTAACAATCACTGCTAGAACAAAATAACTGAACAAGGTGATTTTCAATAAGCTGTGGGATACTGGCAAATCAGATGGGCTTGCCCTGAAAAGACATAAATCAATAAATCGTGAAATTATTTCCATCTCACCATAATACAGTGACTAGCTTGAACAACAAAGTCTTCAGGCAATAAAAAACCCAGTGGAGATAATATCTCTACTGGGTTTATATTTTGGTGTTGTCCTAACGATCAATCGTCAAGCGCTAAACCCCAAGGAAATTTACCTACTTCAATTTCCATTGTAGATTTGTTGGTGGCAGTGTCTACGACTGATACTGTATGGCTAACACCGTTAGCCGTATAAAGTGTAGAACCATCACGGCTTAATACTGCACCCCAAACACGCTTGCCTACATCTGCGGTTGAGAGAAGTTCTAAAGTTTGGGCATCTAACACAGCTACTTTAGCCGCGCGGCCGGTTGTCATATAAACAACTTTATCATCAGGGCTTAATACCAGCGCCATTGGTTTTGATTTTGGTAAATCTATGGCCACTTTTTTAATGATTTTATGCTCTTTCATATCAATAATAGCCACTTCATTACCTATTTCACTACTGACATAAGCAAGACTTCCATCACTGTTAAAGGCTAAACCTCTTGGACGAGCACCGACTAAAATATTGGCGACAACTTTATGATCTGTCGTCTCAATAACATGCACCATATTAAGTGATTCACTGGTCACCAATACAGTTTCGCCATCTGGCGACACAGCTACACCTTCTGGCTCAAGACCGACTTTAATTTCATGAAGAATTTCACCCGTTGTAGGATTAATTACCGTCGCTTTAGCATCATCTTCATTTGATAGATACAAATTACCATTTGGGTGAACATCAAATGTTTCAGGATCTTCGCCTGCTTCTAGTCGGCCTAGAATTTCTAATGTCGCTACATCCACCATGGCAATAGCATTTTCTTCACTTATTGCCACATACAATGTTTTATGATCAGGTGAAAGACCAATACCGCGAGGGCGGTCACCAATTTCTAATGTTGTTTCAACTTCGCCTGTGCGAGAATCAATAACACTCACTGAATTGCTTTTTTCATTGGTTACAAATAATCGATAGGTAGGATCAGCCCATGCTGATGCACTTACAAAAACCAACGACGAAAGAAGTAGATGTTTTAATTTCATTTTATATATATTCCTTACTTACAAGATTTCAGACCAAGACTATCTAATCCACCTTTTACACCACGCAGTGGCGCCTCAGCTACAATTTTATCATTCTCAACTAATAATACTAGCTGACGTAATTGACCTGTGTCACGAAAAGTGGCACCAGCACCTTTTTGCCCATCGAAAGCCAAGTCATTTTTTAAATAAGCCAATATCGTTGTTGCATCTGTTTTTTGCGTTCGAGCAACAGTATCTGACAACATTTTAACGGCCGCCCAACCAGCCCATGCGTCATCATCCATAATCACACCTTGTGCTTTAGTGAATCGACTATTTAGCTGACTAGCAGCAAATTTTCGAAAATCTTTATGCCAGCCTTGAGCTTGTGCTTTTGAATCAGGATTTTTAGCTATCATTTGAGATTGGGCATCATTTTTCATTTTTTGACTAGCAGTAATATTCAATAAATTCGGTAAACATGCTGAACGCAGTGCGTCACTATCAGAACTCAAATTAAAAATAGCTACATTGGCAAGTTGTTTAGACTGCGCAATAGTTAATACTTGGTCAGCATCCGTCGCCAACAAAATAGCGGTAACAGATTTCAACTCCGCTAAATCACTTACCGATATGGGTTTCAAGCTATATTTCTGACCTAGAAACTCGCCTTGAAGGTTGGCTTCATCCAAACCTTGTTGCACCCCTAACCAAGCGCTACCCTCAGTTGGACCGACATAGTAAAGTTCAACCTCAATTACCTCTGCCTGTACAGGTAATATTAATAAGCATAATAAAGCTAAAAGCCCGCTTTGAATTGTTCTCATCCCGATTCCCTCATGATTAATTCCTAGATAATACACTAGTTTCTTAATGATTTAATTAGGAAAAACTCCTATTTGTTGTGATATTAGAGAAGGATTCATCCCAAAAAGTTCACGACAATAATAATTAAAGAACCAGCCGTGATATCCGATAACTTTTTTGACGAATTAATATGTGTTGAAAAATCAAATGTCTAAAAAAGCACTCGAATTAGAAACCAGAAATATCCTGCAAGGCTTGGAAGAATTTGCCAACTTTATGAGTTTTGATAGCGACTTGTCAGGTATGCGTATTTTAAGTGTTGAGTCAGTTGAGTCCTCCAGAAAACAAACAATACCTCAAAAAAAGGCCGACGTAATTGCTATGCCGGTGAATCGCAATAAAGCTAAGAATAATAACGATCAACAACTATATAAATCTCTATCTTTTAAATAGGCATTTTTTATAAATATCTAACAATAAAAAGCCCGAATTATCGGGCTTTTTATTTTCAATCATGTAAGTCTTATCTCGGCATTACACTTGACTGCCATCCTCACCTATTTCATGGCCGTCTTCTTTCACAGGCGGTAATAAATCAGCTTTGCTCACACCCATTGCTAACACAGTATTACTCGCAATATAAATCGAAGAATACGTACCAATTACAATACCTAGTAATAACGCTATTGAGAAGGCATGAATCACTTCACCACCAAAGATAAACAAAGAAAGCACCACTAATAAAGTGGTGGCCGAGGTCATTAATGTGCGACTCAAGGTATCATTCAACGCGCGATTTACAATTTCTGTAGGACTGCCTTTTCGCTGGCGTAAGAAAGTTTCTCGGATACGATCAAACACCACAATAGTATCATTGAGTGAATACCCTATAATAGCCAATATCGCCGCCAAAACCGTTAAATCAAATTCTAGCTGGAATACTGAAAAGATACCTAAGGTTAATAATACATCATGCACCAAAGCTACAACTGAACCAATCGCAAAACGGTATTCAAAACGCAATGAGACATAAACCAAAATACCAATCAATGCGTATAGCATTGCTAGGCCGCCTTGCTCAGTTAACTCTTCACCCACTTGTGGCCCTACAAATTCAGCTCGTCTGACATCGATCTTAGTTGAGTGTTCCGCTTGCAGCGTAGCAACAACCTCATTGCTTAACGCGGCCATATCTTTACCTTCGACTATCGGTAAACGAATAAGTACATCATGAATAGAACCAAATGTTTGCACAACGGCGTCGTTATAGCCACCTTGCTCCATTGTCGCTTTGATTTTATTTAAATCCGCTTCTTCTTGATAGCCGATTTCAATCATTGTTCCGCCAGTGAAATCGATACCAAAATTCAGCCCATTCATCACCAATGAAGAGAGCGATATTAAAATTAAAATTGCTGAGAATATTGCCGCAATTTTGCGTTTTCCCATAAAATCAAAATTAGTTTGTTCTTTTAAAAGTTGCATCTATCGATCCTTAAATTGACAATTTTGGCTTGTTCTTCTTGCCATAGATTAAGTTGATTACTGCACGTGTACCCATAATGGCTGTGAACATCGACGTTGCAATACCAAATATTAATGTCACCGCAAAACCTTTAATTGCCCCTGTGCCAAAGCCAAACAGCACAATAGCAGCGATCAAGGTGGTAATATTCGCATCGGCAATAGTTGAAAATGCTTTTGCATAGCCCGCATGGATACTTGCCTGAGGACTATTGCCCACACGAAGTTCTTCTCGTATTCGCTCAAAGATCAGTACATTGGCATCCACCGCCATACCAACCGTCAATACAATACCTGCAATACCCGGTAAGGTCAGTGTGGCTTGTAACATTGATAATAAGGCCACAATCAAGACTAAGTTAAAGGCTAAAGCCAAATTAGCCACCGCACCAAATACGCGATACCAAATAACCATAAAGATCAACACAAATACAAAACCGATTTTCACTGAATCAAAACCTTTTTCAATATTCTCTTTACCCAAGCTCGGCCCAACTGTTCTTTCTTCAACAATTTCAATCGGAGCCGCTAATGCACCAGCACGAAGCAATAGTGCTAACTCATAGGCTTCTTCAGGCGAGTCTAGACCGGTGATTTGGAATTTTTTACTTAGCTGCGCACGGATTGTTGCAACATTAATCACCTCAGGTCTTTCAAGTGATTTTTTAACTATTTCACCATCAACTTCACGCGTTACAATTTCAGATTCAATAAAGACTACAGCCATCGGATTACCAATATTATCCTTAGTGGCATTACTCATTTGTCCCGCACCTTTACCGTCTAAGGTAATAGATACCGCGGGTGTGCCCGATTGCGAATCAAGTGTAGAAATCGCGTTAATAATACGTTCGCCGCTCAGCATCACCCGATTTTCAAGTAAAAAGGGTCTTCCATCACGATGCTGATAGAGCTTTGAACCCGCAGGTGCGCGACCACTATTAACGGCATCTTGCACGTCATGTTCATAATCAACCATACGGAATTCTAAGGTTGCTGTTGAACCCAATAATTTTTTTGCACTAGCTGAATCACGTATTCCCGGCAATTGCACAACTATTCGGCTGTCGCCTTGTTGTTGAACCGTAGGCTCTGCCACACCTAATTCATTTATACGATTACGTAGCGTAATAATATTTTGTTGCAAAGCAAATGAACGCACTTCACGCTTAGCCACTTCTGTCAGAGTAAAAGTAAGTGACGGTGTTGCTTCGTCTTCATTAACATTGACGACGAGTTGGTTAAACTGGCTCCGAACTTTATTTTCAGCTAAATCACGATATTCAATACTGCGGAACGCGACTGTAATCTGTTCTGAATTAAATTGAGGACGTTTATTCTTGATTTTCTCTTGTTTAAACAACTCACGTAAATCACTCACATAGCCTTCAAGTGCTTTTTTCTCAGCACTGGCCATATCTACTTCAATCAGCAAATGTACGCCGCCACGAAGGTCAAGACCTAAGCTCATTGGTTTTGCACCAAAAGCAGCTAACCAGCCCGGCGTGGTTGGAGCAAGATTGAGTGCAATGGTGTAATCACCTAAATTTGCAACTTGTAGAGCCTCTTGTGCTTTTAGCTGAGAATCGGCATCAGCAAACCGTACAATTAATTGATCCTCTTCAAGTGCTGCGCGTTTAAATTCAACTGATTTGGCTTTAAGTGCTGCTTCAACTTTAGCAACAAATGCAAGATCAACAACCCCATCCCGTCCGGCAGAGATTTGAATCGCATCATCAGATTTATATAAATTGGGTAACGCGAAAAAGCCGCCTATCACAATAATTGCGAGAATCAGCAAATTTTTCCACATGGGATAATGATTCATTTTTTGAATATCCTAAATGCTATTGCATTCTATAATTGTGGCTATATGACTGAATTTCAAGCCCATCACATCAATATTTAATAGCCAGTCAAAGTGTATCCGCTTCAGGTTCTATACCTGCACGCTAGATTAACGGTTCTAGAGGGCGATTATAATTGCTTCAATGTACCTTTAGGCAATACAGAGTTAATTGACTCGCGACGCACTTTAACTTCAAGATTGTCAGCCAACTGTACCGTAATAGCATTGTCACCCACATTTATAATTTTGCCCATCAAACCACCATCAGTAACAACTTCATCGCCTTTTGCTAATGCTTCTTGCATTGTACGATGCTCTTTTGCACGTTTTGATTGTGGTCGAATTAACATAAAGTAAAACAACACTAATAATACAACTGGGAAAGCAAAATCCATTATTCCAGGACCCGCTGATGCGCCACCGACTGCGCCCGCCATAGCGGGTGAAATTAGAAAATCCAACATGATTCAATTCTCATCAATAAAAAAGAGTGCGATTATGCCACAAGCAGGCCTTTGCTTGATAGTGAAAGGCTAATTAGTTATGCCGTCTTTTCTCGTAAGGCATAAAACTCACGACGAAATTCTACTAATGTTTCCGCTTCAATCGCGTCACGCAATCCTTTCATTAAGGTCTGGTAATAATATAAATTATGAATGGTATTCAAACGTGGACCTAGCATTTCACCCGTTTTATCTAAGTGGTATAAGTAAGCTCGGCTATAATTTTTACACGTATAACAATCACATAAAGGGTCCAGTGGATCTGTATCCGTTTTATAACGACTATTACGGATCTTTATCACACCATGATGTACAAATAAATGACCATTGCGCGCATTTCTGGTGGGCATAACACAATCAAACATATCAATACCGCGCATGACTGCCTCAACCAGATCTTCCGGTCGTCCTACACCCATTAAATAACGAGGCTTATCTTGCGGAAGCCGTGTAGCTAAATGGTCAAGAATTCTGATCATATCCTCTTTTGGTTCGCCGACAGACAAGCCACCAATCGCATAGCCATCAAAACCAATTTCAGTTAAACCTTTCAATGAAGTATCGCGCAAATCTTCGTGCATGCCGCCTTGTACGATACCGAATAATGCTGAGGGATTATCGCCATGGGCATCTTTGCTACGTTGTGCCCACCGTAATGATAGTTGCATCGACTTTTCAGCCGTTTTTTCATCTGCCGGATACGGTGTGCATTCATCAAAAATCATCACAATATCACTGCCTAGATCGCGTTGAACAGCCATTGACTCTTCCGGACCTAGAAACACTTTGCTACCGTCAATAGGCGATCTAAACTCCACGCCTTTTTCAGTTATTTTGCGCAACTCACCCAAACTAAATACTTGAAACCCACCAGAATCCGTCAAGATAGGGCCTTTCCATTGCATAAAATCATGCAAACTTCCATGCTGTTTTATAATGTCTGTGCCTGGGCGCAGCATTAAGTGGAACGTGTTTCCCAACACTATTTCAGCACCTGTCTCGACTACTTCTTCTGGCGTCATTGATTTAACTGAACCATACGTACCCACCGGCATAAATGCAGGTGTTTCTATTGTGCCGCGATCGAAGGTTAGTCGGCCGCGTCTCGCATGGCCATCTTGTGCTAAAAGGTCAAAATTCATCGTCTTTCTCAAAAATTATTTCGGCATACAATACCATTTTCATTCCCATCTCAGGTAAAATCGTATTCATTGTCACGTCTTTAACTTAGATTCCGGCTACAAGCTACCGGAATGACGAGCAGTTATGATAGCGTGAAGCTCGCCTTAACTTCGTTGGAACCTAAAATATGTCCGATTCAAAAATCATTGTTGCACTTGATTATCCTTCTGCTGATGCGGCCATCGCGCTTGCTAATCAACTTGATCCTGCTCGATGCCGGCTCAAGATAGGTAAAGAATTATTCACTCGTTCTGGCCCCAATGTAGTCGAAACATTAGTTAAACAAGGTTTTGATATTTTCCTTGATTTGAAATACCACGATATCCCTAATACTGTAGCAAAGGCCTGTGCCGCCGCCGCAGATTTAGGTGTATGGATGATGAATGTGCATACATTGGGAGGCGGTGCAATGATGACTGCGGCACGTGAAGCAGTAGGAAGTGCATCGGATCGTCCTACCTTAATTGGTGTGACCTTATTAACCAGTATGGATCAGCAGACCTTTGAACAAATTGGCTTACAAGGCACAATTACTGACACCGTATTACGGCTGGCTAATCTGGCTAAAGATAGCGGGTTGGATGGCGTTGTTTGTTCCGCACAGGAAGCATCACAGCTACGAAAACAACATGGTGATGATTTTCAACTGATCACTCCGGGTATTCGCCCTGCTAATAGTGAGCAAGGTGATCAGCATCGTACAATGACACCTGCGCAGGCATTAGCCGCGGGAAGTAGTTACTTAGTAATTGGTCGGCCTATCACTGCTGCAGAAAATCCTATGGTAGCATTACGCGCTATCGAAGAAAGCCTGCCTTAATTTTGCAACTTAAACTTTAAACTTCGCTGCCGCTTCTTGTAATTGAGACGTCAATGTTGCCATTTCTGCTGCGGCAGAGGTTGTTCCACCAGCGCCTTCAGCGGTATGCTCAGCAACCTGACTAATATTGGCAATCCCGCGATTAATATCCTCGGCTACCACCGATTGTTCATTCGCAGCACTGGCAATAGAAGCACTCATTTCATCCATTTTAGTGATCATCGCAGTGATAGAATCTATTGCTGTACCTGCACTTCCTGCTTTTTCAACACCTACTTTAGCGCGTTCTCGACCTTCACTCATAACGCTCACCGCTGCACTAGCACCACTTTGTAAACGGTTTACCATCTCTTCAATTTCATGTGTTGAATCTTGTGTTCTTGCCGCTAAAGTCCTTACCTCATCTGCTACCACGGCAAAACCTCGACCATGTTCACCTGCTCGTGCCGCTTCAATGGCTGCATTTAAAGCAAGTAAATTTGTTTGCTCAGTAATGCCACGGATAACATCAACTATTGCACCGATATTACCAATATCACCTTCAAGACTATTGAGTGTTTCAGCAGCTTTTTCAACTTCACTTGCAAGTAAATCAATCGCCCCCATAGCTTCCGTTACAATTTGTTTACCTGATTGAGCTTCTTGATCTGCTTGTTGTGCCGCTTGTGCGGTATCACTTGCTGTTCTCGCAACATCCTGCACAGATGCCGCCATCGTATTCATCGCACTAGCAACTTGGTTAATTTCAGACTGCTGCGATAGCACACCCTCTGCTGTTGTTTTGCTAATATGGGTCATATTTTGGGTTGCAGTCTCAAGATGTCCCACACCGCCTACAAGCGTGTGCACTAGCTCGGCAACATTGGTTCGAGCACTGTCTAGTTCATATGCCATCCAACTAAAGTCACTCTTTCCTGAAATTGCAATTTTCTGCGTTAAATCCCCTTTTTTGATGTTTTGAATACCTTCTACCAACGTTTTAGAACGTATCGCCCCAAATTCTCCTATATGACTTGCTGCCCAGTATAAAAACCCACCAATCACGGCCACGCTAATAATCGAATATTTTATTTCACTCGAGGTTGTCATCCCTAGCTTCTGAAAATATAAAAACAACCCTGTCATTACGACCAAACCGATGATACCCAATACCGCCATAATTTGCATACGTTGTTTTAACGAGTAATTTTCTAATCTAAACATTTCAATTTCACTTTATTTATATTAATAAGCGCTTAAAAACTAAGCGTATAAACTTAAACCTATCTCAACATCATTTTCTACTCTGACTGCCTGCCCATCATTCTCATTATCATGTTGCGACTGCTGCTCACTACTGTGTTGCTGGTTAGCACTGTTTGTTGCCTCATCACTATCCTGCTCAAATTCTTGTTCAGCCACATCGGCATCGGCTAATTGCATTCCATTTTCTTCAAAACTTTCTCGCAATCTGGGTAGTGCCTGCTCTAAAGCATCACGCGTTGCTGCATTTTGGGCAATAAAGAGTACATTTGCCTGATCGTTATGCATATTGAGTTTTACTTCAACAGATCCCAAATTAGCAGGATTTAATTTTAATGATGCTTCTTGAATACCCTCACGCGCCATCCACACCACACGGCTACTCATAACCTGATTCCATGCGCTAGATTGCATTGCAGGTTGCACCGCTAATACAGGTTGTGCCGTAGCGTTGTTTTGGATAGGTGATGTTGTCGCTGATGTAAGGGCTGTAGCAAAACTTACTGGGCTTCGGTCAGTGAGCTTGTTTAATAATGCTTTCTTTCCGGAATCATCTAACATGGCAGATTCTGATGATTTATTTTTAGATAGTGCATGAAAGATATCTGATCTTAAATTTGTGGTTTGTGGTTTTTTATCTAATTCTAGACTATTAGTATTTTCACCCTTCCCTAATGATTCTGTAGTAGAACCTAGGATAGAACTTTGCTTGGCTTTATTCAGTGATGGCATTGATGGTTTGTCACCGGTTACTACTTTTGCGGTTACCAACTGTTCTGCTGGCACTAACTTGGTTAGCGATTGCTGGGTTGGTGATGGCTTGGTTGATTCGCTTTTCAGTTCGGTAATGATCGAAGCATCCAATTCCTCATCAACAAGATCTGTTATTAATTCCGGTGATATTTCTGTAGTTTTGCTTTCTACTACTGCATTTTCCGGCAAAATATTGCCGTCTTCATTCTGGTCTGTATTTTCTTTGATGTTTTCATTCGGTTGATTTGCTGATGTTTCAACACGCTCTACCGATTCTTTTTTGGGAGAATCATTCTGTTCTACGTGTTTATCTAATGTCGACGAGAACGAGGTTTCATCAGTGTTTTCAGGCTTAACCGGCTGATTAACCACCCTCGTACTTTCAACTTTAGGGGCCGCCGGTGCAACAGATGTTTTTAACAAAAATTCTTGGCTCATTTTGACCTCTTAATATCATCAAAGTGATGAATACTTCACTATGGGAATTAAGAAGCAATTAGTACGCCAATATGAACTCTTTTTTAAGCATTTTTATTATTTAAATTAGCTGACTGCAAACAATTTCTGGAAATTAGAAATTTCTAAAATGTTTTTAATTTCTGTACCACATCGAACCAATTCAACTTTAGCATTATCGCCACCAGCATAATCACGTAAAAGTAGTAGCATTCCTAATGCCGAACTATCCATATAATCTGTTGACGAAAAATCCATTATGAAAGAGCTATTACTTGGCGCTTCTTCATACGCTTTTCGAAAATCACTTTGTACCGAAAAATCAAAACGTCCATTGACTTTAATTGTATGTTTATTGTTTTCTGTTGATGTTGAAACACTCATAAAATTATTCCTTAAACCTAAATAAAAATATACACTTTATATTTCTTTGATCTATCTGCTTCTAAAACAGATCAACTTCACCTGTATCTAAATCTTGCTGAGAAACTGCTTGGTGTTCAACCGACGCAATTTTTGGTTTTAATGCCACCAGCGTCTCCTCAAGCTCAGTCAATGTAACACGATAATTTTCTAATAACTCCGGATTCATTCGTGCCACATTCAATTTCTCGACTAAATCACCTAAATCATTCACTGCATCAAGTCTACGTAAAATATGGGCCGATAACTGGGTGCACATATCTTCAAACTGTAGTGATGTAACGGCCTGATTGACCATAACATTAATCTGATGACTTGCTTGCTCGGTTTGTTCAATCACACTTGTTGAATGCTCTTGCATTTTAGCCATCGATTCTGACATTTCTACCACTTGTTTTTTGCCACTCAATGCCACATTCATATCTGCAGAAACAATTTTATTGACGACTTCTGTTGCCTCTTTCAACGATTGCTTCACTTCCATTGTTAGACCGCTTATTTCATCACTAAACGTATCAGATTTCTGTGACAGTTTTCGCACTTCATCAGCCACCACGGCAAAACCACGACCAGCCTCACCCGCTCTCGCTGCTTCAATGGCTGCATTCAATGCCAATAGGTTAGTTTGTGATGCAATATCCCTTACATCACCCAGCAAATCAAAAACATTATCAACTCTTACTGTCATATCGTCGAGTCGATGAACCAAATACATACTGTCTCGACTTGTACTTAACACTTGATTTACAAAATATGTTAATAACTTATCTGTTTCGCCCACAAACGATTTGAGCCCATCGCTATCATCTTGATGAAGCAAACTATTCAACATCGTTGCTTGTTGATCACTTTGTGTATTTAGGCCTTGAAAACTATCGGTTAATTGCATAATTGCATTTTGTACCAAGTCGCTAATTTGCTGACTTTCTGTGCGAATCATAGCCAGCTGTTCATTGACGTGTTCTTGTGCTTCATCATGCATAGCATGAACAGTCTCAGTTAGCTCTATTACGGGTTCTTGTCGACCACTTTCAGCTTCTTCAGTAATGGTCTCAGTCAAAATAGACGGCAGAATTTGCCAGATCAATGCCGCTATTACAACAAAGCCTGCCGCTAAATAGTTTGATTGAATTAGTGCAAAACCAAGCAGCACCAGTGTTAACAGTAATGGTATCAACCATTGCTTTTTCATACTTTTCCTTTATAAATTGCTATACCCATATAATGCATGAGGTATTGCAATTGCCGTGCCTAAATCAATGACATTAATTTATCGGCAATTTTATTCAGTGGAACCTCTAGTTCGGCAGCTCCGATTTTAACCGCTTGGCCTGGCATTCCCCATACAACGCTTGTTTTTTCATCTTGCACAAAATTAAAGCTTCCTGCCTCTTTCATTTCTAACATGCCTTTTGCACCGTCATCTCCCATACCGGTCAACATAAGGCCAATAGCATTGGCACCCAAGTTTTGGGCCACTGAACGAAACAACACATCAACCGAAGGTTTATGACGACTCACCGGTGGACCGTCGTTTAAACGGCAATAAAAACGGGCACCACTACGCTCAACTAATAAATGTTTATCTCCCGGAGCAATATAAGCATGACCCGGTAATATCTGTTGACCATCTTGTGCTTCACATACATCAAGCGCCGATAAACCATTTATTCTTTCTGCAAAAGGGCCGCTAAATGCTGCGGGAATATGCTGTGTAATCACGATTCCTGGGCAATGTGCTGGTAGGGTTCTCAAAATATCTTTTATTGCTTCTGTGCCACCCGTTGATGAACCAATTGCAATAATTTTATCGGTAGTTTTTAAATGTGAAGGTATTGCACCTGGCGTTTGTTTTGCTAACACCACATCAGCTGTTAATTTTTCTGCTACCTTTGTTTCGATGGGGTTTTCACGCACTAAGGCGTGAACATTCACTGCCGCAGCAGTTTTAACTTTCTCGATAATTTCTTCGGCATAATCTCCCATTGTTGCTGACAGATCAATTTTGGGTTTAGCAACAAAATCTACCGCGCCAAGTTCTAGTGCCTCAAGCGTAACACCAGCACCTTGCTCTGTTAAAGTTGACACCATAACAACGGCCATGGGGTGAAGACGCATTAAATTCCTAAGAAATGTAACACCATCCATACGTGGCATTTCAACATCTAAGGTCAATACATCCGGTTTAAGCTTTTTAATTTTTTCTCTTGCTTGATACGGATCAATCGCCGTACCCACCACTTCAATATCTGGGTCAGAATTCAGAATTTCACTTAGTAACTTACGCACTAAGGCTGAATCATCAACCACTAAAACCTTTATTTTTGACATAAAATCCTTCTAATCCTTAACCGTCACTAAGTATAATGAATCTGAACATATAACCACTGTTAACAGCATCACAAACTAAAACAACTCAACGCCACCCGAATCGGGTTGAACATCCAATTCGTGTTGGTAAGCTTCCTCACGGTGAATCAATGTATCATTATGCATAGAACGCAATTTTTTAACCTTCATTTTGCCTGTGGCAGGATAATACATCACTTTTCTCGGGTAAATATCACCTAAATCTTCAGCCAATAACTGTAATTCCTCTGTGCGTAAAAAGTCATGCACAAACTCAATATTTCGTGCCCCCACATCAGATAAGTTAGCGATAATTCGACCACCACCGGTTAATTTAACTTCTAAATTTTTTCGGGATCCACCATTAGCTAAAATCGTGTTAATTAAATGCTCCATCGCATAACCGCCATAACGTGTAGCCGAATCCATCCAGCTATCACTTGCATGCTCACTATGAGTGGGCAACATAAAATGATTCATACCCCCGATGCCAAAAACTTTATCGCGAACACATGCTGACACGCATGAACCTAAAGTAGTTGCTACCGCTTCATCCGGATCCACGGTCACATAATATTCACCCGGCAGTATTTTAGCTGCCCACGTATTATGGCTGCGATCCCAGTAACGATTAACATGGTCAAAATCAGCTAAACATGATGGCTGTTCCGGTCGTTGCCCCATCATCAATTCTTCTGATAAATAGTGTGGCCTAACGATTCAAACCGATTAGATACTTTGTATAACGTCTCGGAATGTCCAATAAATAGATGTGCCTCAGGTACCAATATGTCGGCATAGCGCTCAAACAATACTTTCTGAGTTTCTTTATCAAAATAGATCACCACATTACGGCAAAACATAAGATCAAATGGTCCATTCATGGGCCATTCTTGTAATAAGTTAAGTCGTTTAAAAGTGATCATTTTTTGCAGTTCCGGGTGAACCCGAACCATTTCTGCATTATCGCCTTTGCCGCGTTTAAACCAGCGATCAATTACATCATCAGGTAAGCCAGTAATTCGCTCTTCTCGATACACACCTTTTTTGCCATGTGCGACCACATTAGCATCAAGATCTGTCGCTAATATTTTTACATCCCACTCATCAAAGTCCGGCAATGCTTCTTTTAAGGTGATAGCAATACTGTAAGGTTCTTCACCTGTCGAACACCCTGCAGACCAAATCCGTAAACGTTTATTTTGTCCTTTTTGCTCAACAATCTGAGGGATCAGGGTATCGGCTAAATAATCAAAATGATGCTGTTCACGGAAAAAGGCCGTCAAGTTCGTGGTGATGGCATTGATCATGAACTCTTGTTCATCTTCATCACCTTCTTCTAACGCATCACAAAACTCATCAAACGTTTCAAAACGACCTTTGCGAATACGTTTAGATAAGCGTCCATACACCATGTTTTTCTTTGCTTCAGTTAAAACAATACCGGTATGCTCAGAAACAAATTGGCGAATACGCTCAAAACTAGCATCAGTAAATTCAAACTCACGATCACGATTTTCAGACATAATTTCCCTAAATTCCTTTACCCCAAATCAGGATGAGAAACGCCACAATACTCGACTTTATTGTTGAGAATGCGGCGTAACTACTAAGCTAAGCTTTATTTAAAATTCATCCCAATCATCATCATCTTGTGATGCCGCTACCGGTGCTGCTTTTGCCTTGGGTGCTGCTTTAGCTTTAGCCTTTTTTGCGGCTGGTTTTGCTTTTTTAGCTGCTGGCGCTTTTTTAGGTGTAGCTTTAACTTTAGCCTCCGGCTTCTCATTTGATGATTCTCTTAATTCGAAGAAAGAGATTAGTTTTTGTAAACCCCTACCTTGTTCATCAAGTGATTCACTAGCCGCTGCCGCTTCTTCCACTAATGCCGCATTCTGCTGTGTCATTTCATCCATTTGACCAACCGCTTTATTTACTTGCTCAATGCCTTGCGTTTGCTCAGAACCGGCGGCGGCAATTTCAGAAATAATATCGCCCACTTTTTTCGAGCTTGCCACAATTTCTTCTAATGTTCGGCCTGATTCATCTACCAGCAATGAGCCTTCTTTTACTTTCTCACCACTGTCGTTAATTAATTCTTTAATCTCTTTAGCTGCTGATGCTGAACGTTGTGCTAAATTTCGCACTTCAGATGCCACTACCGCAAAGCCGCGACCTTGTTCACCGGCTCGTGCCGCTTCAACCGCTGCATTCAATGCTAATAGGTTTGTCTGGAAAGCAATTTCATCAATAACACCAATAATATCGGTGACTTTTTTACTTGATGAGCTAATGGCTGTCATCGCCTCAATTGCTTCTTTGATAACTGAACCGCCTTTCTCAGCTTGTTCGCGGCTTGATGAAGCTAATTGATTCGCTTGGCGCGCATTATCTGAGTTTTGTCGTACCGTACTGGTTAACTCTTCCATGCTCGATGCTGTTTCTTCTAGCGATGATGCTTGTGATTCAGTACGCTGACTTAAATCTAGATTACCTTCTGATATTTCTGTCGCCGCTGTGCTGATACTATCGGCTGATTCATTAATTTCTTCCATTGTTTCGGATAGCTTATCAACTGTACTATTCAGTGCATTTGCTAAGTCACCAAACAT
>JBJPGE010000025.1:0-20597 GCA_048595465.1 Methylophagaceae bacterium | reverse complement strand
TATGCCATATTAAACAGTTTAAAAAAATACTTAGCAAAAGAATATTAACGCCCTTCAAGTAATGCCATTTCAGCATCTGTAAAATCGGCTAATTTCCGTGCTTCGGTATTAAATGGCCCTCGTAGTTCACCTGAAAAATAATTATCTAATAAGTCTTTAAAGGTAGCCAAGGGATCAACATCACGTTGTTCACAGAGATAATTAAACCAACGTGTACCAATTTTTACATGGCCAATTTCTTCTTCTAAAATGATTTCTAATATTTCTACCGCGCGATGATCGCCGCTGCCACGTAATTTATTCATCATTTTCGGCGTTACATCTAAACCGCGTGCTTCTAAAACGCGGGGCACTAATGCCATGCGAATAAGCGGATCGTGATGTGTCTTTCGTGCCATCTCCCACATACCATTGTGGGCCGGAAATTCACCATAATCATAGCCTAAGGAAATCAAATGCTCGCGTAGCAACATAAAGTGCTGCGATTCTTCAAACGCCACCCTCGCCCAATCATCGTAATATTGCTGTGGCAAACCTTCAAAGCGAGCTACTGCATCCCAGCCTAGGTTAATCGCATTAAATTCAATATGACACACCGCGTGAATCAAAGAAGCGTTGCCACTTTCGGCATTATTACGCCGGCGCGGTAAATCTTTGGGTGCAACAAGTTCTGGTTTATCTGGCCTTCCCGGTTCATCTGGCACAGAAAAAGTTTGGTCCGATATTTCTAATTCACCTGCCAAGAAGCGTTGATAAAGTGCTTGTGTCTGTTGTACTTTTTCCAGCGGATCGTTTATTAATAAACAGACTAAAGCTAATTCTCGTAAATCATCCATCTAAACGTACTCGTGGGTCAACTAAGGTATAGGATATATCGGTCAGCATCAGACCCAGTATATAGAGCACAGAACCTAAAAATACCATTGCTCGCACAATAGCGAAGTCCTGGGCACGGATAGCATCAATGGTGTAGCTTCCTAAACCTGGGATGCCAAAAAAAGATTCTAAAATCAAACTGCCCATGAATAATGTTGGGATAACCACCACAGCACCCGTTAATATTGGAATCATAGTATTTTTTAACACATGTCGAAACAAGACTTGAGTTTCAGACAAGCCTTTTGCACGTGCTGTTCGCACATAGTCTTTAGAAACCTCTTCTAAAAATAAGGTGCGATACCAGCGTGAGCCTGCCCCTATGCCAGAAACGATGCCAATTAATACCGGTAGAATGAGAAACTTAATTGCACTTAGACCATCACTATAGCCAGAGATAGGGACTAACTGCATTAGTTTACCAATTACAAATTGCCCGCCAATAATATAGAACAGACTTGAAATTGACATAATAACAACACAAATCACTACGCCAGCAAGATCAACATACGTTGCCCTGAAAAAAACCATTAACATAGCAAAGGTAATATTCACCAGTAAGCCAACAACAAATATGGGCACTGCAATCGCTAAACTTGGCCACATTCTTACCTTAATATCTGCAGCAATATCGCGGCCATCATCTGCCTGACCAAATTGAAAGGCAAATAAACTGAGTGATTTATCAAAGAAAATTGTGTCTGTCCCTTTAGCCATACCTTCAGCTTCACTATTCCATAACAATGCCTTGTCGTAGCCCCGCTCATGTTTCCATGCATCCATAGATTCTTGGGTAATATGTTTGGCACCCAAGTTCATTCGTGCCATATCATCTGGTGTATTCACCATGAAAAATAGAGCAAAAGTCAGAGCATTGACCCCGATTAAAATGGGAAATGCATATAAAATTCTTCTTACAATATAAGCAAACATAAATTATATAATTAGTTATTTCGCTATAGTATAAAACTGTTTTCACTTATCAGTTAATTCTAATATAGAATAGTGCTAAATCTTTTAATATTGAGGGCTCGATAATGGCACAAACTACCATGGATCTAGTACAGGCTGCGAAGGCTGAAATCACGGAGATCACCGTTCAACAAGCAAATGAAATGTTGGCAGCGGGCAGTATTCCAATGGATGTGCGTGAATTATTGGAATATGAAACGGGCCATATTCCTAATGCTCGCCACATTTCTCGTGGCATGCTTGAGTTTATGATCGGTAACCATCCTGACTTTCAAGATAAAAGCACGTCCATCGTGGTTTATTGTAAAGGTGGCGGCCGTTCTGCACTAGCAGCCGCAACTTTGCAACAACTTGGCTTTTCAAATGTCCATTCTATGTTGGGTGGTTTTGATACCTGGAGTGAAGGCACGGATATCCCACCACAAACAAAAGCTTAATTATCAGTTGAGGAATTTATAATGAACTTATTCAAACTGCTCTTGCCCGCATTATTGAGTATTCTTTTTAGCACTAATACATTTGCCGTTGAAACCAAAATCACAATTCGAGCAAAAGCGGTCGATGCGAAATTTATTGGTACTAGTGTAGGCGGATTACGTGCAGTTGTTGCTGATGCTGAAACAGGTGAAATACTTGATTCTGGTTGGATCCGTGGTGGAACAGGTAGCACTGACACTATCATTGCAAACCCTATTTCAAGAGGGCAACGCATCGCTGACGATAAAACTGCAAGCTTTATTGCCAATGTCGATATTGCAAGCCCACGTTTATTGAAATTCACCGTAATTGGACCTTATGCACACCGACAATCTTTGCAAGAAGCTAGTGTTACCTCTTGGATTATCCCCGGTAAAGATATAATGGGTGATGGCATTATTCTAGATATTCCTGGTTTTATTGTCGATACATGGGCCAGCGTAATGGAAGATGGTATCGTCAATATTTTTGCTCAAGCAGCGATGTTATGTGGCTGTAAAATATCGCCTAACACCGAATGGAATCCGAAGAACTTTGAGGCAAAAGCGATCATCATGTTAGATGGTGAAAAAATCACCGAAGTTGATTTAGATTTCACCGGGCCTGTTGCTATTTTCTCAGGCGAAACGAAACTGGAACAGTCCGGCCATTATAAGGTGATTGCTTATCTATTTGATGATAATACTGGCAATGTAGGCGTCGCTCGCACAATATTTGAAATCAATTTAAAATAACACTATACCCGTTATCATTGAAGTTGCAGTTTTTTAGTATTCATAATGGGTGGGCTAGCAAGGCGTAATAGTGATGTAATAGTCGTTCTATTGCTCACTATTACAACACAGCTAGCGCATTCAGGATGGGTACTATAAAGTTGCAAATTGAATGGTCACGGGTATAAGCCTGTAACATTCCTTATTATCAGTAGTCATAATAATAACCACATTATAGAGATGGAATTATGAACACAACTTCTTGCCCAGTATCAGGCGCTGGCTTAGGTCTACGCCGTAGTTTTATGGATGAATTTATGGCCTTAGACCATAAACCAGCTGATTTTTTGGAAGTGGCACCAGAGAATTGGATGAAAATGGGTGGTGCTTTAGGCAAAAAGTTTGCTCAAATGGCTGAACGTTATCCAATGATTTGCCACGGCTTATCATTGTCGATCGGCAGCCCAGCACCATTAGATGAACATTTTCTAATTCAACTAAAGAACTTTCTCGATAAGCATAATATAGCGTGTTACAGCGAGCATTTAAGTTATTGTAGTGATGATGGCCATCTTTATGATTTGATGCCGATACCGTTTACTGAAGAAGCCGTAACGCACACAGCTAAACGCATTCAACGCGTGCAAGATATCTTAGAACGCCGTATCGTCATGGAAAACGTATCTTATTACGCGGCTCCCGGTCAAGAAATGGCTGAAATTGATTTTTTCAATGCCGTCATTGAGCAAGCAGATTGTGACCTGTTATTAGATGTTAATAATATTTACGTGAACAGCATTAACCACAAATACGATGCCGAAAGTTATATGAAAGCGGTTGATAGTAAACGCATTGCCTATATCCATGTTGCCGGACATTATGATGAAGCAGATGATCTAAAAGTTGATACACATGGTGCTGACGTCATTGACCCTGTGTGGAAATTATTAGAAAAAACATATCAACATCATGGTGTTGTCCCTACTTTATTAGAACGTGACTTTAATATTCCATCAGTAAATGCCTTGATTGAAGAAGTAGACCAAATTAAACACTATCAATCAGAACAGGAGCAAGCTAATGTCGCAACAGCTTAACTTCATAGATACCCAGTACCAGTTTGCAGGTAGTATCCGCGATCCTGAGAACAATCCTGCTCCTACTGATATTGAACCGCGCCGAATGACTATTTATCGCGAACTTTTTTACAATAATATAGAAGGTTTTATCGCTAATGGTTTCCCTGTTTTAAGAGAAATCACCACGGACGAAGACTGGCATAAGATGGTTCGTGATTTTATGGTGAAACATCGCTGTAAAACACCTTTGTTTCACGAAATATCACGAGAGTTTATGGCCTATCTTGATAATGAGCGAGATCTATCAAATGACCCCGTGTTTATCAAAGAGCTTGTGCATTACGAATGGGTTGAACTAGCGTTAAGTGTCTTGGATGCTGATGTTAGCCCAAAATTATTTAACGATAATCAAGATGTTTTGGAACTACAATTTAAGCTTTCACCTCTTGCATGGTCATTAGCCTATAACTTCCCGGTCCATCAAATTGGCCCTGATTTTCAACCGGATCAAACCAGTGAACAGCCTATTTATTTATTAGTTTATCGCGATGTAGACGATAACATTACTTTTTTAGAACTAAATCCTGTTAGTGCGCGGCTGATTGATTTATTAAATGAAGGGTTAACAGGGCAAATTGCGGCAGAGCAGATCGCCGAAGAATTACAACATCCTAATTCTGAAGTTGTTATTGATGGTGCTCGAGCACTTATTCACGATTGGTTGCAACGCCAAGTATTAATTTGACCCAATAAAAAGGCTGAAGATGTCACCATCTTCAGCCTTTTTCAATCTTACTTATTTTTGTGTTATGCAGTTGCTAATTCAATCGCTTCAGCAGATAAACGGGTGATTTCATCCCAATTTTTAGAATCCACTAAATTTGCTGCACACATCCAAGAACCACCGACACATGCCACATTTGGCAAGTTATAGTAGTCTTTAACGTTCTTTTGGTTTACTCCACCCGTTGGGCAGAATGTAATTTGTGGAATCGGTGCACCAATTGATTTCAACATTGGAATACCGCCCGCTGCTTCAGCAGGAAAAAATTTCATTTCAGTAATGCCTTTTTCTAACAGTCGCATTGCTTCACTTGGGTTTGCAACACCAGGAAGCAAAGGAACACCTGTTGCTATGGCTGCATCAATCATTGTATCTGTTGTACCCGGGCTCACAATAAATTCAGCACCCGCAGCAATCGCTTTATTTAAAGTCTCAATATTAATGATCGTGCCCGCACCTACAATTGCATCTGGCACTTCTGCTTTAATACGTGTGATTGATTCTAAAGCCGCTTCGGTACGTAACGTAATTTCTAAAACGGTGATACCACCTTTAACTAATGCTTTAGCTAATGGCACTGCATGTTCAACATTATTGATAACCATCACAGGTACAATCGGTGATGAATTCATGATTTCTTTAATCGTTTTGCTCATTGTATTTCTTATTCCAAAGTTTAAATTTAGTTATTGTAATGTTGCTTTAGATTTCATCATTGTTAAACATATTGATAGCACCTGTTTCTGCCGATGAAACACCTTTACGGAAGCTATCAAATAATTCTCTACCCATACCATAATGATGATCGGTGCTACCTTTAATACATTGTGTACGTTTTTCAAACGTATCATTATCAATTTGAATATTTAAACGTCCGGTTTGCGTGTTCAAGTAGATCATATCGCCGGTACGTACACGTGTTAATGGGCCGCCCTCTTCACACTCTGGGCACATATGGATTGCTGATGGAATTTTACCTGATGCTCCAGACATTCGACCATCGGTAACAATAGCCACCTTGAAACCTTTATCTTGTAATGAACCTAATAATGGTGTCAGTTTGTGTAATTCTGGCATTCCGTTCGCTTTCGGACCTTGGAATCGTAAAACCACAATAAGATCTTTTTCCATCTCACCACGTTTAAATGCAGCAACTACATCTTCTTGATCATCAAACACCATTGCAGGTGCTTCAACCACTTGATGCTCTTCTGCTACAGCCGAAATTTTCGACATACCACGACCTAAATTACCGTGAATTAAATGTAAACCACCCGAATTTGAGAATGGTTTCTTAATCGTACCGATAACTTGATCATCTAATGATTTTTCAGGCCCCTCTTCCCACACTAATTCATTATCAATTAGCTTAGGCTCTTGGGTATAACTATTCATGCCGCGTGTTGATGCAACGGTCATAATATCTTCATGCATTAGGCCATGCTTCAATAGTTCACCGATTAATACACCCATCCCCCCAGCCGCTTGGAAGTGATTAATATCAGCATCACCATTTGGATAAATACGTGTAATCAGTGGAATAATTTTAGTGATTTTATCAAAATCATCCCAGTTAATGATTATTCCAGCAGCACGAGCAATCGCAATTAAATGCATAGTGTGATTTGTTGAACCACCTGTTGCCATTAAACCAACAATCGCATTTACAATTGCCTTTTCATCAATCATATAACCAAATGGACGGAAATCATCACCCAGCGCTGTATATTTCAACACTTGCTCTGTTGCACTTTGCGTTAACGCTTCACGTAATGGCGTGCCCGGGTTAACAAATGAACTACCCGGTAAATGTAACCCCATCATTTCAACCATCATTTGGTTACTATTTGCCGTGCCGTAGAACGTACACGTTCCTGCACTATGATAAGACTCAGATTCGGCTTTTAATAATGCGTCACGACCAACTTTACCTTCTGCATAAAGTTGGCGAATTCGTACTTTTTCTTTATTAGGTAAACCGCTTGGCATAGGGCCGCCGGGTACGAACACTGCCGGTAAATGGCCAAAACTCAAAGCTGAAATTAATAAGCCAGGTACAATTTTGTCACAGATGCCTAAGAATAAAGCGCCATCGAACATGTTGTGGCTTAAGCCAATGGCTGCTGACATTGCAATAACATCTCGGCTGAATAATGATAACTCCATGCCAGATTGGCCTTGGGTTACACCATCACACATAGCAGGAACCCCCCCTGCAAATTGTGCAATACCACCGGCTGCAACTGCAGCCTTTTTAATAACTTCAGGGTAATCTACATAAGGTTGATGTGCTGACAACATATCATTATAAGCAGAGATAATGCCGATATTAGCTTTAACATTGCCTGACAAATCAGTCTTTTCAGCAGCAGAACAAGCTGCAAAACCATGTACTAAATTACCACAAGCTAATTGAGAGCGGTGCGGACCTTCTGCTACCGCAGCATCGACACGTGCTAAATAGGTTGCACGCATTTCTTTACTTCGCTTGATTATATCGTCAGTTACAGCTTCTAATACTGGATGAACCATATTTTCTTTCTCTCTTTAATGCTTTGTTTTTATTGGATAAAGTTCAAATTTTGTACGATTTAATTAGAGTGAAATCGTATGATCTATATTTTTTATGACCTCCAATTCTACCGCGAATAGTGAGTTTTCGCACGGACTAGTTTGCCTAAACTCATATCCTGATTAGGCTATATTCATCAACCAAGAAAGTAAAATCACTTGTGGAACAGTCACTAAGGGCAAAAATAATGCGATTTTCCATGACTTAGTCGTTTCGCGCAAAGACATTATTTCAGTGTAATCTGTAGAAACACCTGTCATTAAAAAGGCAAAACCATTGCCTGGCGCGTGCGCACGCGTTACTAAATCTGCAGCGATAGGCGTAGAACCTTCGGAGCATATCTCTAAGATTGTCGCCACAACCAAGGTTAACCCTAAGCCTATCAATGTAGGTCCAAAATAGGTTTGAAAACTATCTATTGATACAAAGGTTCGAATAGCGGCTGCCAATAATACTCCCAGCAACAACCATCGCACTATCATGCGTGAATCTTTAATGCCTTCCCAAATCATGCTTACAAACCAATTGATGCTGAATTTTGTAACAGCTAAACGTTTTTTAGCCTCAGGCCAAGCTTTAAAACCGTTTAATTCAATTGTATTTGGATTAGCTGGCAGCGTCCCTCTTCGCTCCAAATAGTTAAAAACTAAACCACTAATGACGCCAATCAACATTGAGAAAAGAATGAAAAGCAGTGTCCACTTCCAACCAATTAAAGCAATTAAGATAACGGTTAGTGATAAAGAATTCCAAGGGCTAGCAATAAGAAATGCCATCACTTGGCTCAAACTAGCTCCACGTTGATAAAGGCGCATTGCAACTAACAATATACCGTGGCTGCATAAATCAAGTAATACACCTGCAATGGTCGCACGAATAATACCCATAAAGGTGTCACCTCTGCCTAGCAATGAAGTAACAAATTCTCTTGGAACACGTCCTAATAGTCCTACGAATGTAATCCCTAATGCTAAACCCATCCACATGCTATTCATTAAACTTCGCACTGCTGTCGACATACTAGCAAGCGATGGCCATTGCTCTATTAAAGGCGCCGCAAATAAATCTAGAAAATAGCCAATACTCACTAAAATGAGCGTTGACCAAAGCAAAATATCGGGACGGGCCTTTTTGCTGGGTGTGCTACCACAACAACTATCCTGTTCAGCGGGTTCTGGTGGTTCACAACAAGACGACATGGTGCATCCTTATATAAGGTATGATCTATTCTACATCTTTAAAGATAACTTAGTTCCTACATGACTGAAAATAAACCACTCCGTACTGTCCGCAGTTTTGTTCGCAGAGAAGGACGCTTAACACCAGGGCAACAACGTGCAATCGATACGCTTTGGACAGATTTTGCCATTGATGAGGCTGAATCATTGCTTAATCTCAATGAAATATTTGGTCGAGATGCACCCAAGGTTTTAGAAATTGGTTTTGGTAATGGCGCTTCATTAATTCAAATGGCGCTTAATCAGCCAGAACAAGATTTTCTCGGTGTTGAAGTACACCGTCCAGGCGTTGGACAATTACTTAAAGGCATTGACGCACATGGTTTATCTAATTTACGTGTCGTATGTACTGATGCCGTCGAGTTATTAAAGCATCGCATAAACAATAACGCACTGGATCGTGTTCAACTTTATTTTCCCGATCCTTGGCATAAAAAACGACATAATAAGCGACGTATTATTCAGCCCGCATTTGTGAAACTCCTCACAGAAAAAATCAAGTCTGGCGGTCACTTACATATGGCTACAGATTGGCAACATTATGCACAGCAAATGTTAGATGATTTATCGCAAAATAATCTTTTTGAAAACTGCTCAGATGGCGACACATATATAGATAGGCCTGATTACCGTCCACTGACCAAGTTTGAACAGCGAGGTCTTAATTTAGGCCACGGAGTATGGGACCTGCTATATAAGCGTAAATAATTCTTTGCTAATACTTGCACCAATTGCTCGCATGCGATAAGTTTCATTTTTGATGATAAACATGACAAGGGAAATAATATGGCTCAGCATAAAACTTTAAAAATTAGCGCCTTACTAATGGCTTCTGCTTTTAGCTCTTTGAGTTATGGTGCTGGTTTTGCCGTAGCCGAACAAAGCGTAACCGGTCTTGGTCGTGCTTTTGCCGGACAAGCTGCTGTAGCAGAGGATGCAAGCACCATATTTTTCAATCCTGCAGGCCTAACTTATTTAACCCATTCTCAAATAGCACAAGGCCTTAATTTCATCCTACCGCAAAGTGATTTTAATAATGATGGCTCAAGCATCGCACCTGCTTTTGGGGGAGCGCCGTTAACTGGCCGTGAAGGAGATGCAGGAAACCTTGCTGTAGTACCTAATTTATATTTTGCTCATAGAGTAAATGATGATGTTGTACTCGGTATTGGTGTTAACGCCCCTTTTGGCCTTGTCACTGAATATTCGGATAATTGGACAGGCCGCTATCATGCCATCAAATCTGATCTAATGACGATTAATATTAATCCTTCCATCGGCTTTAAAGCAACAGAACGTCTTTCTCTTGGCGTAGGTGTTAATCTTCAGTACATTAACCTTAAGCTTTCACAGGCTGTTGATTTTGGTGGAGTTTGTGGCCAAACCGCGGCCGCATTACCCGGTGGCCATCCTTTACTAGCTGTAGCTGCATCTTGCGCTCAACCTCAGCAACATGATGGTAAGGCAAGGCTAAATGCCGATGATTGGAGTTGGGGCTTTAACCTCGGTTTAATGTTCGATGTAACCGACGATACTCGCTTAGCCTTAGCCTATCGCTCCAAAATATCTCATCATTTAACCGGTGAAGGTAAATTTAGGCTGCCTAATAATACCGCAGTCCAAACAGTAGTTGGTGCAATTGGTGGCTTTGGAAAGGCTGCTATTTCAGGTGATGTAGATTTACCTGAATCACTTTCTTTTGCGATCCATCATCAAATTAACAATCAATGGGCAGTGATGGCAGATGCTTCATGGACACGCTGGGAGCGATTCCAAGAACTTGCTATATCTTCCCCTGACCCCAGCAGTAATCTAAATAGTGTGAAAGAAGAAAACTGGGATAACAGTATGCGTTACGGTATAGGTCTAACTTATGCCCACAATGATAAATGGACGTTCCGTGGTGGTATTGCTTACGACGAAAGTCCAATATCAGATGAATTTAGAACACCTCGTATTCCCGGCGAAGATCGTAAATGGGTTGCACTTGGTGCTAGTTATAAATACTCAGATCATATAGTCATTGATGCAGGTTACACTCATATTTTTGTTAGTGATCCTTCAATCAATGATGGCACCAATTCTGACCCAGCAAGAAGTTATACTTTATCAGGTGACTATGATGCCAGCGTTGATATTCTGGGTATCCAAATGCGTTGGTTATTCCTCTAATAATTTAAAGGTCTAATACAATGGCTGTAAATGTCCCTACTGATGTAATCCCACAAGAACAAGCAGGTACTTTATATGGCTTGTTTCGTGAACGACTAAAGCGTAGCCCGCACCACGCGGCTTATCAAAACTATTCAACTAAAGATAAGGTTTGGTATGACATCACATGGGAAGAAGTATCAACCCAAGTTGCACGCTGGCAAGATGCTTTGGCAAAAGAAGGGCTGGAGCCTGGTGACCGCGTAGCGATAAATCTAAAAAATTGTAAAGAATGGGTTTATTTTGATCAGGCCGCTATGGGCATGGGACTTATTGTCGTTCCACTCTATCCTGATGACCGTCCCGATAATGTTGCCTATATATTGCAAGATGCTGATGTTAAATTACTGTTTTTACAAACAGCCGCACAATGGAAGCGCTTATCACCATCAATCACAGAAGAACATCATCTTAAACGTGTTGTAATTCGTAACAATGATGATGATGACCTAGCTGAACCAGCACTATACACTGAACAATGGCTTCCTGAAAACTGGGGTATTCTCCGTGATTGGGATACCGAGCCTCATCAACTTGCTTCTATAATCTACACATCTGGCACCACAGGTCGGCCAAAAGGTGTCATGCTTAGCCATCATAATATGTTGTCTGTAGCGGCTGGCTCATTGCAATTTATGGACGTGTTGCCTGATGATATTTTTCTATCATTTTTGCCCCTTTCTCATACATTAGAACGCACTGCAGGTTATTATTTACCGATGATGGCGGGAGCAAAAGTAGCCTATGCCCGTGGAATTCCTCAACTTGCTGATGATATGGTCAATGTTAAACCTAGTATCATGATTGCTGTACCACGGATCTTTGAACGAATTTATACTCGATTACAAGGACAATTAGCCGACAAATCCGTTATTGCTAAGGGTTTGTTTAAAACGACTTCTAAAGTTGGCTGGGCAAAGTTCCTACATAAACAAGGTCGAGGTTGGTGGAGACCAAGTTTCCTAGCATGGCCTCTGCTCAACAAAGTAGTTGCATCAAAAGTAAAGGAACGCTTCGGTGGAAATATGCGGGTTATCGTTAGTGGTGGAGCCGCCCTACCTGAACAAGTAGCCAAGCTATTTATCGGCTTAGACATGTGCTTATTACAAGGTTATGGTCTAACTGAAACAAGCCCTGTTATCAGTGTTAATTCACCTGATAATAATATTCCAGCCAGTGTCGGCCGCCCCATTCCCGGTGTTGCGGTAATGATTGGTAATAATGATGAATTATTAGTGCGTGGACCTGGCAATATGCTTGGTTATTGGAATAATCATAAAGCAACAGCACAAACTATCGACGCACAAGGTTGGCTACACACGGGTGACCAAGCGCGTATTGACGATGATGGCCACATTCATATTACCGGCCGAATAAAGGATATATTAGTACTTAGTAATGGTGAAAAAGTACCTCCGGGTGATATTGAATCTGCCATCATTATGGATCCTATCTTTGAGCAAGCATTAGTTCTTGGTGAAGGTGAGTCTTATTTATCTGCCTTATTAGTGCTTAATTCTGATCTTTGGTTTGCTTTGGCAAAAGAACACGATTTAGATGGCTTTGAACACGATAGCCTTAATGATAAAGCACTTCATAGTGCGATTATGAGACGTTTACGTGATCTACTTCATGAATTCCCTGCCTACGCGAGAATTCGTCGCGTTAGCCTTACATTAGATGCATGGACAGTAGAAAACGCATTAATGACGCCAACTATGAAAATAAAGCGCCCTAAAGTCATCGAGCACCATCAAGCAGATATCGAGAAAATGTACGATTAGTTAATTTTCTAACGCTTTACGATCCCAGCGATCTTTTATTTCAACAATTTCTTGTTTAATTGAAATAAATAAATAAACAAGACGATCGTCAAAATGTGTCCCAGCATCTTGTTTTAAGGTTTCAAATGCCTTTTCTACTGTCCATGCGTCTTTATAAGGCCGTTTCATAGTTAAAGCATCAAACACATCTGCAATTGCAACAATTCGTGCTGATTCTGGGATTCGTTCACCTACTAAACCATGAGGATAACCACTACCGTCCCATTTCTCATGATGCGCTAATGCCACTTCAGCTGCCAGCTTGAATAACGGGCTTTCACTTACATTTAAAATACCATAACCAATAACGGTATGTGATCGCATGATGATCCATTCATCATCATTTAAGGCCCGAGGTGCTTTTAAAATCGAATCAGGTACACCTATTTTCCCCATATCATGCATAGGCGCAGCTAACTCTAACAACTCAGTTCGAGGCACCGACCATTGTGAGGCTCTCGCCAAGGCTGCAGCATATTCGGCCATTCGCCAAATATGTACCCCTGTATCTGAGTCATTATAATGGCCAGCTCTAGCAAGCATGTTGATTGCATCCTTTTGGCTGCTTGCAAGCTCATTCGTTCTCAATTCAACCGTAAGTTCACAGTCTTTTCTCTGATCAGCTAATGCTAGTTGTGTTTTTACCCTAGTCAATACTATGGCAGGTTTGATGGGCTTAGTAATATAGTCTACGGCGCCTAAATCAAATCCATCTTGCTCATCTTGCGTTTCTGCCATTGCTGTTACAAAGATAATTGGAATCGATGCTGTTTTAATGTTTGATTTCAAACGACGACATACTTCGTAACCATCCATCCCAGGCATCATGACATCTAAAAGAATTAAATCAGGCACGTTCTGTTCAATGATTTTGAGCGCTAACTCTCCACTCGTTGCAATCTTAACGCTATAAGAATTGATCAAAATAGCCCTTAGAATATCTATATTTTCTAAGGTATCATCAACTATTAATAGTGTTTGTTTATCAGATGCCATAATATCTATCTTATCCAAACAAACGATTAAATTCTGTTAATGCTGACTCAAAATCATAGCATTCAATTGCTAAACCCATTTTATGAATATCATGTTGTTTTTCAATCGTTAAACTTGCCTTCAACGCTGTAAATGAAACGGCTGACTCAGCATCATACGTAGTTAAATGATCTCTTAAATTCTGAATTAACAATTCATATTGTTCACTAGACACAGGTCGTACTTCATCTGTAGTCTCAACCACTTCTTTATTACTAAGCAATGCATCAATATCCAGTAATACATTTTGCAATTCTTTATGTAGGCCAGGTAAATGTGAATTTACCCCTGTGATATTGTTCTTATGTAAAGCATTTTCAATATTTTCCGCTATTCTATGTAAAGAGACTGTGCCAACATTACCAGCTGTTCCTTTTATCGTATGTGCTAAGCGTATTGCTTCACTAATATGTTCTTTCTCTATGAAATCAGTTAATTTTTCGGCTGATTGCTTGAAATTTTCTTGAAAACGGGCAAGTAATCGATAATACAATGCACTATCACCACCCAGCATATTTAAGCCATAGCTAGTATCAATACTCGCTACATTAATAATTGAGGTCTCCTCCCTATGCTCAGTTATAACATCAGGTAACAACTCTGTTCCAGATATCCACTTGGCAATGGTTTCAAACATATCTTCAACATTAATAGGCTTGGCAATGTGGTCGTTCATACCTGCGGTATAGGCACGTTCAATATCTTCTGGCATAACATTAGCTGTCATTGCGATAATTGGTATCGATGCGCCATATTTTTTTCTGATTTTCTGTGTGGCAATATAGCCATCCATTATCGGCATTTGGCAATCCATCAAGATCCCATCGTACCTTGCTTTTTCCATCCACTCGAGCGCCTGTGCACCATCACCAGCTAAGTCTGCAGTAATGCCCTGCATTGCTAATAGTGATAATGCTAATTCCTGATTAAACTCATTATCTTCAACTAATAATAAGTGAGCCCCTTTTAAATTAAGAGTCTTATCAGCTGTAGCCAATTGTGGGGTTTTTATATTTTGAACACGATCTTCACCGCGTACCGCATGATTAATCGCATCCCATAATGTAGATGAGCTGAATGGTTTGGTTAAAATAGCAGTTGATGTTAAACCGTTTGTTACCAATTCATCTTCAAGATTATTTTTATCATAGGCTGTTGCCATAATTACAAATGGTGATGGCGATAGCTCTAATTCTAGTACTTTTTTTAACGTCTCAACACCATCAAGATCTGGCATTTTCCAATCTACTATAATAAATTCGTAATTTACCTGTGCTTTAAGTGCATTTAATGCATCATATCCATTTGCAACTTCTGTAACGCTAAACCCTTGTTCCTGTAATTGTTTGGCAATAATTTCTCGACTGCTATCATTATCGTCAACAACCAAGGCACGACCAGTTGCTTGGTAGGGAGCATCCTTACCATCCTCATGATTTACCAGCTCGTGAGATCGTTCAAATGTAACTATAAAACTAAAAATACTGCCCTTTCCTTGTTCGCTTTCAACATTAATAACGCCATCCATTAAGTCAATTAATTGTTCAGTGATGGCTAAGCCCAAACCTGTTCCACCATACTTCCTTGTTGTCGAAATATCGGCTTGGGCAAAAGCTTGGAACAAGTTATCTTTTTGTTCCTTCGACATGCCTATACCCGTATCTTTTACCAAAAATTCAAGCATGACATCATCATCTGTTTTATTGACTACTTCTACAGAAATAACAACTTCACCCTCATCCGTAAATTTAACGGCATTGCTTGCAAAGTTTAAAATGGCCTGCCGTAATCTCAAGGCATCTCCCACTAAACTACGAGGGACATTTGCATTAATATCAATCAATAATTCAATGTTTTTCTTGGCAGCAGGCAGTATTAAAATATCCGTTATTTTTTGCAATACTTCATCCAATGAGAAATGAGCAAATTCCAACTCTAGTTTGTTTGCTTCAATTTTTGAATAATCTAAAATATCATTTAACAACTCAAGTAATGAATTCGCATTGCTATTAACCTTTTCAATATAATCCTTTTGCTGTGGTTCTAAATTGGTTTGCAGTGCTAAATAGCTCATTCCTATGATGGCATTCATTGGAGTGCGAATTTCATGACTCATATTCGCTAAAAACATACTCTTCGCATCATTTGCTTCATCGGCCTGTGTGACGGCGTTTGCAAGAGCTTGTTCTTGCTGTTTTCTCAGTGTAATATCCTGAAATGCAATAACGGCTCCCTTAGACACATTGCCATCATAAATAGGTACTGCAGATACATAAACGGGCATTGCAGAACCGTCTTTACGCCAAAATACTTCTTTATCGGTATGAAAAGCTGCTTTATCCTCTAATGAATTAAATATTGCGCATTCATCCACTGGTATTACCTGACCATCTTCTGTCTGATAATGAGTGATTTCATGCATATGTTTACCTATAATTTCATCAGATCGCCAACCTAGTATCTCTTCAGCTTTAGGGTTGATATAGGTACAAAGCCCATTTGCATCTTGTGCATATACACCTTCGGCCATCGCTTCGGTAATACCCGTAAAGAATTGTCTATCATCTTCAAGTTGAGACTCTGTCTGCTTACGATGGGTAATGTCCGTTCTAATTGAAATATATTGGAAAGGTTTATCATCATCCCCCATAAAAGGCACAATAGTTGAATCAACCCAATATTCCTTGCCTGATTTGGATATATTTCTGATTTCACCATGCCAGACATGACCTGTTTTAATGGCAAGTAACATTTCATGGAAGTTCTGACTATTGGCTTTTTCAGCCCTGACAATGTCGTAACTTTTACCTAGTAATTCATCCTTACTAAACCCCGATATGTCACAAAATAAATCGTTAACATAGGTTATATTACCCTTCACGTCTGTAACGGACACAATGGCATGTTGGTCAAGGGCATATTGCTGAAAATTAAGCCTACGAATAGTTTGTTGCAATTCCTTTGTGGTTGTTGCTAAACGATAAAGGAAAGAAACAAAAAACAAACCTAATAATGCTGTCAATATAACCGAATAGGTTTGATATCGTACTACCGACCTTTCTTTCTCTGCATAAAATTGACTATACGTTGAAGTCAGTCTTTGTTGGTAGCCTGAAGTATCCACATCCATTATTTTATGGAATAAATTACTCACTTCGTTATGTTTATCAATCAGCCGTTGCCCTTGTTCTATTATCTGGATAAATTTACCTTTTAACGGAACAGGTACATCAACCTGCAATCTTTTCAATTTATTGAATTCTTGTTCTACTTTAGGGGCTAAACGATCACGATTTATCCGCAGTGAGAACAACAGTTGATTTATTTGATAAATTATCGGTTCTGCTTTTTCTGTATATGGAATAGCTTCCAAACTAAATTCATCACAAATATTAGGAAAATTCCAGCTTAGTGCAGTTAAAATCTCAACCTGAGGTTTAAATAACTCAATATCATAGCGGCGTGAGCGTGAGATATTTATAAAGTTTGAAACAGGATCTTTCAATACGACATGTGTATCTTGATCTAGGTCGACAAGGTAATCATGTTGTGTATCAGAAAATTGTTTAGTCAATGTTAATAGCTGCTCAAAATCAGTATATACACCAAAGCGTGATGCTAACACTGACATTTTAATTCGGGCATCTAGCTCAATTAATTCTGAATTTGTTTGAACAATCTTTTCATGTACCGTATGAGGTACACCTTTCGATTTATCAAATAGAATAAATACCAATGCAGCTAGTAATACTACAGTTGCTATATATTTCCATATTGATAATGTTAACAGTTGATTTATATTCATCCCTTTTAACATTTTGTCCTAAGTTAGCTCACTTTTACACTAAGAATATTGGCATCGATTAACTATAAGAATAGCTAACTGATCTCTAGTATATTATCGGTAAACTACAGGATAGCTTTAGGGTTCTTTATATTAAGATATGAAAAATAGGGAGAATATTTGTCGCAGATGCTTGATATTGATTATTCTAAAATTTTAGAATATTAATCGTTATAAGGTTAGATTTAATCTAAAGTTGCTCTCGTAACAGCTTCAACGGTTAAAAATGAGCCTAAAACGAGTATGCGATCGCCTTTAGATGCATCCTTTAATGCCTGTCTATAAGCTTCAATCACATGTTTATTTTGTACGATTTTAAACTGAGGTATGCTCTCCGCAAGCACAGTAGCCAAGGCTAAACTGGTCATTCCCCTGCTTCCATCTAAACCGGCGACGTACCATTTATCAATTGATGATTGTAATTCCTTAACCACAGCGCTTGGATCTTTATCCTTTAACATAGCCAATACAGCTATAGTTTGTCCGTGACATGGTATTTCAGCTAATAATTTGGCAAGGTTTTCTGCACCTTGTTGGTTATGTGTTACATCAAAAATCTGTTCGACATCACCAGATATTTGTTGAAAACGGCCTGCCAGCTTGACCGATTTTAAACCTGATGAAATCTGTGCTTTAGATATAGTATATTCATAGACATCCATTAATAACTCAATAACCTGCAGTACGGCTGCAGCATTTTGCAATTGATAAGATCCAACCAATGCAGGTAAGGCTAAATTGTTTAGACTGTTTTTATGACTTTTCCACTGCCAGTAGTCATTTTCAACTACAAATTCAAAATCTTTTCCTGATTGATAAACCGGTGCTTGTAGTGATTCTGCATAATTTAAAATACTTTGGGGTGGTGATGATTGAGAACAAACAACAGGTATTTTTTTACGTATAATCCCGGCTTTCTCAGCACCAATTTGTTCTCGATCAGTCCCTAACCAAGTTGTATGATCTAAGCCGATGGGGGTTATTAATGCAATATCACAATCAAATAGGTTGGTAGCATCTAAACGCCCCCCCATACCCACTTCCAAGATAGCAATATCTATTTTCTGTTCACAAAAAATATCAACCGCAGCTAGGGTAGCGAATTCAAAATATGTAAGAGAAGTTTCAGTGCGTGCAACATCGATTCGATCAAAAGAATCACAAATTAATCCATCATTACATGGAATATTGTTAATACAGATGCGCTCGTTATATTCAAGTAAGTGTGGAGAAGTATACGTCCCTACCTTGTAGCCTGCTTCACGTAAAATCGATGCCAGCATAGCGACAGATGAACCTTTGCCATTTGTTCCCGCAACGGTAACGACGGTGAAAGGTAAATTTGAACTCCCTCCTAAACGCTTCCACACTTGTCCGACGCGAGCAAGCCCAGGATCTATTTTAGTAAAATGAAGTTCTTCCTGCCATTGCAACCACTCAGGCAAGCTTTCAAATCGCATTTAAACCGCCTTAAGGAAGCCCTGATTAAGTCTGGTTGAATTTAGGCTGAGATGAAATGGTTCCAAACTTCTTCGAAATGAGCAGTAATAGTTGTTCTATTGCGGCTATTTTCAAAGAAGTTTGGGGCAATTTCAACCAGCATAAAACAATCATGACTTATTCAGAGTTTCCTTTAAGCAGCCGCGTGCTTTTGCAACATCGACAATATAGTCGACAATCGGTCGCGCATATCTCGACGATCTACAATCATATCTACTGCACCATGTTCTAATAAGAACTCACTCCGTTGAAAGCCGTCAGGTAAGGTTTCACGCACAGTTTGCTCAATAACGCGAGGGCCTGCAAAACCAATTAGCGCTTTTGGTTCTGCTACATTAATATCACCTAACATAGCTAAGCTTGCTGAAACACCACCCATCGTTGGATCGGTTAGCACTGAAACAAATGGGATGCCAGCTTTACTAAGCTGGGTAAGAACAGCACTTGTCTTAGCCATTTGCATCAGTGAAAAAAGACCTTCTTGCATACGTGCACCACCACTTGCTGAAAAGCAAATGAGTGGTAATTTTTTTTCTAATGCAACGTGTGCAGCCCGAACAAATTTCTCACCTACTACAGCACCCATGGATCCGCCCATAAAGCTAAAATCAAATGATACAGCTACTACGGCAAGATCATTTATCGCACCTTCCATAGCTAAAAGTGCATCATTCTCACCCGTGTTTTTTTGTGCTTGAGTAATGCGATCTTTATATTTTTTACTGTCTTTAAATTTTAATGTATCGACAGGTTTAACATTAGCAGCAATTTCTGTGCGCTCACCCTCATCTAAAAAGTTTTCTAAACGCGTTCGTGCATTGACCCGTTGATGGTGATCACATTTGGGACAAACATGTAAATTACGTTCTAATTCGGCGCGATATAACACACTGTCACAGGCTGGACATTTGCACCAAACCCCTTCTGGTACCGATTTAGTACGTGCTGTAGTGCGAATTTTTGACGGAATTAATTTTTCAAACCAACTCATTTTTGTCACCTATATTATATTAGGCCATATCACTGGCATTAATCGCATGGCGCATTTCAGCAAGTATCGCAGCAACAGCTGCAGGTAATGCTTCTGGGTTTTCTGCGTGCTCTTCAATGCAACGCACTAAGGTACTGCCCACAACAACCGCATCAGCAATTTTTGAAACGGCGGCAGCCGATCGGCCATCACGAATGCCAAAACCCACACCCAATGGTAAATCAGTTAACGCTTTTAATTGTCGTGTTTTACTTTCAACTTCTGTTACGTCTAAAACAGCCGATCCTGTTACACCTTTAATTGAAACATAATAAATAAAACCTTTAGCATGCTCTGCAATATAGGCCATTCGCTCTTGTGTTGTTGTCGGTGCAACTAAAAAGATGGTATCAATTTCATGTTTATTCATTAGCGGTAAAAATTGATCTGACTCTTCTGGTGGAAGATCTACAGTTAATACACCATCGACACCCACTTCTTGT
>JBJPGE010000024.1:0-21101 GCA_048595465.1 Methylophagaceae bacterium | reverse complement strand
GCTTGTAATGCATCAAAAATAACCGATGCAGAATCAGCGCCACTGTGTTGCGCGATAACAGGGATATCATTACGTTCACCCCAAACTTGCAACTGTTCGACAGCGGCTGCTCTAAAGGTGTCACCTGCAGCAAGCATGACTGATTTACCTTGGTTTTGAAATTGTTTTGCTAACTTGCCAATAGTCGTTGTTTTACCAACACCATTGATACCGATCATTAAGATAACAAAAGGACCTTCTTGTTCGGGAATGATTAAGGGCTGGCAACTAGGCTGCAATAGTTTGATCATGTCATCGGACATGGCGCTAAATAATGCATCTGCATCATCAAGTTGATTGCGCGCAACACGCTGTGTTAGATCTTTAATAATTGTTTGGGTGGCATCAACGCCTAAATCAGCTGTTAATAATTGCATTTCAAGATCTTCTAAAAGATCATCATCAATTGCTTTCTTGCCAAGCACAAGTGATGCAAAACCTTCGGTAAATTTGGCGCTAGTGCGTTTTAAACGGCCAAACAAACTGGTTTTTTGCTGTGGTTCTGTTTCAACTTTAATTGCAGGGGGAGGGGTTGGTTCGCTGATGGGTTCTTGTACTAATGGTTGATCTTTCGGTACGACCTCTTCAGGCGCTTTGTTTTTTTTTCTTAGGAAACTAAACATATTCTCTGCTTGTCGTTACAATTAGGTTTATATAAGTGCGATTTTATCATGGTTGTGAGGAATGAATGGTTAACAAATTTAAAAATATACTGGCATCATTATTGATACTGCCAGCGATAGCTGGGGCCAATGTTAGTGAGTATCAGCTTGAGAACGGACTAAAGCTCATAGTTAAAGAAGATCATCGAGCCCCGGTTGTGGTATCGCAGGTCTGGTATAAAGTAGGCTCAAGCTATGAATACAATGGCATAACAGGTATTTCTCACCAGCTTGAACATATGATGTTTAAGGGCACTGAAAATTTAGGCCCCAATGAATTCTCAAAAATTATAGCGGCCAATGGTGGGCGAGAAAATGCTTTTACAGGCCGTGATTACACTGCTTATTTTCAAACAATGGAAAAAGATCGTTTAGAGGTCAGCTTTCGTTTAGAAGCTGAGCGGATGCGCAAATTAGTCATTGATGAAGCTGAGCTACTAAAAGAACATGAAGTCGTGGCAGAAGAACGCCGAATGCGTACTGATGACAATCCACAATCATTATTACGTGAAGCCTTCAATTCAGCGGCATTTGTGAACAGTCCTTATCATCATCCGATTATTGGTTGGATGAGCGATATTAAAAACTATAACGTGGCTGATTTAGAGCAGTGGTATCAAAAATGGTATGCACCTAATAATGCAACAGTTGTGGTGGTCGGTGATGTTGAACCGAATGCAGTTCATCAATTAGCCCTAAAATATTTCGGCCCGTTAAAACCTGAAACAACGGCATTGGTGAAACCTCAGATTGAAATTGAACAACGAGGCAAACGCAGCATAGAAGTAAAAGCACCTGCAGAATTGCCGTATTTTATGATGGGCTGGAAAGTACCCGTAGTGAAAACAGTTGAAGCAGAGTTTGCATGGGAACCGTATGCATTAGAAATGTTAGCCGGGATTTTAGATGGTAGCAATAGTGCCCGCTTTGCACGTGAGCTTGTGCGTGGTGAGGAAATTGCCGCAAGTGTGGGTGCGGGCTATGGTTTGTTTTCACGATTAGATGATGTATTTATGGTGGTGGGAACACCGGCTAAAGGTGTTTCTGTTGAAAGCTTGCAAAAGGCTGTTATGTCTCAACTAGATAAGGTGAAAACAGAATTAGTCAGTCAACAAGAGCTTGATCGGATTAAAACGCAAGTGGTGGCCAATGCCGTTTATGAACGTGACAGTGTGTTTTATCAAGCAATGCAAATAGGCATGCTAGAAACGGTAGGTCTAGAATGGGAGTTGACGGATGCGTATGTTGAAAATGTACAAGCAGTGACTGCGGAACAAGTGCAAGCAGTGGCAAAAAAATATTTAATTGATGATAGCTTAACGGTAGCTGAACTTATTCCTACATCACTTGATGTTAATGAAGAAGCAATGGCTGCAGGAGAAAATAATGAGTAAGTTTTTAGGATTAGTGCTTGCGTTATTATTTGCTGCATCAGTACAAGCGAGTCCCGACATAGAACAGTGGACAACAAAAAATGGTGTATCAGTGTATTTTGTGGCCGCACCAGAATTACCGATGGTTGATATTCAAATTGTTTTTGAAGCAGGTGGTGCGCAAGATGGCGAGTTATCAGGTCAAGCATTGTTGACTAATGCTATGTTAAATGAAGGTGCTGCTGGTTTAGATGCCGATCAAATTGCTGCTGCATTTGATGATATCGGTGCGCGGTTTGGTAATTCATCACAACGTGATATGGCTATGCTGAGTTTGCGTAGCTTAACGGCTGATGCCGCGTTAACACCTGCTTTAGATTTGTTTCACAAGGTGTTGAGTAAACCCGATTTTCCACAAGCTTCATTTGACCGTATCCAAAAACAATTGCTGTTAGGCTTGCAGGCTGAAAAACAATCGCCATCGGCTCTAGCTTCGCGTGCTTTTTATTCTAGTTTATATGGTGACCATGTCTATGCTGCGATGCCTACAGGCAATGAACAGAGCTTATCTAAAATAACGGTTGATGCACTTAAAGCCTTTTATAAAAATAATTATGTGGCTGAAAAAGCAACAATTGTTATTGTTGGGGCTTTAGATAATTCACAAGCGAAACAGATAGCTGAAAAATTGAGTGCTGACTTGCCTAGCGGAGGATGTTCTTTTATCGATGAAGTACAGGCTTTGACAGAAGCTATAACCGTTAAGATTGCCCATCCAGCTTCCCAAACACATATTCTTATGGGACAACCTGGTATTAAACGAGGTGATGAAGATTATTTTGCACTGTATGTGGGGAATCATATATTAGGTGGCAGTGGTTTGGTATCGCAGTTAAGTAATGAAGTCCGTGAGAAACGGGGGCTGACATACAGTGTGTATAGTTATTTCAGACCGATGCAACAGTTAGGACCTTATCAATTAGGTTTATCAACGCGCAACGATCAGGCTGATGAAGCATTAGGTGTAATGCGTGATACCTTAATAAAGTTTATTGAAGAAGGACCAACAGCTGAAGAACTTATTGCAGCGAAACAAAATATTACAGGTGGTTTTGCTTTAAGGGTAGATAGCAATAGTAAAATTATTGGCTATTTAGCCATGATTGGTTTTTATGATCTGCCTTTGGATTATTTAGAACACTTTAACGATAAAGTAAATGCCGTGACGGTAGAGCAAATTAAAGATGCTTTTTCCAGACGTGTTCATCCCGATAAAATGGTCACGATTATGGTAGGTGGCGAAGCTGAATAGCTCTTCAAATCAATTACGTATTATTGGTGGTCGATGGCGGGGTCGAAAACTAGCATTCCCTGATATTGAAGATTTAAGACCTACTCCAGATCGTGTGCGTGAAACAATATTTAATTGGTTACAAATGGATATTGGCGGTGCGCATTGCTTAGATCTATTTGCAGGCAGTGGCGCATTGGGTTTTGAAGCAGCTTCACGAGGTGCAGACAACGTTACGCTGGTGGAAAATAATAGCCAAGCAGTAAAACGGTTAAAAGACAATGTTCAATTACTAAAAGCAGAGTGCTGCATTGTTGAGAATAAATCGGCACAGCAGTTTATTGCTAAGCAATCAAAACAATATGACATCGTATTCATCGACCCACCTTATCAAGCTGATTTATGGGAAGAAGTTGCAAACCAGTTAGTCAAAGCACACCTTTTGGAGGATAATGCACTGATATATATTGAATGCCCAAGCAGCGGTGACTTACCTGTTTTACCAAAGCAATGGCATTTGATAAAAGATAAAAAAGCAGGCGAAGTACGATATTGCCTCTTTCAAAACCAAACTGGAGAATCTGCGTGAGTGCAACGGTCATTTATCCTGGAACATTTGATCCCATTACTAATGGTCATATTGACCTAGTACACCGCGCCAGTAAATTGTTTGATCGTGTGATTGTTGCGATAGCGATAAATCCAAGCAAAGCGCCTACATTTTCGTTGGAAGAACGTGTTGCTTTAGCTGAAGAAACCTTAGCAGGTCTGAATAATGTTGAAGTCTGTGGTTTTGAAGGATTATTGATTGATGTGGCACAAGAAAAAGATGCCACTGTGATCTTACGTGGTTTACGTGCCGTTTCTGATTTTGAGCACGAGTTTCAATTAGCTGGCATGAATCGCAAAATGAACCCAGATATTGAGACATTATTCTTAACACCTGCCGAGCAATATACTTATATTTCATCAAGTTTAGTGCGTGAAATAGCAAGTTTAGGCGGTGATGTTTCAGAATTTGTTGCGCCTTGTGTCGCCCAAGCACTAAAAGCTAAGCTGGTCTGAAAATACAATAACAGCTAAAATCCCCGTATATTTTTGAGTTGGAGTTTGAAATGTCGTTATTTATAACGGACGAATGTATTAACTGTGATGTCTGTGAACCAGAATGTCCTAATAGTGCGATCACCCAAGGTGATGAAATTTATGAAATCGACCCTGCATTATGTACTGAGTGTGTAGGCCATTTTGATGAACCGCAGTGCGTAGAAGTATGCCCAGTAGATTGCATTCCTGAAGATCCTGATAATGTGGAATCACAAGAAACACTAAAATCTAAATATGATGTATTGATGGCGGCGAAATAGAAAATTCAATTGAAAGCTTACACGAGGAATAAAAATGAATGAAGAAAATAAAAAAGCACCCAAAGATTCTGTAGCACGCATCATTGATATTTTAATTTGGGCAGTTATCTTGGGTGGTGCATTTGTGATTTTTAAGGGATTATCAGCAGGACTTTCAATAGCATTCTCAATATAACTAAGATTAAATGAAGACAGAATCAAACCCACCTGCGATGAACCAGTTTACAATCGCTATAATTTGGTTTGCCTTAATATTCGCTGCAATGGCGCTTATTTTTAATACCATGTTGGATGGTATTAACAATCCAAATCAGCAGCTAGAAGTCACCTTTAACCAAAATGGTGATAGAGAGATTGTTTTAGAGCGCAATAAATATGGCCATTATGTAGCAACGGGGGAAATTAACGGGAAATCTGTTGATTTCTTTTTAGATACGGGCGCAACGCTGGTAGCAATACCTGAACATATTGCCAATGACTTGGGTTTGAAAAAAGGCCAAAGTTTTCTGACACAAACAGCTAATGGTAATAGCAAATCTTACGAAACTAAGCTTGATTCTATTTCGTTGGGAGATATAAAAATGACCAATGTAACGGCTAGTATTAGCTCCGGTATGGACTTTGATGAGATCTTGCTGGGCATGTCATTTTTGAAACATTTAACTATGGTTCAACAAGGAAAAACCTTGACGATCAACGTGCCAGAGTAGATTTGTTATACTGCTTGTTTATTACGTAAAGCAAATAAATCGAGAAAGAGGCGGCATGTCTAAATTTAAAATTATCCTACTTACTATTGTGATTACTGCAGTAGTTACGTTCTTTGCTGTTAAATACTATCTTTCTCCGCGTCCATTTACTCCGGTTGAGTTAAGCCAGAAAGAAGAATCCAAGCTAAATGCTAAGCTACAACAGTTTGGTTTGCCAGCGTTAGCAATGTCAAATGACAATCAACTGAATGATTCAGGTAAGCCAACATTAGAGCCAGAAGCTTATACAGAAGAGGGTGCTAAACGCGAAATTAGCTTTAGTGAAAAAGAATTGAATGCACTGCTAGCTAGAAACACTGATCTTGCAGATAAAATGGCGATTGATTTAGCTGATAATTTAGCCAGTGCAAAAATCATTATTCCACTTGACCCTGACTTTCCTATTTTAGGAGGCAAAACATTAAAAGTAACAGGTGGTGCTGAGTTTGCTTTTACTGATGGGCGTCCCGTGGTTATATTAAAAGGTGTCAGTGTTTGGGGTGTACCTATTCCCAACTCGTGGCTAGGAAATCTTAAGAACGTCGATCTCGTTAGTGAATTTGGTGGTGATGAAGGTTTCTGGAAATCATTCGCCGAAGGTGTAAGCAATATTCAAATTGAACAAGGACAGTTGAAAATAAAATTGAAGGAATAAAATATACCGTAGTAATTCTACGGTCATTGAGCTAAGCTCTATTTTGATCGCCGCTTTTTAATTTTTGTTCAGAAGTAAAATGACACTTAACCCTGATAATAATCAACAGAATATGATTCCTGCTTCTGTTCTTGAGAAAATAGTTACTAAACTATTGATTCATGATGATCGTGAATCGCTGAGAACTAGCTTTATTGAGCTGATAAATGAGCTTTATCAGCCAAGATCTATTCAATTATTTACCAGCGGTTTACGTGGGATCGTTACACACCGTGGTCAAGCAATGGCTGAAGTTTTTGTTCGTGATGTACTAAATCACGATACAGATGAGTTGCTTTTGTCCCAAGATGAAAGTCTTCTCCTTGCAGTTGAGACAGTTGAAATACAACTAATGATTGCAGATTCTACTAGCGTCCACCTTTATGTACCCTTAATGCAAGGGGATGTTATTGGCAGTGTGCTTATTCTTAGAAATGTAAGCTTTCAGATTGTTGACGACTTTGTTTGGCAGCATGTTTTAATGGCCTATAACAACTTAAATAGGATGTTGTACTCAGCGGAGATTGATCCATTAACAGGCTTAATGAACCGCTTAGCATTTGACCGTTTATTACAATATCAAGCGGCGGATGAAGCAGAGAGAATAGCGAGTGAGAAAAGCACTTATTTTGCTCTAGCTGATATTGATTTCTTTAAAAAGGTTAACGATAACTTTGGCCATTTATATGGTGATGAAGTACTTATTCTATTGGCACGAGCCATGTCAGAATCATTCCGCAGCATGGATTGGCTGTTCCGCTATGGTGGAGAAGAATTTGGCATCGTGTTAGTTGATGTGAGTGAGGAAGATGCATTTCGTGTTTTGGAACGATTCCGTCACAAAATAGAAACAATGATTTTCCCCCAAGTGGGCCAAATTACAATAAGCTTGGGTTTTAGCAAAATGGGAAAATTAGAACCGGTAAGCAGCTTAATCGACCGAGCAGATAATGCATTGTATTACGCAAAGCACAATGGACGTAACAAGGTGTTTTCCTATGAAGATTTACACGAGCAAGGCTTATTGAGTGAAAGTGCTACAGAAATTAACCCAGTAGAGTTATTTTAATTCTTATTCTTAATCATTAATAGTTTTTCTTTTAGCAATTTGCTGCTTACGGTATCCTTATACGTTTATATTTATCGCAAAGACTGTCCATGCAACAAGAATATCAGCCAGCCTCTATTGAAACCGCCGCTCAGCAATGGTGGCAAGAGCAAAATACCTTCCGCGCTTTAGAAGATCCTACCAAGGAGAAATACTATTGCTTAGCTATGTTTCCATACCCAAGTGGACAGTTACATATGGGGCATGTGCGTAACTATACTATCGGCGACGTGATTTCGCGTTATCAGCGTATGCAAGGTAAAAATGTATTGCAACCGATGGGATGGGATGCTTTTGGTTTGCCCGCAGAAAATGCCGCGATTAAAAACAAAGTTCCGCCAGCAAAGTGGACATATCAAAATATTGATTATATGCGCGGTCAATTACAACGCTTAGGCTTGGGTTATGACTGGGAGCGTGAACTCGCTACGTGTACACCGCAATATTACCGCTGGGAACAATGGTTATTTACCCGCCTATTTAAGAAAGGTTTGGTTTATAAAAAAACGGCCGCAGTAAACTGGTGTCCGGTTGATAATACTGTGCTTGCAAATGAGCAGGTAATTGATGGTTGCTGTTGGCGTTGTGATACTCAGGTTGAGAAACGTGAGATCCCGCAGTGGTTTATGAAGATCACTGATTATGCTGAACAATTATTAAATGATTTAGACCAACTAGATGGTTGGCCTGAACAAGTTAAAACAATGCAAGCGAATTGGATTGGTCGTTCTGAAGGTATTGAGATTAAGTTTGGTCTTAACGATTCTGATGAGACCTTAGATGTCTATACGACTCGTCCTGATACTTTAATGGGTGTGAGTTATCTTGCCGTTGCCGCAGAGCATCCTATAGCCTTAAAAGCCGCTGAATCAAATGCTGAGCTACATGCTTTTGTAGAAGAATGTCGCAAGATGGAAACATCGGAAGAAGCGATGGAAACGGCTGAGAAAAAAGGTGTTGCAACAGGCGTTATGGCGATTCATCCGATAACAGGTGAGCAAGTTCCAGTTTGGGCGGCGAACTTTGTATTGATGGGCTACGGTACTGGTGCGGTAATGTCGGTTCCGGCACATGATCAACGTGATTATGAGTTTGCTCAAAAATATGATTTACCGATTAACCAAGTGATAGAGCCAGTAGGAAAAGCAGAATATGATTTAGATAAAGCAGCATTTACGGCAAAAGGTAAATTAATTAACTCACAACAGTTTGATGGTTTAACATCTGTTGAATCGTTTGATGCCATTGCTGATTTCTTAGTGAAAAATGATCAAGGTGAAAAACAAGTTAACTATCGCCTACGTGATTGGGGTATTTCTCGCCAGCGTTATTGGGGCACACCGATTCCGATTATCAACTGCCCTGATTGTGGCGCAGTTGCTGTGCCTGAAGCCGATTTGCCGGTGCAATTGCCAGAAGATGTGATTGTTGATGGCAGCGGTTCGCCAATTAAATCGATGCCTGAGTTTTATGAGTGTGCTTGCCCAGAATGTGGCAAAGATTCAATTCGTGAAACAGATACCTTTGATACTTTTTTTGAATCCTCATGGTATTACGCCCGTTTCACTTGCCCAGATAATGAAGAGGCAATGTTAGATGAACGTGCCGATCATTGGTTGCCAGTTGATCAATATATTGGTGGTATAGAACATGCCGTATTACATTTATTGTATGCACGTTTCTTCCACAAATTAATGCGTGATGAAGGTTTAGTCTCGGGTGATGAACCCTTTAAAAACTTATTAACGCAAGGCATGGTGCTGAAAGATGGCGTTAAAATGTCTAAGTCAAAAGGTAATACCGTTGATCCACAAGCATTGATTGATCAATACGGTGCTGATACCGCGCGATTGTTCACTATGTTTGCTGCGCCACCTGATCAATCATTAGAGTGGTCTGATAAAGCGGTTGAAGGTTCTCATCGATTTTTGAATCGCTTATGGCGTGCCGTACAAGAACATATTGAGCAGGGTGATGTAGTAGCGCTTGATGTTGATAATTTGAGTGATGAGTTAAAAGACTTGCGTCGTCATACATATCAAACATTAACTAAAGTATCAGATGATATTGGTCGTCGTCATACCTTTAACACGGCGATTGCTGCGGTGATGGAATTGATGAATGCATTGGGCAAACTTAAAGAAACATCAGAGCAAGCCCGTGCTGTGATTCAAGAAGCATTAGAAACAACCGTGTTGATGTTATCGCCGATCACGCCGCATATTAGCCATGAACTCTGGAAAGCGTTGGGGCATGATGATGCTGTGGTTAATGTGGCTTGGCCTGAAATTGATGAATCAGCCTTAGTTCAAGATAAAATTGAGCTGATGGTGCAAGTCAATGGTAAGCTACGATCTAAAATATCTGTAGTCGCTGATGCGGCTAAAGATGCAATCGAAGCGATGGCTTTGGCGGATGAAAGTGTACAAAAGTTTACGGATGGTAAAGAAATTCGTAAAGTGATTGTGGTGCCAGGTCGATTGGTTAATATTGTTGTTGCAGGTTAAATAAAAGGTTGATGCGTATGAAACGTTATCTAGCAAAACTATTTATTGGTTTTTCACTACTTGCTATTACAGCATGTGGCTTTCATTTGCGTGGTAGTGCTGATTTAGCTGTAGGCTTGCAGACGATGTATGTGCAAGGTGTCAATATGCAACAAGGATTGGGGCTTGAACTCAAACGTGGCTTAACGCGTAACGGTGTGACAGTGCTTAGCGATTATCAGCAGGGTAGTGCTGTATTAACTATATTAGATAGTAAGTTTGAACGCCGAGTGTTATCGGTAGGCAGTGATGCAAAAGTCAGTGAATATGAATTGAATGGCATAGTAAGCTTTAAAGTAAGTGATGATAAAGGCAATGTGCTCGCTGATGCTCAAACAGTGGAAGCACAACGTGATTACCAATTTGATCAAAACCAAGTATTAGGTAAAGACGAAGAAGAACGCTTATTACGAGAGCAGCTTAATCAGCAACTAGTGCAAAGTATTCTGAGACGGTTATCCGTTTTATAAGCAAATGCGTTTACGAGCAGAACAATTATCAGATCATGTGCAACAAGGTTTATCGCCGATATACCTAATCTTTGGTGATGAACAAATGCTGGTGGAAGAAGCCAGTGATCTGATTCGCCAGCAAGTGCGAAAATCAGGTGCAGATGACCGTCAAGTTTGGCACGTCGAAGGCCGATTTAACTGGTCAGAAATTCAGTGGCAAGAACAAACCATGTCTTTATTTTCCAGTCAACGATTATTAGAGATCCGATTGCCATCTGGTGCACCGGGAAAAGACGGCGGCGAAGCATTACGAAACTATGCGGCCAATATTCCTGCTGATACCACCTTGTTAATTATTAGTGGCAAGATTGATGCGCGCTCACAAAAAAGTAAGTGGTTTACTGAGCTTGATCGTGTAGGTGTGACAATACCTGTTTGGCCTATTGATATTGCTAATCTACCTCGATGGATTACACAAAAAATGCAGCAAAAAGGTTTACAAGCGAACCAACAAATCGCTGCATTAATTGCCGAACGTGTAGAAGGCAACCTATTTGCTGCGGCTCAAGAAATTGAAAAATTATCATTGCTCTGCCCTGATGGCAAAGTAGATGAAGAAACGGTATTAGCGTCAGTGGCTGATAATGCCCGATTCGAAGTCTTTGGATTAATGGACACCGTGTTTTCAGGTCAAGCAACAAAAATCCCACGGATGATTAGTCGTTTACGTGCAGAAGGTTTAGATATAATGTCAGTATTTTCAGCCGTTTCGTGGTCTCTACATAGAGTGGTTAATATGGCGATACAAATAGAACAAGGTGAGCGAATGGAGCAAGTATTTGCTTCACAGAAACCGCCAATATGGGAAAAAGCACGACCGATGATGCGAGAAGCGTTAAGCCGACATCAACGACCACAGTGGCAAAATTTCTTGCAGCAAATGGCAAAAATAGATCAAGCTGCTAAAGGGGCTTATCAAGCGTGCCCGTGGTCATTGCTAGAAACATTATGTTTGCAAGTGGCAGGCATTAAAATTATGAATCAGGACTGATTTGTAAATAATATTGCAATTATAATTTACAATGTCATAATTACGTTTAGAATCAAGCTAGCGTGGAGCAAAGATTATGACAGCAGGAAATGTAAACGTACGTGTTACCGGTGAATTGCAGAATCATTTACAGCAACAAATCGGTTCTCATGGTTTGTTTGATAATGCCAGTGAATATATTCGTTCTCTCATTCGTCAAGACCTTAAAAGCCGAGATGAAGCATGGTCTTGGCTTCGAAGTGAATTAGAATCAGCGCTCAGAGCAAGTGATGATGAATTTACCACGGTAACGGCTGAAGATGTGATTTTGCGTAATAAGAAAAAACGATAATGGCAGGCTATCTATTTTATCCTACAGCCGATCAGCGTCAGGATGAAATTTGGGATTACACGGTAGGTCAGTGGGACGAAATACAGGCTGAAAAATACATTACTGAGCTTCATCAACACCTGAATAACTTGGCAAGCAATAGGTTGTTATGGCACACATTGCCCAATAAGTTGATTATCCCACAAGATTTATCATTATCAGTCTATTTTAGTCGTTATGGTAATCACATTATATTTTTTCGAGAATTATCAAGTGGCATGATTGGTATAATGACAATTTTGCATGAAACGATGGATCTTCCTGTAAGGTTGAGCGAAGATTTACGTAAAATTAATGACTAGAGAAATAGTTTAGGAGTAGGTGCATTGGATATTAAAAACTATATGCAAACAGTAGGTCAGCAAGCTAGAACAGCCAGCCGAGCATTGTCGCGTGCTGGCACAAACGCAAAGAATGAAGCATTGCAGTTTATTGCTAATGAAATCAGATCAGCTGCTGAGACTTTAAAACAGCAAAATGCATTAGATATGGAAGCAGGCAAAGCCAAAGGTTTAGATGCAGCTTTATTGGATCGTTTAGAACTTACAGATGATCGTATTGAAGGTATGGCAGAAGGTTTAGAACAAATTGCTGCTTTAGCCGATCCTGTTGGCGAGATCAGTGATATGAACTATCGTCCTTCTGGTATCCAGTTAGGCAAGATGCGTGTGCCGCTTGGTGTGATAGGTATTATCTATGAGTCGCGCCCTAATGTGACAGCAGATGCAGCAGGTTTATGTTTAAAATCAGGCAATGCCACAATATTACGTGGTGGTAGTGAAGCCATTCATTCTAACCAAGCGATTGCCGTGTGTATTCATCGCGGTTTAGAAAAAGCTGGTCTACCTGCAACAGCGGTTCAAGTGATTGAAACAACTGATCGCGCTGCGGTGGGTGAATTAATCACCATGACTGACTATGTTGATGTAATCGTACCTCGTGGTGGTAAAGGACTGATTGAACGCATCAGTAACGATGCCCGCGTGCCTGTAATTAAACATCTAGATGGTATTTGCCATGTTTATATTGATGGCTGTGCTGATTTAGATATGGCAGAAGACATTGCCTTTAATGCTAAATGTCATCGTTATGGTGTGTGCAATGCGATGGAAACATTGTTGGTGGATAGTAAAATTGCAGCTGATATTTTGCCACGATTAGCAAAATGTTATGCGACAGAAAATGTCGAGTTACGTGGTTGTGAATTAACCCGAATTATTTTGACGGACATTAAAGCTGCCACCGATGAAGATTGGGATACTGAATATCTAGCTCCTATCTTATCTATTCGTATTGTTGAAGGCCTAGATGCGGCTATGGACCATATTCATAAACATAGTTCAGGACATACCGAAACAATTGTGACCGAAGACTATGCCCGTTCACGCCGATTCTTAGCTGAAGTGGATTCAAGCTCAGTGATGGTCAATGCATCAACACGTTTTGCTGATGGTTTTGAATACGGTTTAGGTGCTGAAATTGGTATTTCTACCGATAAAATTCATGCTCGTGGCCCTGTTGGTTTAGAAGGTTTAACCTCGCAAAAATGGATCGTATTAGGTAGCGGTCAAATTCGTAAATAAATATGGCTGAATCAATAGGTATATTAGGTGGCACTTTTGATCCCGTACATTTCGGGCATTTAAGACCTGCACTAGATGTATCTGATCAGCTCGGTTTAGATCGCATTCATCTAATTCCAAGTGCACGACCGCCACATCGTAGCCAACCGCAAGCCACGCCAGAACAACGACTCACCATGTTGCAGTTGGCTGTGAAAAATAATCCACAGTTTGTGGTGGATGATCGCGAGCTGCATCGTGAAGGTAATTCGTATACGGTAGATACCTTGCTGAGTTTACGAAAAGACTACCCTGAAAGCCCATTGTATTTAATGCTGGGCACAGATGCGTTTGCACATATTCGAACATGGCATCGCTGGGATGAATTGTTGGAACTAGCGCATATTGTTGTGATGCAGCGTGCCGACGAACCCTTAAAAATGTCAGATGAATTGAATGAATGGTGTCAGAAGCATCTAGCAACGGACGATAATACAGCGCAATTAGCAGGTAAAATCTGGCCGGTACATGTTAGTCAGTTAGCTATTTCAGCTACTGATATTCGAAGTAAAATTGAGCAAGGGATAAATCCTCAGTTTTTATTACCGGATGCGGTTATTCAACTAATTGGTATGCTGGGTTTGTATAAAAGCTAGATGGATAATCTGTTTTTTATAGCATCAAAGCTAGTCTGGGGCGCATTAAGTCCTACTAATTTAATTGTACTGCTAATGTCATTAGCCACCATTCAATTATTTCGAAATAAAATCAGCGCCGCAAAGAAAATATTACTACCGACAGCGGTAGTGAGTTTGATATTGCTTTCGTATCCTATCAGTGATTATCTGATGCATCCATTAGAAACACGCTTTTCTAAACCAGACGTTTTACCTGACACTATTGATGGCATCATAGTGTTGGGTGGCGGTGAAAATCTAAAGATATCCATTGCTTGGAACACTGCTGAGATTGGAGGTGGTGGCGATCGTTTTATTGCTGCTGCCATGCTTGCTAAACACTATCCTAAAGCCCCAGTGATATTTTCGGGCGGCAGTGGTTTATTGCGGTTTGATACCACAATAACGGGCGGTGATGTTGCACGAGCGTTATTGATTGCGGTTGGCATAGATGAGAATAGGCTTATCATTGAATCACAATCTCGAAATACCCATGAGAATTTTGTATTGTTGAAAGATAAGCTACCTAAATCAGATGGTACATACTTGCTAGTGACTTCAGCTTTCCATATGCCAAGATCAGTCGGCATTGCACGCCAACAAAACATTAATGTGATCGCCTATCCAGTAGATTATTACAGTAATAAAGTGGCATTACGCCAATGGGATTTTAGTTTAATTGAACATTTGAACGTATTAGAAATTGCATGGCGAGAATGGATTGGTTTAACGGTGTATTATTGGACGGGCAAAACAGCTGAGTGGTTGCCTTCACCTTAAAATATTAAAGGATGTCGGAAACTAGATTGTTGAAAGATAAGTGACATTAAAAAGGAATTAAAATGAAACTATTTGTCGCATTATTATTGTTGATGGTCTCAACAATAACATTCAGCCAACAGTCATTTAATAAAAGTAAAATTTCAAATGAAATAAATGAAAGTGTTGAATCTCTTGTAGAGTATGGGAAGTTTAATTTCTACTATACCTTTCCAAGAAAGCCTACCTCTCCTTTTGTTGTACTTCACTCTGCAACGATTGAAGAATTGACAGAATTACTTAAGCATCCCAACCCCGTTATACGCTGCTATGCTTTTTCAGAATTAACGGCCCATTCATCAGTAGATTTACTACCAATTATATTGGATCATTTAAATGATAATGAATGGGTTGATACGTATAGAAAGGAATCTTATTCTTATAGAGTTGGTGATGTTTTTATACAGTTGGCTACTTATGAAAATAAATACATGGCATCATTGACGATGCTTCAAAGAGCCAAACTTGATAGAGAATTGATTTTTTCTCCTAATGAATTGGCAGAAAAGTCCTTCGCTGTTGAAAGAAATCTGGCATATCAAACATCTCAACATATCCACGATGAATTACGAAAATCCTATCTTGCAGAAAACAATCAAGCAGCATTAGTTCTCTTAGCCAAATATCAAAAAAAACAAGATGTGATATATATTTTTAACAATAGAGAATACCGCTCTAACCGTGGTAGATCTAATGCACACTTTTACTACGTTATAAGTAAATTTCCTCACGCAGACTTTATCTCTTTCCTTGAGAAAGATTTACAAAACTATCTCCAAAACAAAAAAGATCTTGAATGGATGATGGCTACTGGTACTAGTCGAGAAGAAAGAGAGTTAATGAAAGCAATTGTTAGTTATAAAGATGAGCCTGAGAATATTTTGAATATATTACGAGTTCCGTTGCAGACTTATAAAGGGCTGTCATTTAGTGGCGGTGAATATATTGTAGAAATGTATAGAAAATTAATTCATGAGGATCCAAAAGTAACTTATGGAGCCCCAAAAGTGTTAAAAACTCCCACTAATGATGAGATATTATGGTTATTCTGGTCAGAACAAAATATTGTGACAGAACAGGTTTTTTATTATTTGTTGGGAAAGAATCCTAAAAGAGTATTCGAGCTTTCTCTAAAAACAGTTCAAGATGAAGGTGTTTCTAATACAGACTTTTTTCATATTTGGAATGACCATGGTAGAAGACCATTTTCATCGGGTGATCGATATAAATTTATGATTAAATTTATTTTAAAGCAGGATAAAGCGTTAGGAATTGAATTAATAAGAAAAGGGATATCAGGGGAAAGTGAAAATTTACTTTTGATATCATGTTCAATGGCAGCTGAGATAAAGGAGCAATCATTGATTGCTCCTCTGGAAACCAGATTGAAAAATACTACAAATCAATATTGGCGTAAATCTATAATTGAGGCGTTATCTGCCTACGAAAAATAAGAGATAAAAAATGCTATGTCTTTCAGCATAAATTATTTTCAAGCTGAGCAAGAGAATCAAACCAGCTCTCAATATCACTCTGTTTTGATAAGCCCATTACCTTTGCTGATTCACTGTTGTTTGATTTAGCAATCACCTCTAATGCTTTAGGTGCAAGCGTGCGTAATGCATCAACATCATATTGCTTGGCAATAGCAGAAAACGTATCTGCAAATTCTTCACCATAACTTGCTAGCACAGCTAAAAAGCCATCGCTGGGCGAACCGAGCAGTGCGGCTAGAAATTCACAGGCGGCTAGGCCTTCTTCAAATTGTTCTCCAGCACCGGCATCAATGAGTTCTTGTTTTATTTTATCTCGGTTGCTGAGTGCCGCTGATTGAACAGTGAAATCTTGTTTTGATAGCCGATTATTATCAAGATTATCTTGCAGCAGTTCGAGATCCATTTTAATGGCTTCATCTATTTCTGCTTCGCTGATAATCGGGTGTTCTAAAAATGTTGATGCTAGTGTTAATTCTATGAGTTGCATCACTCCGGCGAGGCTATGATTTGCTAATACGGCAAAGTATATCCATTCAGCGACTACATCTGAATCGGTGGTGGAGAAGGTATTCTGTTCTGACATTTGGAAATCTCAATAATATTTATCGTACAAGATACGGCAGGTCTCGATCTTCTAGACAGACTTTTAATAACTGTTGTTTGCCCTTACTATGAATTTTTAAAATCCGCATTTCTTTTTGATCGATTGTGACTTCTAAACACACACAGGAATAGCCATAATTTACATTGGTTTTCACAAATTCATCATCATTAATTTCTGGAAGCTTATCAATGGATTTATCATCAAGGTATGGGCCACCCTGTGTTGAAATAAGCCATTCTCCGTCACTATCGTTTAGCCACCAATTGCCTGGCGTTGGATTATGCAACCAGCCGCATCTGAGTTCACTCGCAATAGAGGGTGATGTGAGAATAAGGCATAACAGGCCCAAAATCACTTTGGTATTACTAAGCATGGTTCATCCTTCTTTAGCTGTTTGATTGTTCAAGGCAGTTAATATAACGCAAGCCTGCCGCATAGGGTAAAATAGTTGCATTATATGATTTATGGAGCGCCCGATGAAGGCCAAAGAATTACAATTATTAGTGATTGATGCACTAGAAGATATTAAAGCGGAAGACATTAAAGTGTTGGATGTGACGGAAATGACAGATGTGACAGACTTTATGGTTATTGCCACAGGTAAATCAACGCGTCAGGTAAAAGCGTTGGCACATTCGGTGAACAGTCAGGCTAAAGCTGCCGGTATTGTGCCGATGGGCATGGAAGGTGAAGATGTAGGTGAATGGGCATTGGTTGATTTGGGTGATGTGATTGCGCATATCTTAACGCCTGAAATGCGCACAACGTATAATTTAGAAAAGTTATGGAGTGTGCCCGATAATGTTGATCAGGTTTCGGCTGAAGATTAAGTAACAACCAAGTATTTGGAAATGATTGAACCGTTAATAACACCGTTCGCCCTGAGCTTGTCGAAGGGTAGTGGTTTAGTCATGGTTCGACAGGCTCACCACGAACGGAAAAGGCTTTACCACGAACGGAAAAGGTTTCACCATGAAAGGGTATATCTGTATTTCCAACCCATTAAAATAGCTGAAGAACTATGAAGCTGAATTTATTGGCTGTGGGCACCAAAATGCCATCATGGGTCACAGATGGCTACCAAGAATATGCTAAACGCTTACCACGAGATTGTAGTTTACACCTTCATGAGCTAGCACCCGCGAAACGTGGCAAAAGTGGTAGTGCTGCTCAATGGATGCGTGAAGAGGGTGAGCGTATTCTTGCTGCTATTCCTAATGATCATCATGTTGTTGCTTTAGATGTGAAAGGCAAAACATGGTCTACCGAACAATTGTCACAGCAATTACAGAATTGGCAGCAAGATGGACGGGATGTTTCGCTTATCGTCGGTGGGCCTGACGGTTTGTCAGAAGACTGTCTAAAGCGCGCCAATCAAACATGGTCATTATCAGCATTAACGTTTCCTCATCCTTTAGTACGCATTGTGATGGCTGAGCAGTTATATCGTGCTTGGACTGTGTTGCAAAATCATCCTTATCATCGCGCATGAATTTCCCTAAAATTTATTTAGCCTCAAAGTCACCTAGAAGGCGTGAACTTTTAACGCAAATTGGCGTCGAATTTTCAGTGTTATCGGTTGATGTGGATGAAAGCCGCTTAGCCGATGAAACGCCTGTTGATTATGTTCAACGAGTGGCAATTGCAAAGGCGCATGCGGGTTGGAAAAGTTTAGACAAAGAGAATCAGTTGCCGGTATTAGGTTCGGATACTTCAGTCGTGTTAGGTGATGTTATTCTAGGTAAACCTAAAAATGATGCTGATGCTAGAAATATGTTGTTGCAATTATCAGGTCGTGAACATGAGGTGATGACTGCTATGGCAGTTGTATCGGGTTCCCAGACAAGGTGCGAATCTAGCACGAGTATTGTGCGTTTTACAGCGCTCACGGATGTTGATATTGACTGGTATTTGTCAACCAAAGAAGGTGTGGATAAAGCGGGTGGATATGCTGTGCAAGGTTTGGCTGCCATATTTATTGAGCAGATTCGAGGCAGTTATTCTGGCATTATGGGCTTGCCTATTAGAGAAGCAGCGATGTTGTTAAAAAGTTATCGGGAAGATAAATGAGCAGTGAGATATTAATCAATGTAACACCAAGTGAAACACGGGCTGTTGTCGTTGATAATGGTGTGCTTCAAGAGGTGTTTATAGAACGGACTGAATCTCGCGGTTTGGTGGGTAATATCTATAAAGGAAAAGTCTGCCGTGTATTACCCGGCATGCAAGCAGCCTTTGTGGAAATTGGTTTGGCACGTGCTGCATTTCTCCATGCTTCTGATATTTCAATTCCGCAAGGTCAAAGTGGTGATTTGCATGAAACAGGTGTGCCGCCGATTACATCACTGTTACGTGAAGGCCAAGAGATTTTGGTGCAAGTGGTTAAAGACCCTATGGGTAGTAAAGGTGCACGTTTAACGACCCAGCTGTCGGTGTCATCACGTTATTTAGTCTATATGCCTGAAGCGCAAGGTATAGGTGTGTCGCTTAAGATTGAAGGTGAAGAAGAACGTGAACGTCTGAAAGAGTGTCTGAGTAAGAAGTTAGAAACAGATACAGCGGGTTATATTTTACGTACCGCTGCTGAAGGTGTCGATGAAACAGAATTATTAACTGATTTACACTATTTACAGCATTTATGGAAAAAACTATCCGAACGAAAATCATCGGTTCAGTGCGGTGATCCCTTACATGAAGATTTGCCCTTAGCGTTGCGAGCACTACGCGACTTATTTTCTGATGATTTTGAGCGCATTCGAATTGATTCAAGTGAAACCTACCAAAAAGCGGTTCAGTTTGCCGAAGAGTTTATGCCGGAATGTGTGTCATTGCTAGAACATTATAAAGGCGAGCGGCCTCTGTTTGATTTATTCAGCGTTGAGGATGAAATCAATAAAGCATTAGATCGTAAAGTTGGACTTAAATCAGGTGGTTATTTGATTTTCGATCAAACTGAAGCAATGACCACGGTTGATGTGAATACGGGTGGGTTTGTAGGCAATAAAAATCTTGAAGAAACGATATTTAAGACGAATCTTGAGGCGGCACAAGCCATTGCACGCCAATTACGTGTACGTAATTTAGGTGGCATCATCATTCTTGATTTTATTGATATGGAAGAACAAGAACATCGCGATCAAGTATTACGCACATTAGAAAAGTCAATGTTACCGGATCGTGCTCGACATAATATTTGTGGTGTTTCTGAGCTAGGTTTAGTAGAAATGACGCGTAAAAGAACACGGGAAAGTTTAGAGCATATTTTATGTGAGCCTTGTCCATGTTGCGAGGGTAAAGGTTATGCCAAAAGTGCAGAATCGGTATGTTATGAAATATTCCGAGAAATTTTACGTGAAGCTAAGCAATATGAAACAACGCAATTTTTAGTATTGGCATCGCAAGATATTATTGACCGCTTTAATGATGAAGATTCGACGAACTTAGCTGAGTTAGAACAGTTCATCGCAAAACCGATTTTATTTCAATGTGAAACGCAATATAACCGCGAACAGTTTAATGTGGTATTGATGTGATAATACGTGGTCTAAAAATAGCGGCTAGACAGCTGGTCTATTTGTCTATCATTTTAGCGGTGCTACTGACATTATTGGTTGTTACAGTGTATTGGCTTTCAAATGCTGTTGAAGAACGCCAAGATGAAATTGCATCATGGGTCAGTGACAAAGTGGGTTACCCGGTTAAAATTGGTGCGGCAAGTCTAGATTGGATAGGCCTTGAACCCAAACTCCAAATTGGCGATGTTGTGTTATTAACTGAGGATAGCCAAAAAGAAATAGTAGTGCTTGGCAATCTCCATTTAGGGTTAGATTTAATTGCAAGCGTGAAACATGGCCAGCCTGTGCTTAATGATGTTAGTTTGAGTGGCTTGAAATTAGCTGTGATACGTGACTATTCAGGCCAAATCCAGCTGCAAGATTTTATGTTACCGGCAGCATCGTCAAAGCCAGACTTTGATTGGAAAGCATGGGTGAAGCTACTCAATAGCTTTAATTTTGAAAAGATTAAGGTTGATTATATCGATCAGCTAAACACAGCATTATCGGGTCAATATGAATTGGTAAGCGGAGAAATTACGCATCATGATCTGCAGTGGGAAACAGTTGGTACGTTAAATCCACCATCATCAATAGGTGAAGCGATAGAATTCACTGCAAAAACAGTGTTAAATGATGATGTTTCTCAAGTAGGTGAATGGCAAGGACAGGCGAAAATCATTAATT
>JBJPGE010000023.1:0-21446 GCA_048595465.1 Methylophagaceae bacterium | reverse complement strand
AATTGGGTTGATGTATTGGCCTCATGGTGCCAATCAAATTAGAGCTTTATATTAGACTCGGCCTAATAGTGGTTGCTGAACAACTTGGTTTGAATATTCACCGCCTGGTCCGTATGAACTCGCTGTCATATCACGGCCACGTAGAATGCTCATCGCCTTTTGTAAATATTGACGATTTACATTAACGATACTTCCGTTAATTTGATTATGTTCTTTACAAGCATATGCGGTGGTGCGTAATTTTGTTACTAATATTTTCAATGCCGAAGCTTCTGTAGCAGGCTGATTAGCAATAAAGGCATCAAGTCCAGCTTTACCTGCAGGAAAACCCTCTATTTTTAGCATTTCTTCGCGTTGGCGACTAAGTTGCTCCAAACGTACTACAAAAGGCTGTTTTTTGGCTGACATCTCATCCATTACTTCAGCATCAGATGTTGTCAATGCATCGCGCTCACTTTCAAGCAGTGTCAATAGCTGAGCCGCTGTATCTTGTTCTGCTTTCAATATACTGCTTAATTGTTGTAATGATGTCATTGCCATTATATTTTACCTACTAGCCTATTATTTAAAGCTTAGAGCTGTGTTTCAAAATCAATTATGTTCTGTGCCAACTCAACAGCATCAACCGTATAAGAGCCATCTGCAATCGCAGCGCGTAAGGCTTCTACACGCTCACTATTTACAATAGGAGTATCTTCTAACGTTTTTTGTATTGACTGCAATTGTGTTGCCTCGTTTGTCAAACTCACGGTATCTGTTCCAGTAGTAACCGCTTGTACACTCTGTGACTTATCACCATCACGGCTACCATTCTCAGCAATTTTGCTAGAGTTCAGTCCTGATTGCGCCGTCGTTTTTATGTTATTTATTTCTGACATTATTTCATTTCCTTTAAAGTCTGATTACTACATCGACCCCGTTCACCAAAACTTTAGTATAAGTCACACTTTTATTTTTATCCTAATACTTTTTTCAACTTTACATCGCTACTTTAACAATGCCAGGGGCTTCTACAATGCCCTCTACCACACGTTTCGATGAACTATTCTTAACTTTGACTCTCTGACCCAGTTGCGCATCTGCTAATGCCGTTCCATTCATTCTCACTTCCATCTTACCCACCGATGCCACTAACAGGATTAACTCTCCTCGCCGAACTATTTTTTGTGGTTTAATACTGTTGGAATTAATGACTGAACCCATTGATATAGCGTATTTTGCTTGCTGTCCAACAAGCGGTTTTGTATCAATAAGGTAACCTTTCCGCAATGCACCAATGTCCCGTGTTTGTCTTTTAATATCCTTTTCTGTGATGATCTGATTTGCAGATAAGGCGCTATTTGCAACAACAACTGTTTTGAATACTTTTACTTTTACCGGAACATATACCGTCCACGTCGTTGGAAAGCTACATTTTACCCCAATAGTTTGGTGACCAATTGTAGTGCTAGCCGTTTTTGTAAACACTTCCAATTCCGAATCACAGATCTTTAACCTCAATCTATGATCTAATGATTCCATTGCCACTTGTGGATTATCATGCTGCATCTGTGCCTGCTTTAAAGCAAATTCATAAGCCGCTTGCTCAATATCACCTAATGCATGTAAATCTGCCGCTTGCACCTCTATTGCCAGCAAAAAAATCACGACAAAACTTAGTTTATTTTTCCAAAACATCATTTACTCCAATGCGCCAAATTATCGGCATCACCATTACTTACATTAATCAAAGCAAAGACTGTGCCTACTTATTATTCATTGCATTCAAGAATCAATATTACTAACCGATAATCATAGTGACAGTACACAACACTATATTAGGGTGAAATCATGGCAAGCATGCTTGATGGCGTAGATCAACGAACACAACTAGTAGGTCAAAATAGACTGGAGCTCTTACTGTTTAGGCTCTCTGGCAGACAATGCTACGGTATCAACGTATTTAAAGTGCGTGAAGCCATTCCTTGCCCGCCTTTAACTAAAATCCCACATTCTCATCCTGTTGTTCGTGGTACCGCACACCTCCGAGGGAAAGCAATTAGCATATTTGATTTATCAATGGGTGTGGGCGGTAGGCCCGTCGAGGATCTCAGCAAGTGCTTCGTGATTATCACTGAATATAATCGTTCTATTCAAGGATTTTTAGTCAATAGCATCGATCGTATAATTAATACCAGTTGGGCAGATATCTTACCGCCACCGAGTGCTTCTGGTCATAATCATTATATGACGGCTATTACTAAAATTGATGATGAGCTAATAGAAATTATTGATGTTGAAAAAGTCATGGATGAAGTGATCGGAAAAAATAAAAATGTTTCTTCAGATTTAGTTGAAAATTTTATATCTCAAAACGCAGAGTCTCGTCCTCATATCTTAGTAGCCGATGACTCTAGTGTTGCACGCAATCAAATCAAACGCACAATGGAACAGATTGGCATTGACACGACCATCGTACGTGATGGCAAAGAAGCATTGGATCAATTAAAAGCATGGGCTGATGATGGCATTGATGTGAAAACGCATATCTCAATGATGATTTCAGACATTGAAATGCCTGAGATGGATGGTTACACCCTGACTACTGAAGTCAGAAAAGATCCACGCTTACAAAGCATAAAAATCTTATTACATAGTTCAATGAGTGGTGAGTTTAATAAAAATATGGTTGAAAAAATTGGTGCCGACAAATTTATACCCAAATTCTCACCTGATGATCTCGCTTCAACTGTACAAGAACTTGTAGAAGAATGGAGAACAGAGCAGTACGCCGCTTAATGTAATAAAAAAGGCACCTAAAGTGCCTTTTTTATTATTCTATTAACGAGGTGAAAGCCCTGTTCCTGTAAGATCTGGCGGCATAGGAATGGCTTGTTCAGCAACCGTAACCATATCAGCTTTAGCCCGCATTAAGTTGGTACCAATAAAACCACCAAAACGGTATACCCAATTATTGAGCTCTTTATTGATCGTATTCACTTCTTGTTTCACTTGCTCAGCTGTTTTTAACTTTTCTGATTCTACAATGTCTTTAGGCGCAGATTTAACCAAATCAGCATCATATTCAGCTTTGAATATTGAAAAATATGAACCATCGATAAAAGAGGTTTCAGCTATTACCTTTAAACCATCAAAAGTAGTGAATTCAGCCGTAACAATTTCTGATTCACCCCGAGAGAAATCTTTTAATGGTTGAACATCTTCCATTCGCAATTGAAATAATGTGCCCGCCATATCGTAGCCAAGTTGTTCATATTTGAAGATTGTTTTGTCTAAGTCTTCCGGTGTACCAAACTTATCTTTCACACCGACATTAACAATAGTCGCTTTCCCACCGTTGGGTTGAATGATATCAACACGCGCAATTCGTTCACGTGCAATATTTATAACTTCGCTCTTAATCCAGTTCAGCATAAGTGGGTTAATATTCAAGTAGCCCTCAGCCAACCAAGCACGTTCTTCACCTGCACGGCGCACATAAAAACGCCTTACACCCTGTGTTTGACCTACTTCTCGCTCATTCCCCAGAATTAAGCTGGCTGCTTCTTTATCGCCACTTAACATCGTGATTTGAATAGATTCACCACCGTCTTCAATACCTTCTACGCCTAACAAAATATATTGATCAGGATTGGCTGTTTTTCGTTCAATAATCTTCGCTTCACTGATATCAATTAATGCACGCTTAACTAAGTTAAAATCAGCTAAGTGATTCCAGCGTTCTTTGACGAACCAGTCTTCACCCTCTTTGTATAGCGTGAATTCATCTTGGTTACTCTTTACTTTGATTGTATCTACACCGCTCAACTCATCAAATAATTCAGGAAACAATAGTGAATAATCATCCGTTGTCTCTGTTGGTCGCTGTATCGTTATCAGCATCAGAACAACCATGATGGCTGTTACAATAGCTAAGATTGTGAGGCTGTTTAATTTTTTTATCATTTTTTCTAAACCTACTAATTCTAATTTTTGTATTATCAGGTGCAGTCAGTTACTGCTGGCTTCTGCCTTTAGTGCGTTTACGAACACGCAACCAACCCGTTATTACGGCTAGCAACGCTACAATAATTGGTACCAAACCAATATTGTAGAATTTTAACTTTGTATCTAAATCGTCAATGTCTTTACGTAAACTTGCCTGAACTTCACGCAGTTTCTGTTGAAGCTTATTCACGTTAACACGTAACTCTGCAATTTCCTGTTGCTGCTCTGGATTTAAGATGTTTTCACCACTACCACTACGTTCTACTTGCATTCTGGCAATGCGTTGTTTTGTTTCATCGAGTGTTTTTTGCAGTTCACGCTCTTGCGTACGGTAGCGCTTCTCAGCATCTTGTTTTAGTGCTACAACATGGTCAAATGGGCGCGAAAATCCAGCACGCGAACGTACACTAATCAAACCATGGTTGCCTGACATATCATCAATCGCATTAATCAAGAAATCGATATTATTTGAGGTGTTATAGGCAATTTGTTCACCATAGAAATCTTGCAACTGCACCCAAAATCGATCTTGCAACATATCAACATCGGCTATCGCAATAACATCAATTGATTGTTTCGATTCATCTAAATGACTAGTGAATTTTTTCACTACACCATCTTTCGTTTTACCACCATCTGGGAAAGCCGTTTTAGCCATGCCATTCACCCGAACAGCATAAGAATAACTTAACGTTCCAGCTTGATACTTAGTTAACAAAGCGCGTGGATCATTACGAAATTGTACAATTCGTTTATCCACTAACATTGCTTCGTTACTAGATGAGAATAAAGTGGTCAACGTTGTTGATGCACCTTCAATCGCTTCAAAGCGACCCGCCGTAGCCACTTCTACTTTTTTTAGCTGGCTGGTAATAGCCTGTTCACTACTCAACTGCTCGGCAGGAAGTCCTTGCCACAATACATAATCAATCGGCTTATTGCCTGTTCTAGCACCAAAATCTACTTTTATAGCTGTTTTGCGATCAGCCACTACATCAGCACCATTACGTTCGAATCCCCATGCTTTATAAAGCTTTGGCAAATTCGAGCTACGTGAATACACCATTGCAGCCATTGGATTATCTGGATCTTTTTCTGGGATATCCGCTTCAGAATAAGGATCCACAAAGCTAATCAACTTACCCCCTTTCAGCACATGTTGGTCAATAGCATAAAGCGTGCTTTCTACCATTTCTTTGGGATGAATCACTACTAATACATCGATACTAGAAGGAATACGTTGAATATCAACTGGCAATACCGTCACATTAAATAGCTGTCTTAATTCCGCCATAAATGCCCATGGTTTTGCGCCATCTGCTGATGGTACCTCACCTTTTAATGGATCGTAATCTTCACCATTAATTTCTAATGTGCTTATTATCCCTACCGTTTTTCTGTTTGAGCTAGATAATTTATAAATCAGTTTTGTTACATCATACTCAAGCACATCTTCTTTTTCAGGCTGAAAGAAAGAAATGCTTTCAACACCATCAAGTAAATTGTTACCCGCCAAACCAAAATATAAAGGATCATCTTCACCTTCAATAGGAACACCTTGCAAACCATATTGTTTAGCGCGTTGTTCATTATCTGTATAAGGTTTTGGGTTAATAGTAATTAACTCAATTTTGCCATTTGATGCGCGACGATATTCTTCAAGCAATTCCTTAACACGCTGTGCATAGGACTTTAAGCTTGGGAGTTCTTGTGCCACTTGTTCTGAATAATAAAATCGAAGTGATATAGGATCATCTAAAGATTTAATAATATTTAATGTACCTTCAGACAAGGTATAAAGTTGATCTTCTGTTAAATCTATTCGAGCCGATTTCAAGTTGCCATTCGTTACAATGTTAAACGATAAAAACAAGATAACTGCAAGGATCAAACCGGTGGTTGATAATAATTGTTTATTCATCTGTGTTGATCCTAGTCGGCTTTGCGAGCGTTAATAACAATGGCATTAGCAAATAACCAAACCAAAATAACAGAGGCGAAATATAACATGTCTCGCATATCAATCACGCCTTTAGAAATCGCATCAAAGTGTGTTAAAAAGCTAAATGAACTGATGGCTTCAACTAACGCTGTTGGCGCCCAACTGCTAAAGAAGTCCAATACAATTCCGTAGCCACTTAATACAAAAATCAAACTTACGATAAGGCTTAAAACAAAAGCAATAACCTGATTCTTTGTGAGTGCTGAAATACACGCACCTATCGCTAAAAAACCACCTGCCATTAAGAAGCTACCTATAAATCCAGCAAAAATAACACCGTTATCAGGCGAACCTAAATAGTTAACTGTTATCCAAAGTGGAAAATTCAACATCAATGCCAAGCCAGTAAATGCCCACGCTGCTAGAAACTTACCTAATACCGCTTCAATAACTGAAACAGGTAATGTCATTAATAGTTCAATCGAACCATTTTTACGTTCTTCTGACCATAATCGCATTGAAATTGCAGGTATTAATAGAACATATAGCCAAGGGTGGATAGAAAAGAATGGATATAAATCAGCCTCGCCTCGTTCAAAGAAATTACCCATGAAAAAGGTTGAAAACCCCGTTAACAATAAAAAGATAATAATAAAAACATACGCTACAGGGGTTGCAAAATAACCACTGATCTCACGCTTCATAATAAACCAGATATTTTTGAGATTCATTACGCTCCCCCCATTGTAATTGTCCGGAAAACCTCATCCAAACGACCATGCTCGGCATAAAGTGAATCAATCTGCCATCCCTTATCACGCAAGCTTTGAGATAGCTCTGCTGTAATTTGTTTACCCTCTTTTGGATAAACACGAACACCACGTTGTGCATCTAAGGTTTCAACTTCAGCAACAAACTCAAGTGAGTTTAGGAAGGCTGTAAATGTAATTTCTTCAACATCAGCTACTGCGACAACGACCGCATTATGGTAACGCGATATTGATTCTAGCTCATGTGGCGTGCCATCAAATTTAATTTTACCATTGGCAATTAACACATTGCGTGTACACAAAGCATGTACTTCTTCAAGAATATGCGTTGAAATAATGATCGCTTTATCTGCAGCCATTTCATTAATCAATGTCCGTACTTCATGTTTCTGATTCGGATCCAGACCATCGGTTGGCTCATCCATAATCAATACCGGCGGATTATGTAGTATCGCTTGTGCTATACCAACACGTCTTTTATAACCCTTAGATAGCGTTTCAATTGGTTGAAACATCACATGCGTTATTCGCGCTCGCTCGGCAGCTGAAGCAACAACACGTTTCTTGTCTGCCCCTGTAAAACCACGAATATCCGCAATAAACCTTAAAAAGCCGTCAGGCGTCATATCAGCATAAGCTGGCGCACCTTCTGGCAAATAGCCCAAGCTTGCTTTTACTGCGATAGGATCAGTAATAACATCATGGCCACAAACGCGCACGGTACCGCGAGTCGGCGCTAAAAAGCCTGTTACCATTTTCATGGTGGTCGATTTCCCGGCACCATTAGGCCCTAAGAAGCCAAGAACTTCACCTTTTTTAACAGAAAATGATACGCCATCTACCGCTTTAATTGCACCAAAGTGCTTCGCTAGATTTTCGATTTCGATTCTCAATGTCATACTATAAGGACACCTTTATTATTCAATATCTTTTTGCAAACCGCATATTATTCGGAGCTTAGGGGGGGCAAGTCAAGTTTGATTTACTGTAAAGAAGTTCTATACTTATAAAATCAGCTCAAGGAACAGTCAAAAATGGCATTTAAGCAACTCACACAACGTATTCAAAATATAAGATGGCGCGTCCAAGATGATTTAGGCGACCCTAGTACGCGCGCACAAATCATTAAAACAGCGCGTTTTATTATGATTGGTATCGTTTTAATATTCATTCTTCTTATCTTGTGGATAAACCGTATCCCTGACCAATTTAATCCAGTAGAAAATGCTATTCAAATGGCAGCAAGCAAACAACAAAATGTAGTCACAGGTTACACTTCAACCGCAACAATTATTACATTAGCTGACATTTTGATAAACAAGCCTGGCGGATACCTAAGTAATGATGTAACTCCCCCTTCTATATGGATGGACAATGTACCTAACTGGGAGTTCGGCGTATTAGTACAAATTCGTGATTTTTCTCGAGCGCTACGCAATGATATTAGTCGTTCACAATCTCAATCATTAGAAGATGAAGATCTTGCTATTGCTGAACCACAATTTAATTTTAACTCTAATTCATGGCTGTTCCCACCTTCAGAGCATGAATATAAGAAAGGTATTAGATCACTGGAATCTTATTTAGCAAGACTGAGTAGCGAAGAACAAACTGACGCTCAATTTTATGCGCGCGCTGATAATCTTGCGGATTGGTTAGCAATCGTTGAAAAACGATTAGGCAGCCTATCTCAGCGTTTAACAGCAAGTGTAGGTCAAATAAGAATTAACACTGATTTAGCGGGTGATTCAGCGGCACAGCAATCCACATCATCATCTGCAGAAATTGTAGCTAAAACACCTTGGCTTCAAATTGATGATGTATTTTATGAAGCTCGGGGCACCTCTTGGGCATTAATTCATTTATTAAAAGCAATGGAACATGATTTTTCTACCATTCTGAAAAAGAAAAATGCGCTAGTGAGCCTCCGCCAAATTATTCGTGAACTTGAATCTACCCAAGATACCGTATGGAGCCCAATGATCTTAAACGGTAGCGGTTTTGGAATGCGTGCCAATCATTCACTTGTTATGGCTTCTTATATTTCAAGAGCCAATGCCGCAATGATTGATTTGCAAGCGTTACTGAATCGAGGTTAAAGTTTTGATTTTATGACTTTTATCAACTTACCAGATATAATGACCTAGTTCAGCCCCCACTCAATAAAGGATATATACAATGAATAAGATTACTGCAACATTACTACTTTCATCAGCACTTATGCTTGCTGCCTGTGACCAAGCACAAGAAGCCGCTGATTCTGCCGCAGAAATGACTGGCGATGCAATTGAAGCTACTTCTGATGCTGCTAGCTCTGTTGCTGATAGCGCCTCTGAAATGGCCGGTGATGCAATGGATGCTACTTCTGATGCAGCAAGTGCTGTAGCTGATGGTGCTTCTGATATGGCTGGCGATGCGATGGATGCTACATCTGATGCAGCAAGCGCTGTTGTTGACGGTGCTTCTGATATGGTCGATGACGCCGCTTCTAGCGATATGATGGATAAAGCTAAAGAAATGGTCGAAGATGCGATGAGTGATGATTCAGCTTCAACAGATGCTATGGATACAGCAACTGATGCGATGGAAGGCGACTCAGCTACAGACATGACTGATGATGCCGCTTCTAGCGATATGATGGACAAAGCCAAAGAAATGGCAAAAGACATTGATATGGAAGAAGTTAAAGAAACAGCTACAGACCTAATGGATAAAATGAAGTAAGTCTAGAATCTGGTTTTAAGCGAAAAAGCGGGCATCCTTTGATGCCCGCTTTTTATTATTCAAGGTGCTATAACACTATCACCATAAAATAATTGTTGACCACTTTTCTGAAAATTATTAATTATTTTCTGACCTTCCATACTCGTTACAAACTCAATATATTTAGTTGCTAAATCATATTTCACATGCTGATATTTTTTAGGATTCACTGCCATTACATGGTAGGGATTAAACAAAGCATCATCTCCTTCAAACAACACCTCTAAACTTATTTTATCTGCAAAGGCAATTTGAGTGCCTCGATCAGTCAAGGTATACGCCTGCTTTTCATCAGCCATTTTTAATACTGCACCCATGCCTTGGCCAGCCTGAACATACCACTTTCCTGTCGGAGATATTCCTGCCATTTCCCACAGTTGTTTTTCTTTTTTATGGGTTCCAGAATCATCGCCACGTGAAATAAATTCACCTTTTGATCCCACCAGCAACTTAAGCATATCATTCACAGATTCTGCTTCTGCTAAATTAGCAAGATCATTTTCTGGTCCCACAATCACAAAGTCATTATGCATTACCGCTCTGCGATCAATAAAATCACCTGATGCGATATATTTCAACTCCGCTGCTGGTGCATGCACAAACACCACGTCAACATCACCGCGTCCACCAATTTTTAGCGCCTTACCTGTTCCCACCGCTATTACATCTATTTTTACATTATGCTTTTCTTCGAACACAGGGTGTAAAACAGCCAATAAACCTGAATTATCCGTACTTGTCGTTGTAGAGAGTTTTAAATGTTCAACTGCAAATACAGAAGAACTCACTAATATTAACCCCAACGTTAACCATTGATGCCATTTCACTATAATTCTCTTACCCAGTGACCTGATTTACCGCCTGCTTTTTCCAGCAAACGAATATCCGTCATAATCATGCCTCGATCCACGGCTTTACACATATCGTAAATTGTTAACAGCGCCACTTGTACAGCTGTTAACGCTTCCATTTCAACACCTGTTTGTCCGCTAGTTTGAACTTGAGCGCGGCACTCAACAGCCACGTCATCTTCTAAAACCTTAAAATCGATTGTCACCTTGGTGAGTGCCAAAGGATGACAAAGCGGTATCAGATCCGATGTGTGTTTTGCCGCCATAATGCCAGCAATACGTGCAATTCCTAGCACATCACCTTTTTTATGATTTCCTTGCTTAATTAAATCTAAGGTTTTATCTAGCATCCTTATTTGACCTTCAGCCACAGCTGTACGCTTGGTAACGGACTTATCACCGACATCGACCATATGCGCTTCGCCGGCTTGGTTAAAGTGTGTAAGATCTGACATATATCGCAACCTTATAAAATGATATGCTGTTAATTTTGAATGAAGTGAAGACAACAAGCAATGAGTATTCAAGTTAAATTCTTTGCCAGCCTGCGAGAAAAGATCGGAATAAGCGAGTCTAAAATTAATCCCGTTGCCACTGCAGGCGAAGCTTGGGACATTACAACCAACAACACTGAACGTCCAATCAATGTCTTAGTCGCTATTAACCTTGAATATGCCCAGTTTGAAGACCCTGTTGCTGATGGTGATGAGGTTGCCTTCTTCCCGCCCGTAACAGGCGGTTAAAATGTCAGCTCATATTTCGCTGAAGCCTTTTGATCCATGGCAATCCATTACAGATCATCAGCATCAATCTGCACTCGAAAAACAATTTGGCGCAACAGCAACCTTCATCGGCAGTATGCGTAACTTTAATGATGATGCTGATGTTACAGCTATGGTGTTAGAACATTATCCTGAAATGACACAGCGCTATTTGGAAAAGCTGGAACAACAAGCCCAGAAAAAATGGGCACTATTGGATTCACTCATTATCCACCGTGTCGGCAATATTAACCCGGCTGAGCCTATTGTATTAATTGCCTGTTGGTCAGCTCATCGTCGCGCATCCCTTGATGCCTGTAATTGGTTAATCGAAGAACTCAAACACAATGCACCTTTTTGGAAAAAAGAAACTAGGCAAGAAGGCGATCGTTGGGTTGAACAAAATACTGATGGAACTTGAAATAAAAGATTGAAACAATCCACAGATTAAGAATATTGCACTAAATTACAGCTTTCCCTATGGCATAATCCAATTTATTGCGATTTCAAGGATAGCAACAGTATGCATCCCCAACAACAACGAATTATATTCATTGCTTCTGCCTTACTTTTGTTGGCTGGCTGTGCTTCATCACCCACCTTTGTGAACGGTAATGAATCATTTACAGATGCCGAAAAAAAATCCCAATTTAATGCTGTACATTTTAAAACAGAAAAACAGTTTCTAACCTCCCCACCACAGTGTATAGCCATCTTACCCTTCGATAATAGAACAGGTGAAAAGCCCAATAATTCAACTGAACGATTGATATTAACAGATGAAAAGATTGAACAACTGCGTTGGATTTTATATTCACACCTAGCACCGCACTCATATCAAGATGTAGAGCTAAAAAAAGTAGACCGTGTACTCTCTAAACTAGATAATAAACATTATGCTGCAATTGGGAAATTGCTTCATTGTGATGCATTGTTAATTGGTGAAATCACTGAATATGATGCCGACTTCTTGGGGCTTTATTCACAAATCTCAATCGGGGTCGATTTAAAGCTGATTGCTGCAAAAGATGGCTCAGTACTATGGCAAGGTCATCATATAGCTAAAAGCCATGGTGGCGGCGTTCCTATAACACCTGTTGATATTGCGGTTGGCGTTTACTCTGCCACTGAAAATATTAGTGATGAGCAAGTAGTTCGCGTTGAAGATGAATTATTCAGACGATTATTATCAACATGGCAATTAGATCAAAGCTCACCACAACAAAACAACACCGTGTTAACCAATATAGATGTGGCGTTGTTCCATGTAACCGCCCAAAAACTATTTTTACGTAAAGGCCCAGGTCGCCATTTTAATGCTCAAGATGTTTTAAATCACAATGAGAAGCTTACATTGCTAGATTCGCAACACTCACCTTGGGTACAAGTAAAGGTTGCAGATGGCCAACTAGGTTATGTTCATAATAAATACATTCAAGCTAGTTATTGAATACTGTTAACGCTTCCGCTTTAACACGCTAGGCACTCCTTAAAAATTAATTTAGCCACCTTTGCTTTTGTTCGGCACTAGACTCTTCATTCGTTTACAGATAAAGTTATGCGAGATAGCTCACATTTACATGTGAGCTATCTATCACTAAGAATTAATTATTAACGGTGTATGTATCTTAGGTTTAAGTGTACTAAAGTCACCAGTTTCATAAAGGAAAATATAATGGAAAGTTTATTACCAATGATTATTCAACTTATCAGTGGTGCCGTGGGTGGCAACGCTGCAGGTTCTTTAATGAAGAATCTATCTCTTGGTACCGTAGGAAACTCAATTGTAGGTCTACTTGGCGGCGGCATAGGCGGTCAAGTAATGGGCATGTTAGGTATGGGCGGAGCTGCTGCTGGCAGTGGTTTAGATATTGGCAGCATCCTCAGCACTGTTGCTGGAGGTGGTATCGGTGGCGGTGTTTTATTAGCTGTTGTAGGTATGATCAAAAAGATGCTTGCTAAATAATATTTTTAGCATTCAAAGTCAGAAAAAAGGGGTATCGTTGAATCAATACCCCTTTTTTATATTTTTAGCTTACATTTCAATTGTCATTATTTCCTGTGCCAAATTAAAACTTCCTAAATAATCTGCAATAGTAGTAAATGTAGCCGTTCTGATTTGCCCCTCATGATCGGACTTGGTCACACCTTCAGCAAACATTGATCCAAGTAATATCTTAAAGGGTGAGATATGAATATCTTGGGCCACAAAATGTTCTTCAGCAATCTTTTTCAGTTTACTTTCATCGGTTGTTTTATAAATTGAGGCATTAATTACATCGAGTACATACTCAGTACAATTTTGATAGGTCGCATTATTAGGATTAGACATAACCGAATAACTCGGATTATGCAGTGCATAATATTCCTGACTACCCACAAATCCTAATAAGCGTTTTTGTAACTCAGCTGTTGGAACAACAATACCAACCTTAGCTTCATAAACATTCGCCAAAAAGTCGATTGTGTAATCAGTGACTAATTTACTTTCACCGCCATTTTCATCTTTTTGATAAAGATTATAATACGCATAACCTGGAATAATTCGACCATCATCTGTTTGAATCTTAGAGTAAACGCCAAATGCTACATGAGTATAATTTACACCCCCAGGCAATTGTTTCGGATCACGGCCATTTCGAGCGATAATAAAAACACGTACGCCCTTCTCAGCCATCGTTTTTTCTACTTTTTTTGTCAATACTACGATTTCTTCAATAGAAAATTGAGGTTCGCCTCCTTGCTGACTACCAGCCCAAACAGGGCTGATAGCAAACATAGCAATTAACACACTAAAGGCTATAAATAATTTGAATGTTTTCATTACTCATCCCCTTGCATTGCCTGATCAGGAGAAACAGTTGAAGTGATGATCTCATCGGTAATTGCTAATGGTTCTCCTATGGGTTGATTTGCACTATCCCAAAGTGCATGACCCGCCTGACCACTTACGTTACCGACTTCACCTGCTAACATTAAGGGCAGAGCAACCACGCCAGAAACTATTTTGACGCCTGCTACCGATGTTTGAGCAATGGCTTGAGCTGAATGTGCTGATGCTTGAGATAAATGTTGCAATGAACCTGCAGCCATTGCACTAGCAGAACCAAAAAGCATTGAGCTTATAGCGACTAATTTAATAATTTTGGATTTCATGATTTTATGTCCTTTTATTTCTAAAAGCCAAGTTGGCTAGAAATAAACTTACATAAAAGAATTGAATAGTTAAACTAGTTTATCAAATGTATAACAAACTAATACTTATGGTATTAATATGCGCTACTAATGAGTGAAATTATTAGAACACTAATATAATTGAACGACACAAATGCTAGTCTTTCTCGCTACTCTCAATATTTAATGAATCCCATAATTCATCAATTCGAGCAACCACATCAACATCACGCTCAATAGGTCGGCCCCATTCACGATCAGTTTCACCGGACAGCTTATTAGTAGCATCCATACCCATTTTTGAGCCTAGCCCAGAAACAGGTGATGCAAAATCTAAGTAATCTATCGGCGTATTATCGATTAACGTGGTGTCACGTGATGGATCCATTCGTGTCGTGATCGCCCAAATCACGTCATTCCAATCGCGTATATTGACATCATCATCCACCACAATAATAAACTTGGTATACATAAACTGACGTAAGAATGACCAGATCCCCATCATCACGCGTTTAGCATGACCCGGATATTGTTTTTTCATGCTGACTACTGCCATGCGGTATGAACAGCCTTCAGGGGGCAGATAAAAGTCTACAATTTCGGGGAATTGCTTTTGTAGAATGGGTATAAACACTTCATTCAGTGCCACACCTAAGATTGCCGGTTCATCAGGCGGTCGCCCTGTATAGGTACTATGATAAATAGGATCTTTACGCTGTGTAATACGTTCAACGGTGAAGACGGGAAACCGATCCACTTCATTATAGTATCCAGTGTGATCGCCATAAGGTCCTTCGTCAGCCATATCGTCTGGATAGATGAAGCCCTCTAATACAATCTCGGCACTGGCTGGTACTTGTAAATCATTACCTATACACTTTACTAATTCCGTTTTCGAGCCACGTAATAAACCAGCAAAAGCATATTCTGACAAATTATCGGGTATTGGTGTAACCGCCGCTAAGATAGTGGCAGGATCACAGCCTAAAACAACGCTAACAGGGAACGGTTCTCCTGGATGCTCTTGTTGCCACTCTTTAAAATCTAATGCGCCACCACGTTGTGATAACCAACGCATAATAACGCGATTCTTGCCAATGACTTGTTGGCGATAAATCCCCATATTTTGACGTGGCTTATGAGGACCTTTAGTCACCACTAAACCCCACGTAATCAGTGGTGCCACATCTTCTGGCCAGCAATGCTGGATGGGATACTGACTTAAATCAACATCATCACCCTCAATAATTTGTTGCTGACAGGCAGCTGATTTAACTACTTTGGGAGCCATATTCAGCACTTGTTTGAAGATGGGCATTTTCTGCCAGGCATCTTTCATACCTTTGGGTGGTTCAGGTTCTTTTAAATAGGCCAGTAATTCACCTACTTCTCTCAAAGCTTCAACTGATTCTTCGCCCATGCCTAATGCAACACGATGTGCTGTGCCAAACAAATTGGTTAAAACAGGAATATCACTACCTTTAGGATTTTCAAATAATAAGGCGGGGCCACCAGCACGTAAAACACGATCGCTAATCTCGGTCATCTCTAAAACAGGATCAACTTCTACCGTTATCCGTTTAAGCTCACCTCGTTGCTCTAGGTGATCAATAAAATCCCTAAGATCCGTGTATTTCATTAAGCTGCTATTCCACTGTGTCGTAATAACGCATCAATTTTAGGTTCTCGTCCTCGGAATTCAACAAACAATTCCATAGGCTCTCTTGAACCACCTTGCTCTAATATCGCTTGCAAAAACTCAATTCCAGTTTGTCGATCAAATATACCTTTTTCTTCAAACTTAGAAAATGCATCCGCCGATAATACTTCTGCCCATTTATAACTGTAATAGCCGGCAGCATAACCACCAGCGAAAATATGCGAGAAACTATGTGCAAAACGATTAAATGCTGGCGGCTTCACTACCGCGACCTGCTCGCGTACTTCAGCCAGTATTTTCTCAACTTGGTTTCCTTCAATAGAATCATATTCAAGATGCAAACGAAAATCGAAAATTGAAAACTCTAGCTGTCGCACCATAATCATCGCTGATTGGAAATTACGGGCTGCGATCATCTTGTCAAACAAGTCTTGAGGCAATACCTCATCCGTTTCAAAATGACCTGAAATCAAGTCTAAGGCTTCACGTTCCCATGCCCAGTTCTCCATAAACTGGCTAGGTAATTCGACAGCATCCCATGCCACACCATTTATCCCAGATACACCGGCATGATGGATCTTGGTTAACATATGATGCAAACCATGGCCAAATTCATGGAATAAGGTAGTCACTTCATCATGAGTAAACAAAGCCGGTTTACCACCTATTGGTTCTGAGAAATTACAGGTTAAAAATGCTACTGGTGTTTCAATGCCTTGCTCCGTTTGCCGGCGCAGCAAACACTCATCCATCCACGCCCCGCCACGCTTATGATTACGCGCATATAAATCTAAATAAAATTGACCTCGAAGTTCGCCTTCACCATCAAAAATATCGAAGAAACGGACATCTTTATGCCACACATCAATATCATTTCGTTCTTTAATATCTAAACCATAAAGTTTATTGACCACGCCGAATAAACCCAGCACGACTTTATCTTCTGGGAAATAAGGTTTTAATTCTTCCTGTGAAATGGAATAACGTTGTTGACGTAATTTTTCGGCAAAATAAGTCACATCCCATGCTTCTAGCTCAGTCATACCTGCTGTTTCATTGGCAAAAGCGGTGAGTTCTTCAATTTCTTTTTCTGCAATAGGCTTAGAGCGTGCAGCCAAATCATTTAAAAAATCTAATACTTGCTGTGGTGATTGCGCCATTTTGGTGGCAAGTGAGCGTTCAGCATGGTTGGCAAAACCGATCAAATTAGCTAACTCGTGACGCAATTTAAGAATATTTTTCATTACCTCAGTATTATCCCACTCACCGGCATTAGGCCCTTGGTCTGAAGCTTTAGTAGCAAAGGCGGTATACATTTCTTCACGAAAGTCACGATCATCTGCATAGGACATGACCGGCATATAAGAAGGAAAGTCTAAGGTAAAGAGCCAACCTTCAAGTTCATCGCGTTTGGCAAATTGTGCAGCCATTTCTTTTGTTGACTCAGGTAAGCCAGCGAGTAATGACTCGTCAGTGATGTGTTTTTTCCATGCATGTGTTGCATCCATCAAGTTTTGTTCAAACTTAGCAGTTAATTCCGTTAATGATTGCGAAATAGCTTTAAACTTATCTCGGTCTTGCTGAGATAATTCAACACCCGACAGGCGAAAATCGCGAATGGCATTGTCTATCACTTTTTTCTGGGCATGATCTAAATTTTGATATTCTGCACCTTCGGCAATCGTTTTATACGCCTTATATAAATCCTCATTTTGGCCTAATTCAGTACCAAACTGACTTAGCTTAGGCAAGCAAGCATTATAAGCATTACGCAATGCATCTGAATTCATCACTGAATTCAAATGACTCACCGGAGACCAGACATGATCTATAGTCGCATCTAATGCTTCCATTGGTAGCACTAAGTTTTGCCATGTAGCCTGTTGTATATCGCCAAGCAAGCTGTCAACTGTCTGCTTTGCATTTTCTAAAACATACTCAAGTGCAGGTTCAATATTTTCAGGCTCAATGTCTGAAAAAGGCGGTAATCTATTTTTTTGCAATAATGGGTTTGCCATAGCTCTTTATTTTTTAATTGTTAACTATACCCATGATACTTCAATCTGTATGTTTCAGTGGGATTTAAAATGTTTTAGGTAAGGCATTGATTGTAGGTAAGGGTTGTTTCCTTGCCAAAATCAATAACGCAGCGTAAAGCGTTTTTAAACCCATCGAAGAAGCGCTTGAGCCACCCCACTTCGTCGTTCCATCTATTTGCAAGGGAATAACCATTACTGCATAAATGCGCCTAGAATTGGAATGGCTCAAGCACTCTGAATCATGCAGATTGAAATATCATGGGTATCTGAGTATACGGCAACTTAATAGTTCAGTATAAATATTAAACAATAATTTATTGTGAAATGAATCTCAGTAAATCCCTACTAAAACAAGGAAAATATCTACTTTGTTGCATATAAACAACTCACCCCTAAAACTTGGGTATTTTTTACAACATAAACTTGTTAACATACCGGCTACGTGCGATTATTCGCCTACAAATATTGAGAGCTTTTTGAGAATTATGCATAAATTTAACTCCTTTTTCCGAATCGGAACCCTTGCTGCCATCCTGTTATTAAGTGGTTGCGCAACTACATCACAGTCTAGCGACCCTCTGGAAGGATATAACCGTGCGATGTATTCATTCAATGATCTTGCCGATCGTGCTGTGCTAAAACCTGCCGCTAAAGTTTATGATGCCGTGACACCCGACCCAATTAGCAGAGGCATCAGTAATTTCTTTAGCAATTTAAATGAAATCACTGTTATTTTGAATGATTTACTACAATTCAAATTCGACCAAGCAGCACATGATACAGGTCGCTTCTTATTAAATAGTACTGTGGGTTTTGCTGGAATATTTGATGTTGCCGGTTATGCAGGCCATACAAAAAATGATGAAGATTTTGGTCAAACACTTGGAGCATGGGGCGTAGAGCCAGGAGCTTACGTTGTCTTACCATTCTTTGGTCCTCGTAATGTTCGCGATTCATTTGGCTTAGTGGCTGATATCTACACTGATCCGGTTACTTATATTAAGGATAATGGCACACGTAATGCCGTTGCAGCTACTCGTATTATTGACTCACGTGCTTCACTTCTAGGTGCAAAAAATGTACTTAATGAAGCCGCGCTTGATGAATATATCTTTGTTCGTGATGCTTATCTACAACGCCGTCAAAACCTTGTTTATGACGGCAATCCACCGGAAGAAGATTTCGACGTATTTTCAGACGAATAATCAATTCATTGGGACAACGCGTTCCCTACAACATATAATATAGAGCCGGGCATTAGTCCGGCTTTTTTATTTTCAAAGAACGAACCTACATTTATGACCACTGCATTATTTATTGTCGCCATTGTTGCTGGCTTTGCCATACTTATTTGGGGAGCAGATCGTTTTATCGATGGCGCCGCTAATATCGCCACTAATTTTGGCATATCACCTCTCATTGTTGGTTTAACAATCGTAGGATTTGGTACCTCTGCCCCAGAAATGTTAGTAGCGGCATTAGCCTCTTTTGATGGCGCACCTGCATTAGGTATTGGAAATGCAATTGGTTCTAATATTGCCAATATTGGGCTTGTGTTGGGTATCACTATTCTAGTGTCACCCTTAGCAGTTCATTCCGAGACATTAAAACGTGAATTTCCTCTACTCGCCTTTATTATGGGACTTGCTCTGTTATTAATGTGGGATCTTCACTTAGGTCATTTTGATGGTGTCATTCTGTTTTCCGGGTTTATTATCACATTATTTGGCATGGCTTATCTCGCCGTTAAAAGCAGTAAAGATGATCCTTTAGAACAAGACTTTGAGCAGGAATTTTCTGCCGGAAAAATGACAACGTCCCAATCTGTTACCAGTTTTATAATTGGTTTAATTGCACTACTCGTAGGTTCAAAAGCATTAGTTTGGGGAGCAACAGGCGTTGCAACGCTTTTAGGTGTGAGCGATCTTATTATCGGCTTGACCATTGTTGCCATTGGCACCAGTTTGCCCGAGCTTGCTGCATCTGTTATCTCTGCTCTGAAAAATCAACACGACATCGCTGTAGGTAATATTATCGGTTCAAATATGTTTAATATTTTAGCCGTTTTGGCCATGCCTGGGCTTATTCAGCCTTCACAGTTAGATCCTAGTATCTTGCAACGTGACGTTCCCGTGATGTTTGGCTTATTTGTAATGTTATATTTATTTGCTCGAGTAGGAAAGGATGGTCGACTTGGGCGTTTTGCAGGTTCTACTATGTTAATCGCATATATTGCTTATAATGTACTATTGGCTTATCAAAGCACTTCAGGAATAACCGCGTGACCGATACTGATTCACAGCAATTAAAATCATTAGCACTTGCCGTTATAAATACGGAGATTGAAGCTATATCAGGCTTACGTGATCGTATTGATGATATTTTTGTTGATGCATGCCAGCATTTATTACAATGTGAAGGGCGAATTGTTGTTATTGGCATGGGTAAATCTGGACATATTGCAGGCAAACTAGCCTCGACACTGGCCAGTACTGGCAGCCCCGCTTTTTATGTTAATCCTGCCGAAGCTAGCCATGGCGACTTAGGCATGATCACAAACAAAGATGTTGTTTTGGCCTTATCTAACTCTGGCGAAACAGGTGAAATATTAACTATTTTACCCATTATTAAACGCTTGGGTGTGCCCTTGATAGTGATGACCGGAAAGCCAAATTCAACGCTTGCAATAAATGCTACTGCCCATATCGATATTAGCGTTAATAAAGAGGCCTGCCCTCTTGGATTGGCCCCCACATCAAGCACAACCGCTGCTTTAGTTATGGGTGATGCTCTTGCTATTGCACTACTCGAAGCTCGCGGTTTCACCGCCGAAGATTTTGCTTTATCTCACCCCGGCGGCAATCTTGGTCGACGTTTATTGCTTCGTGTCAGTGATATTATGCATTCGGGTGATAGTATTCCCCAGATCAAAAGTGACGCTCTGTTAAGTGATGCTTTAATCGAAATGACTAAAAAAGGCCTCGGTATGACAGCAATCGTTGATGATAGCGGTCAGATGACGGGAATTTTTACTGATGGTGACTTACGTCGAGTACTATCTCAAACCATTAATATACACACTAGTTCTATTGCAGATTACATGACAACTGAGTGCAAAACAGCACATCCCGATATGTTAGCTGCTGAAGTACTTACCATTATGCAACAACACAAAATAAATGCCTTATTAATCCTTGATGATGAGCAATCATTGGTTGGGGCTATTAATATGCACGATTTACTACGCGCTGGCGTCGTATAAAAAACAAAGGAACTCCTTAATGCAAGATATTCTCGCCCGAGCAAAAGATATAAAACTCGTCATTTTTGATGTTGACGGTGTACTCACTGACGGCAGTATTATCATTGGTGATGATGGTGAGGAATATAAAGCATTCCATTCTCGTGATGGCCACGGCATGAAACTCTTACAATACACTGGGGTCGAAATAGCTATCATTACCGGTAGAACATCAAAAGTAGTGGAATACCGCATGAC
>JBJPGE010000022.1:0-22493 GCA_048595465.1 Methylophagaceae bacterium | reverse complement strand
ATACGAACCAATCCGGCCAATGCAGGCTTTGGTGTTCAAGGTAATGCATCGGGAGCTTCTTCAGAAATTGGCTCTACTAGTACTGCCTCTGAAAAACTGAGCGTTATGTTTGATAGTGCTGTGAGTTCTATAAATGCTAGTTTTGCTTGGATGCATTCAAGAGAAACAGCTCAATATGATTTCTATTTAAATGGAGTGCATGTAGGTTCAGGTACCACTGATGGTATTACAGATACAATTGATGGACCATTTACGTTGACTCCAGGGACAGAATTTGATCAAGTAGTGTTCAGTGCCCCTCTTAATCCAGCGGATGATTATCTTATTAATTCAATTACTTTCGATCTGGTGGAACCATCATATTCATATGACATTGACATCAGTGTAGCACTCACTGATATAGATGGAAGTGAAACACTAAATGGTATAACAATTGCCGGCTTACCAATAGGCAGTAGTATTTCTACGGTTGCAAATGGTGATGGTTCATATAACCCTGGTACTGTTACATTGGTATCGGATCATGAGTTGACACCAGCTGAAATTAACACAATTACAGGCTCTGTTACATCAACAGATGGGGTTTCGACAGCAACTACCACGAGTAATGTGAAGGTAGATGTTGCTACAGCAGGAGATGATGCATTGCTAGAAGGTGCTGCCACTGATGATATTTTATCTGGAGGTACAGGCGATGATATATTTATTGCTGGAGCAGGTAATGACATTTTATCAGGTAATGGTGGTGATGATATTTTCATCTGGAATGCAGGTGATATAGGCACAGTTGCTGTTCCTGCACATGATGAAATTACAGATTTTGACGCAAGTAATGATGTGCTAAATCTTGCTGATTTATTATCAGATGGCTCTCATACAATTGAAGGTATAGAAACAGGTGCTGGTGACTTGCAACTTAATATTAAAGATGGTGCGGGTGATGTGGTGCAGGAAATTGAATTGCATGGTGTTTCTGTGGCGACAACTGCAACACAGTTGCTTGATGATTTACTTATTAGTGGTGCTATCAATGATGGCATCTAGCATCTAAGTTTGCGTTCTAAATGGTCAACAAATAAAGCACCTTCGGGTGCTTTTTTCGTTTTATAGGTGGGGTTTTGACAGCATATTAAGGCGGCAATATTTGCCGTTATTTTTTTGACAGCATTACTGCTATATAGATAACACTATGATTTTAATGTTATTTATATTTTTGGCATATTTGGTGCTTAACTTTATTCAAAATAAGATTAAAGTTGGAGAAAAAAATGCCGATAAACTTTGATTCCGCCCTAGGAATTCATGCTGATGCACTTCGTGTCCGTTCACAACGGGCAGAATTGTTGGCATCTAATTTAGCGAATACTGATACTCCAAATTACAAAGCACGAGATATTGATTTTCAATCTGCAATGAAAATGGCAGCAAGTAATCAATCATCAGGCATGGCGAGTACCAACGCTAAACATTTCCAAACATCTACTGCTCAATTTAATTCACCCGCAGTGCAATATCGCACAACGATGCAAGATTCGCTCGATGGTAATACTGTTGACGAGCAAATTGAACAAGCAGAATTCATGCAAAACTCAGTCCAATACCAAGCGAGCTTAAATTTCTTAGGTGCTAGGTTCAAAGGTTTGCTAAGTGCGATTAGAGGAGAATAAGTCGAATGTCTTTATTTAGTATTTTTGATATTGCGGGTAGCGGCATGAGTGCTCAGTCACTCAGGCTTAATACTACAGCAAGTAATTTGGCTAATGCAGATAGCGTAAGCAGTAGTGTCGATCAGGTGTATAGAACACGAAGCCCAGTATTTTCTGCAGTGTTGGATAATGCCCAACAAGGTTATACACAAGGTAGCGTTCAGGTTAAAGGTATTGTTGAAAGCCAAGCCCCTGTCCGCCAAGAATATAATCCGAGTCATCCTTTAGCCAATCAAGATGGCTATGTTTTTCATTCAAATGTTGACCCTATTGCCGAAATGGCCAATATGATGTCGGCATCGCGTTCATATCAAAATAATGTTGAGATTGCTAATACGTCTAAACAATTATTATTACGAACCTTACAGTTAGGTCAGTAGGAGAATATTATGGCAATTAGTGGTGTAGGTAATAATCCTTATGCATTTTTGAATACAGGTTCTGTTGAGAAAAAAGAAGAAAAAGATACAGGTGAATTAGCATTAGAAGACTTCATGTCATTAATGACGACACAACTACAGAATCAAGATCCATTAAAACCAATGGAAAGTGGTGAGTTTTTAGGACAAATTGCAGCATTTGGTACGGTAAGTGGTATAGGTGATCTTAAGACATCATTTGATAGCTTTGCCAAAACGATGCAATCAGATCAAGCCTTGCAAGGTTCAGCACTGGTCGGTCATTCAGTATTAGTACCTTCATCAATTGGTTCAATGACAGCAGCAGACGGCTTAAAAGGTCAGATTAATGTATCAGAACCCGTCACAGACCTAAAAGTACAAATTTATACTGAAACTGGCTCTTTAGTGAGAACTATTGAAATGGGTGCAGCTGCAGGCTATACCAATTTTGCATGGGACGGTTTTGATGAGACTGGTACAGCACTCGCACCTGGCACATATCAATTTAAAGCAACAGGAACAGTGGGTGAGGAAAACACAGCTTTTGCTACAGCAACCGTTGCAAAAGTTGAAAGCGTGTTGGTAGGTGGAGCAGGTAAAGGATTAGTTATGAATTTAGCAGGAATTGGTGCCGTACCATTTAGTGAAGCACAAGAAATTATTTAGGAGAGAAACAATGTCTTTCAGTACAGCAATAACAGGTTTAAATGCAGCATCAGCAGATTTAAATGTTAAATCAAATAATATCGCAAATGTAAATACGACAGGCTTTAAAGGATCTCGTGCAGAATTTGCAGATGTTTACGCCTTATCAGCATTTGGTACAAGTAATACGGCTATGGGAAGCGGTGTGGTCCTTAACAGTGTTTCCCAGCAATTTACTCAAGGAAATTTAGAGTTCACCGATAATTCGCTTGATTTAGGTATTAGTGGACAAGGTTTCTTTACTTTGGCTCCTACGCAAACAAGTGGTGAAGTCGTTTATAGCCGAGCAGGTGCCTTTGGAATTAATAAAGATGGTTATGTTGTGAATGGGGCTGGTCAATTTTTGAGAGCTTTTCCTGTTAACCCTGATGGCACAGTATCATCAACAGCTATTTCTAGTACTACACCATTACAGTTACCAAGCTCATCTGGAGTGCCTCAGGCAACGACGACGCTTGATCTTTCAGCTAACTTGCCATCAACAGCAACACCTTTGGTAGCAGCAACGGCCATTGATCCAACTGACACAGCAACATTTACCAATTCAACTTCAGCAACAATATTTGATTCGCTTGGTAACCAGCATGTAGTAACAACGTATTATAAGAAAACAGATGCCGCGTTAAATCAGTGGGACGTTGATGTTTACATTGATGAACCAAGCGGTGCTAATGCGCAGACGCAGTTAGGCGGAACTAAAGTATTAACGTTTGATCCTGCTACAGGTGGCGCATTGTCGAGCGTGCCAACAGACCAAGCATATAGTATTGGTTCATTAGCAAGCGGTGCATCAGTGCCACAGGTCTTCACACTTGATTTTCTTGGTTCAACTCAGAACTCAGGCAGTTTTAATGTAAGTGGATTAAGACAAGATGGTTTCTCAACGGGGCGATTAAGTGGCCTAGATATCAGTGATCAGGGCTTGGTTAATGCCACCTATACAAATGGGCAGTCAACGCCTTTAGGTAAAATCGCATTGGCAAACTTCCCTAATCCACAAGGGTTGAAGCAGATTGGTAATACATCATGGATTGAGACAGTTGATTCTGGACAAGTACTTTCTGGAGAAGCTGGGACAGGTAGTTTCGGCTTAGTTCAATCGGGCTCTCTTGAATCATCAAATGTTGATTTAACAAAAGAGTTAGTGGGTCTGATTATCGCCCAGCGTAATTTTCAGGCAAATTCGAAATCGATAGAAACAGAAAATGCCATTACCCAAACAATTATCAATTTACGATAAGACTATTCCTGATTTTATTTCATTAGAAATAGAAAAATAGGAGGATTTAACTATGGACCGTATGATTTATATTTCAATGAATGCTGCTCAGCAAACAATGCTGGCACAGGCAACGAATACTAATAATTTAGCAAATGTAAATACAACAGGGTTTAGACAAGATTTTGAGCAGTTTCGCAGTATGCCTGTATTTGGTGAAGGCATGCCAACACGTGTTTATTCGATGAATGAGCGCCCTGCTACTGATTATCAACAAGGTGATATTCAATCAACTGGTCGAGAGTTAGATATTTCTATCCAGGGTGAAGGGTTTATTGCAGTACAAAGTAAAGATGGTAGCGAAGGATATACCCGAGCAGGTGATTTACACATTACTGCTGAAGGTCAATTAGTTACAGGAACAGGCTTAGCAGTAATGGGTGAGGGTGGACCGATTGCTATTCCGCCTGCTGAAAAAATAGAGATTGGTATTGATGGCACTATATCTATCAAGCCAATTGGTGCTGATGGAAGTGCTTTAGCAGTGCTGGACAGAATAAAATTAGTAAAGCCCGAATTGAATAGCATTTTTAAAGATACTGACGGTTTAGTACGGATGCAAAATGGTGGTGCAGCACCCTTAGATGCCACAGTTAATGTAGTGTCAGGCACATTAGAAAGCAGTAATGTAAATGCTGTAGGTGCTTTAGTAAAAATGATTGAATTGCAACGTCAATATGAGATGCAAGTAAAAATGATGAAGTCAGCAGATGACAATAGTGCCGCTTCGGCACGCTTGTTGCAATTCAGCTAATAACAGCGCAATAAAGCGTCAAAAAAATGTAGGGAGTAAATCATGGACCAGTCATTAATGATAGCGCAAACGGGACTTGATGCGATTCAAAATCGAATGGCAGTTATCTCGAATAATCTAGCCAATGCCAACACTACGGGCTTTAAACAAGACCGTGTAGTGTTTGAAGACATGCTATATCAAACTATTCGTCAACCGGGAGCTCAATCTTCTAGCGGCACACAGTTACCATCAGGTTTAATGATTGGTACGGGTGTTAGAACCGTTGCTACTGAGAAAATACATACCCAAGGTAATATTGTTCAAACTGAGAACGCTTTGGATATGGCGATTCAAGGGCGTGGTTTTTTTCAAATATTAATGCCTGATGGCGCTTTGTCATACACGCGTGATGGTACATTTCAGATTGATTCTACAGGTCAAATGGTGATGTCAAATGGTTATCCATTAGAACCAGCAATCACTATTCCACAGGATGCGTTAAGCGTCACTATTGGAAGTGATGGTACTGTGAGTGTGCTGCAATCGGGACAAACGTCACCTACAACTGTGGGGAATGTTCAACTAGCTGATTTTGTTAACCCGACAGGGTTACAGCCGATTGGTGAAAATTTGTATAAAGAAACAGGTGCGAGTGGTTCAGCCATAACGGGCACACCGGGACTAACCGGCTTGGGTCCCGTTGTAGGAGGCGCACTAGAAACTTCCAATGTTAATGTAGTTACAGAGCTTATTAATATGATTGAAACGCAGCGTGCTTATGAAATGAACTCAAAAGCGATATCTACAGCTGATCAGATGCTACAGTATGCAAGCCAAAATCTTTAGTAAGGGTGCATGGGGTTTTATTATGAAATACTTAATACACACTCTACTTCTTGTAAGTCTTATCGTAATGACGGGTTGTGTTAAAACGGCTGCCAAACGCGATCCGGCTTATGCCTCTGTTCGTCCAGTAGCAGTAGCACCACAACCCAAAAACGATGGAGCTATTTTTGATATAAGTAAAAATGTATCGTTGTTTGAAGATTATCGAGCACGTCGAGTGGGCGATATATTAACCGTCAAACTAGATGAGAAAACAGAAGCAGAAAAAGAAACAGAGACAAAAATTACCAAGAGTAATAACAACAGCATCACTAACCCAACATTGTTTGGCACAACACCAGAATTTGATTTGCCGGGCATCTTACCTTTGGCGAATGATAAAAACAATAATTTAGCATTTAGTTTAGGGTCAACACATAATTTTAATGGTGGTGGCGATAGCGATCAAAGTAATAAGTTAACAGGTGATATCAGCGTTTCAGTTGTCGAAGTATTGCCTAACGGTAACTTAGTTATTCGTGGTGAAAAGGTGATAACCATTAACCAAGGTAATGAATATCTTCGTATATCAGGCATGATCAGCCCACGAGATATTGATGCTGATAATACGGTTTCATCTAAACGTATAGCAGATGCACAAATTGCTTATGTGGGTGATGGGCCGACTAATGATGCCAATGTTGTTGGCTGGTTAGGGCGTTTCTTTTTAAGTTCATTGATGCCATTTTAAGAGACCATGACAATGAAAACTAAAATAATGTTGCTCGCCCTTATCACGCTTGTTTTATCAGGCGTTGTGCAAGCAGAGCGAATTAAAGATTTAGCCTCCATAGCAGGTGTAAGGAATAATCAGCTAGTGGGGTATGGCTTGGTTGTAGGTTTGAATGGCACAGGTGATAAAACATCGTTTACCGGACAAAGTCTGCGTACTATGCTCCGTGAGTTAGGAATTACTTTACCTCCGGGAACAGATCCAAAAAGTAAAAATGTGGCTGCCGTTGCAGTGCATACGGATCTACCAGCATTTGTTAAACCAGGCCAAACTATTGATGTAACTATCTCTTCTTTAGGCGATGCAAAAAGCTTGCGTGGTGGTAGTTTAATTATGACACCATTAAAAGGTATCGATGGTCAAATATATGCCATAGCACAAGGTAATTTGGTGGTGGGTGGCTTTGGTGCTGAAGCAGGTGACGGATCTCGTGTTACGGTTAATATTCCCAGTGCTGGACGCATTCCTAATGGTGCAACTGTTGAACGCACAGTAGGAAATGCTTTCAATGTGGGTGATTCTATTATTCTTAACCTCCATCAGCCTGATTTTACAACAGCAAGTAGATTAACAGACTCAATAAATCATACTTTAGGAAAAGGTTCTGCACGGGCAATGGATGCTTCATCAATTAAAATAAATGCGCCTCGTGATCCTAGTCAACGAGTTCCCTTTTTATCACTAGTTGAAAACCTTGAGCTTAGCCCTGGTGAAGCAGCGGCTAAAATTATTGTGAATTCACGTACGGGCACGATTGTAATTGGTCAGCATGTCAGAGTCAGCCCTGTAGCAGTAACGCACGGTAATTTATCGGTTACTATTTCAGCAAATGCAGAGGTTAGTCAACCTAATGCTTTGTCAGATGGTGTAACAGTGGTGACGCCAAACTTTGATGTAGAAGTGACCGAGGAAGACAGCCGTATGTTTGTCTTCAATCCGGGTGTTTCATTAGATGAAATAGTGCGAGCAGTAAATCAAGTGGGTGCGGCGCCAGGTGATTTGGTGGCTATTTTAGAAGCAATGAAGCAAGCAGGTGCGCTTAGAGCCGAGTTAATCATAATCTAATTATTATGGCTGTAAATACACACATTTCTCAGACAGCCGTAGACTTTCAAGGTCTTGCCGAGCTTCGTAGATCATCGAATAAAGATGGAAATGATCCTGAAACAATGAGTCAAGTGGCTGGCCAGTTTGAATCACTGTTTATTAATATGATGCTTAAAAGCATGCGTCAGGCAAGCTTAGGTGATGGCATGTTCGATAGCTCACAAAGTGATATGTATCGAGATATAGCCGACCAACAGATGGCTATGGATTTATCAACTCGAGGTGGGTTGGGCTTGCAAGAGGTTATTCTTAGACAATTAACGGGTAACAAAGTAAACAAAGATGTTAACCCTGAATTGAGCCCTAGTAGTTATAGTGTTGATACGATTAAAACAAGACCAAAACTTGAGATAATTGAAAGTACCATTGCTGAAAAACAAGGAATTATCATCAAGCCTAAGGCGGTAGATAATGTTTCAACACAAATGGATATGAACTTTGATTCACCAGAGAGTTTTATCCAGAAATTATGGCCGATGGCAAAACAGGCTGCAGATAAGTTAGGTGTGGCACCAGAAGTTATTTTGTCTCAAGCGGCATTAGAAACAGGTTGGGGTAAACACGTTATTAGTAAAGCTGATGGTCAATCTAGCCATAATTTATTTAACATTAAGGCAGACAGCCGTTGGCAAGGTGATTCGGCTACAAAAGGCACCCTTGAATATCGAGATGGAGTAGCGGTTCAAGAGCAAGCAAAATTTAGATCATATGATTCTTATCAAGAAAGTTTTGACGATTATATTGAATTTTTGCAAACACAGCCTCGGTATCAAGATGCATTAAAACAGACGGCGAACCCAGATAAATTTATCGAAGGTTTACATAAAGCAGGTTATGCAACGGACCCTGCTTATTCTGACAAAATCAAACGAATTATGCGTAGTGACACATTGGCACAGTTATCGCAATCATCAAGGTATTCATAATTTTCGCCGAGAAATTGACGAATAGAGGTTCACAATGAGTATATTAAATACAGGGGTATCAGCCCTACTTACAACACAAGGCCAACTATCAACAGTTAGCCATAATATTAGTAATGCTAATACTGAGGGCTATAGCCGTCAGCGTGTCAATCAAGTTACGCTTAACCCCGCGTTTCAAGGAACGCATTACATCGGTACAGGCGTCACGATTGGTGGTGTTGAACGTATTTTTGATCAATTTTTGGCTACACAAGCGAGAACATATACATCGCAAGAAGCACAACAAGGTACATTTTTAGCTTTTTCAAGACAGGTTGACGATTTATTAGGTTCGCCACAACTGGGTTTAAATAGTGGCTTAGAATCATTTTTTAATGCTGTGCATGAAATGGCAAATGATCCTACGTCTATTGCAGCTAGACAGGTAATGTTGACGGAAGGTGAGCTATTAGCGAACCGTTTTAATACATTAGACCAAAGAATAAATGAATTCAGTAAACAAGTTGATAATTTGCTGTCGGTTTCGATTAAAGATGTAAACAGTTTGTCACAAGGGATAGCAGAATTAAATGAAGCTATTATTGCAGCTGGTGCATCGTCTGGCACAGGAAGTCAGCCCAATGACTTGCTGGATCAACGAGATCAATTAATTAATGAGCTTTCTAAGCTGGTATCCGTTACCGTTCTTCCAGAAGATACGGGAGCATTGAGTGTTTTTGTTGGTAACGGACAAGGATTAGTCGTTGGAACAAATAATATTGATTTACACCAAATTGTAGACAATTCAATTAATCCAGCAGGTATAGGCATAGGTTATGGCCCTGCTCAAATTGATATTTCATCTCAATTGACAGGCGGAAGTATTGGAGGAGCCTTTCAAGTTCGTGCAGATGTAATTGGTTCTGCAAAAACGGAACTTGATGCGCTTGCATTGGGAATTGCCACTAATTTTAATACTCAGCACCAAAAAGGTGTCACGTTAGATGGCAATATAGGGGGCAATTTGTTTGCGGTGCCTACACTGCCAGCGACTATTGATGCAGGTAATATTAGGCTAGCAATATCAGATCCTAGGGCGCTGGCTGCTGGATTTCCTGTTGGTGTCACGAACACATCAACGTCGGGAACCGGGCAAGTTGAGATTACGAGTATTGATGCTACACCGCCATTAGCATTACCATTGCTGGCAACGAATATTACATTAACTTTTAATGCGACAACCAATCAGTACACGGCAGATGATGGTGTAAACCCGGCAGTGATTATTCCTTATGATCCAAATACGGATGGTGGAAAAGCAGTTTCATTATCTGCACCCATGGCACAGTTAACATTGACGTTGAACGGCGTACCTGCCAATGGGGATGTTATTACTATCGGTAACAGTACATCTGTTGGTGATAATAGAAATGCTTTAGCACTTGCAGATTTACAAACAAATAAAACATTAAGTGCAGGCACGCGAACATTTGCTGAATTTTATGATGTAACCGTGGCAAATGTGGCAACACGAACACATCAGGCAGATGTGGGTCAGAAAACACAGCAAGGATTATTAGACCAAGTCAATTTACGCTATGAAAGTGTTTCAGGTGTTAATTTAGATGAGGAAGCAGCAAACCTTATCAAATTCCAGCAAGCATACCAGGCTGCATCACAAATCATTACTGTTTCAAATACGATATTTGATGCACTTATGCGTGCAGTGTAAAGCGAGGTAATTATGCGTATTTCAACTGCTTATATGTTTGACCAAAACCTAACGGCAATGCTTAACCAGCAAACAGCATTAGGTCAAACACAATTACAAGTTTCTACAGGCAAGAAGATATTAAATCCTTCAGATGATCCTATTTCTGCAATAGCGGCATTAAATTTACAGCGTGAACTTAACTTAACCGAACAATATTTAACAAATTCCGTTAAGGCGGAAAATAAATTAGAAGTAGAAGAGGGTGCGCTCATGGGGGCAACCGATATTCTGCATCGAATTCATGAGCTAGCAGTACAAGGCTTGAATGATACAAATACTAAATCTGATCGCACCGCTATAGCACAAGAAATAACGCAATTAAATGGACAATTACTAGCATTATCGAATACACGTGATGCTGGTGGTGATTATCTGTTTTCTGGTTTTAAAACTGACACGCAGCCCTATACATCAATAGGAGCTAGTTATGCGGGTGATAGTGGTCAACGTAATTTACAAGTGGGCGCTGGTGTTTTGGTTGAAACGAATGATCCAGGAAATCAAATTTTTGAAGCAGATCACGTACAAACAAATTTAGATAGTTCAGCTGCGACCGACTCTACACTGACGATTACTCGTAGAGGAATAAATAGTGCTATTCCTGCGGGTTCAACACTAGATGTTGATTTTAATTCAGCAACGAATTCGTTAACGGTGACGCTTGGAGCGGTAACGCAAACAATAACGCCTTATACAGCTGGAGAAGAAATTACACTTACTGATCTAGATCCTAGTTTTCCTGATCTCACACTTAAATTAGATGGCGGCTTAACAGCAAATGATAGCCACCAATTAGCAACAGTCACAACAAACCAAACACTATTTAAAACAATTAACGATTTTGCATTAGGCTTGACGAGTAACAATGTCAGTGCCAATGACTCGCCTAATAATGGTGATTTTCTGGCTAATATTTCGACCGCTATGGAAACCGTAATTGATACGCAAGCCAAAGTGGGCGCACGGCTCAATATTATCGAACAGCAACGAGATGTAAATGATGGCTTATCGCTTAATATGCAAAAAACATTATCAGAAATCCAAGATTTAGATTATGCCGAAGCGATCTCACGGCTAACACTGCAAATGACAGGATTACAAGCCGCGCAACAGTCCTTTAGTCGAGTGCAAGGACTATCATTATTCAACTATCTTTAGAGTTGAGTTTAGAGCGTTAAAACTGATATAACAATCTGATATTTATATAAAATAAAAGTTGGCAAGGCATTTGCTTTATTAATGTCATGCAGTGGTTTACTGTCAAAAAAGTAACAGTTAAAGCATTGAATAATTAATTAAAATTTAAAAAAGGAAATAACGATGGCTTCAGTAATAAATACGAATATATCATCGCTAAACGCTCAAAATAACTTGTCACGATCACAGGGTGATCTAGCCATGTCTTTGCAGCGATTATCGACAGGTCTACGCATCAACAGTGCAAAAGATGATGCGGCGGGCCTTGCGATCTCAGAGCGTATGACAACACAAATTCGCGGCTTAAACCAAGCAGCACGAAATGCAAATGACGGTGTGTCATTAGCACAAACAGCTGAGGGTGCATTAGGTACGTCAGGTGATATTCTACAACGTATCCGTGAATTAGCAGTACAATCAGCGAACGCAACTAACAGTGGTAGTGATAGAAAAGCACTACAAGCTGAGGTAGGTCAATTAGTTCAAGAATTAACACGTGTTGCAGAGCAAACTACGTTTAACGGTCGTAACCTATTAGATGGTTCATTTGGTACAGCACAATTCCAAGTGGGTGCAAATGCTAATGAAACTATTCAAGCAACAATGTCTAATTTTTCAACAAGCAAATATGGTGATAACAGACTCACAGGTGATAGTATTACCAACCTTGCAACGGCAGCATTGACTCAAACAGGTGGTGCACTTACAGTTTCTGGTGTGGCAGGCACTGCTACTTATACAGCAGCAGCAGGCGAATCAGCAAAATCTACTGCAAAAGGCATTTCTGCTTTAGTTGATTCTACCGGTGTGACAGCAACAGCGAAAACAGAAGCTAATCTGAGCTTTACCGTTGCAGGCGGCCAGTCTTATTCATTGGATATTACGTCAGATAATGCAACAGCCAAAACAATTTCATTTACAGTAGCATCAAATGATGCTGATGGTCTTGCTGCTGCGATTACCGCGTTTAATGATTCAGCATCAGAAACAGGTGTTACTGCAGCATTAAATACTGCAGGTACAGGCATTACGCTAACGCATGCTACGGGTGAGAATATTTCACTTGAAAATAATACGATTGGTGCTGCAAACACGGTTGCATTCCAAACTGTAGGTGCTGGTGCTGGTATTACAATAGCCGCTGGAGGTGGAACAGGCGCAGCCGTTGGTGTGATTACTGCAGATTCAGCAAGCCCAATGGCAATAGCCGATGCTGCTACAGTAGCAACAAGCTTCTTCACCGGTGGTGGTGCGAGTGATGCATCTACATTGAAAGCGGTATCAACAATGGATGTGAGTACTGTTGATGGCTCTAATTTGGCATTGAAAATTGTAGATAGTGCCCTAGAACGTATCAATGGGCAGCGTGCAACCTTTGGTGCCTTACAAAGTCGTTTTGAAAGCACAGTGGCTAATATTCAAATTGCATCTGAGAATCTAAGTGCGGCACGTAGTCGTATTATGGATGCAGATTTCGCTGCAGAAACCGCTAATTTAACGCGAGCTCAAATTTTACAACAAGCAGGTACAGCGATGCTTTCACAAGCTAATGCTATTCCTCAAAATGTATTAAGCTTGTTACAAGGTTAACAATAAAGATTAGCTATAGCCTTTCATTTTGCTCTGTTACATCGAATGCATGAGTGAAATGAAAGGTTAAGCGGTCAAACTTTGCCGCTTATTGTAAAAAAAGGTGAAATAGCTCTCAAAATAAGCCATAAAAGCGGCTAAAGTTTCCTAAAGCAGAACCGTTAAGCTCTGTGCAAGCAGTAAATACACCATTTCGGTTGTATATCTGCTCTATTTAGGAGAGCTATCATGGCTTCAGTAATTAATACGAACGTTTCGTCAATTAATGCGCAACGTAACTTAACATCTACACAATCTTCTCTAGCAACATCATTACAACGTTTATCAACAGGTCTACGCATCAACAGTGCAAAAGATGATGCGGCGGGTCTTGCGATCTCAGAAAGATTCACATCACAAATTCGCGGTTTAAACCAAGCAGCACGAAATGCAAATGACGGTGTGTCATTAGCACAAACAGCTGAGGGTGCATTAGGTACGTCAGGTGATATTCTGCAACGTATCCGTGAATTAGCGGTGCAATCAGCGAACGCAACTAACAGTGGTAGTGACAGAAAAGCACTACAAGCTGAGGTGGGCCAATTAGTTCAAGAATTAACACGTGTTGCAGAGCAAACTAGCTTTAACGGTAAAAGTCTATTAGATGGAACCTTTGGTACAGCGCAATTCCAAGTGGGTGCAAATGCCGGTGAAACTATCCAAGCAACAATGTCTAACTTTTCAACCAATAAATACGGTAATGAAAGACTTGCCGGTGACAGCATCACTAACTTAGCAACGGCTGCGCTTACTCAAACAGGTGGCGCACTTGTAGTTTCTGGTGTTGAAGGTTCTGCTACTTATACTGCAGCAGCAGGTGAATCAGCAAAATCTACTGCAAAAGGAATTACTGCTTTAGTTGATTCTACCGGTGTGACGGCAACAGCGAAAACAGAAGCTAATCTGAGCTTTACCGTTGCGGGTGGCCAATCTTATTCATTGGATATTACGTCAGATAATGCAACAGCCAAAACACTTTCATTTACAGTAGCGTCAAATGATGCTGACGGTCTTGCTTCTGCAATTACCGCGTTTAATGATTCATCATCAGAAACAGGTGTTACTGCAGCGTTAAATACTGCAGGTACAGGCATTACGCTAACGCATGCTACGGGTGAGAATATTTTACTTGAAAATAATACAGTTGGCGCTGCAAACACGGTTGCATTCCAAACTGTAGGTGCCGGTGCTGCTATCACAATCGCAGCGGCAGGTGGAACAGGTGCTGCAGTTGGTGTGATTACTGCAGATTCAGCAAGTTCATTTGCAATAGCCGATGCTGCTACAGTGGCAACAAGCTTCTTCACCGGTGGTGGTGCGAGTGATGCGTCTACATTGAAAGCGGTATCAACATTAGATGTTAGCACTGTTGATGGTTCTAACTTGGCACTACAAATTGTAGATAGTGCTTTATCGCGTATCAACGGACAGCGCGCTAACTTTGGTGCCTTACAAAGTCGTTTTGAAAGTGCAGTATCAAACATTGCAGTAGCATCTGAAAATTTAAGTGCTTCACGTAGCCGTATTCAAGATGCGGACTTTGCGATGGAAACAGCTAACTTAACGCGAGCTCAAATTTTACAACAAGCAGGTACAGCGATGCTTTCACAAGCTAATGCATTACCTCAAAACGTTTTAAGTTTGTTGGGCTAAATTTAAAGAAAAGCTAATGGTGGATCCAAGTATATTTGGATCCACCATTAATTCTTTAATGAGTTAAGGAGGGCGTGCAATGGAAATTACAGGCAATCAAATTAAACCCATCATTATGGAAAATACGCCTACAGTTAAAGTGGCTACCCCCGAGGTAGAACAAGTTAACAGCACAATAACAAAAGGTGTAGAAAGTAAGGATACAGATCAGAAACAGGCAGGGAATTTGCAAGTAGCAGAAAATAAGGATACTGATCAGAAACAGGCAGGGAATTTGCAAGAAGCAGTAAGTCAAATAAATGACTATGTGCAAAATCTACAACGTGACTTGCAGTTTACTGTTGATGAAGCTACGGGTAAAGATGTTGTAACCGTAATTGATAGTGAAAGCAAAGAAGTTATTCGTCAATTGCCTAGTGAAGAAGCATTAGCACTAGCAAGACGATTAGCCGAAAATAAAGATGCGGGGATTCAACTGATAAGCACTCAGGTTTAAGCTTAAAGTTAGGAGGACGGAAAAATGGCTATTACAGCAGGTGGTATTGGATCAGGACTAGATATTGAAAGTCTAGTGACACAATTAGTGGCAGCAGAAGGTCAGCCAACCAGTTTTCGTCTAGATAGAAAGGAAGCATCTTTTCAGGCCGATTTATCGGCCTATGGTACGTTAAAGGCTGCATTAAGTACTTTTCAAACTAGTGTTAAAGCGTTAAATGACCCTGAATCATTTCAGGGTCGTTCAGCGACTTCAAGTGACACAGATTTATTTACAGTTTCAGCAGACACTACTGCTGTTGCAGGCAGTTATGATATTGAGGTTACCCAGCTTGCTGAAGCGGCTAAATTGCGTTCTGGAGATTTTACTTCAGGTACGGAAGTCGTAGGCACAGGCACATTAGATATCACACTGGGTTCTGACACATTCCAAATTGTAGTCGATACAGATAATCAAACATTAGAAGGCATCCGTGATGCGATTAATGCGGCATCTGATAATCCTGGTGTTACAGCATCAATTATCAATGTAGATGATGGTCTTGGTGGCAGTGTTTCACGGTTAATCTTATCATCAGATAAAATTGGGGCAGCCAATGACATATCGATAGCGGTAACCGATGATGATCTTGATAATGCCGATACGAGCGGCTTATCACAATTAGCAACGGCTAATTTAACTTCACTTCAAGCGGCACAAGATGCCATCATCTTTGTTGATCAGCAACAAGTGACGCGAGGTGATAATACTTTTTCTGATGTTATAACGGGTGTCAGTTTTACGCTTAAAAAAGCAGATATTGGTACCACTGAAACATTAGCCATAGCATTAGATAAAGCTAGTGTTAAATCAAAAGTCACCGGTTTTGTAGAATCATATAATTCTTTAGTAGAAACAATGAATACCTTAGCATCTTATAGTAGTGAGGGTGGTGCATCAGGACCCTTGGTGGGAGACTCCGTTTTGCGTGGCGTCAAAAGTCAGATTCGACAACAAATGACCAGTGCTATATCAGGGTTAGAATTTAGCACATTATCTGAAATAGGTGTAACGACTGATGATACGGGTAAATTGAAGTTAGACTCATCTAAATTTGATGAAGTATTGACCTCCGATTTTACTGCGGTATCACAGTTGTTTGCTTCAGAAAATGGCTTGGCAAATTCATTGAGCGGTATTCTTGAGGGATACATTGATTCAAGTGGTATTTTGAGTGCCCGTACAGAAGGTCTCCAAAATCGAATTGGCTCGATCAGTGATGACCGAGAACGATTGGGATTACGGTTAGACGCATTAGAAAAACGCTATAGAGCACAATTTACAGCGATGGATATTTTGGTTGCCCAACTTCAATCGACAGGCAATTTTCTAACTTCGCAGTTAGCAAATTTACCTAAGCCAAATTCAATTCGTAGCAATAATTAAGTTTTAAAAATTATGAAATATTTAACTAAAGCTAGACTATTTTTTGTCGTTATATTAGGAGAAGGCAACACACTAGTGTTGTAACTAATATGGAAAAGGATAAAGATATGAATGCTAATGTCGCAATGCAACAATACCGTCAGAATCATGTTCAAGGTGGTATTGATGGAGCCTCTCCTCATCGATTAGTACAGATGTTGATGGAAGGAGCATTAGAAAAGATTTTAGCGGCAAAAGGATTTATGGCAAACAAGGATATAGCAAAAAAAGGTGAACAAATCAGCTGGGCTATTTCGATTATTGATAGTTTAAGATCATGCCTAAACGTAGAAGTGGGCGGCGACTTTGCGCGTAATTTGTTAGACCTTTACAATTATATGGAACAACGACTACTAGCAGCCAATATTGATAATGATCCAACAATCTTAGATGAAGTTGGCCAATTAATGTTGCAGGTTAAATCAGGTTGGGATGCTATTCCTCAACAACATCACAACGCAACAGCTGAATCATAGAGAGGCTTGTCGATTATGCTTTTATCGTTTGACTTAATACAGGATGTTACGGAAAAAAGTAAGCAATTATTGGAACTTGCAAAAGAATCAAAATGGGATGAATTTTCAACATTAAATACTGAGCGGCAATCCATATTACTTAATTTTGATTTTGAAAGCATGGATTTGTCAGAACAAGATAGTGATAAGTTATATGACCAAATGAGTGAGCTGGTTGTATTAAATGATGAGCTCGAATCAATTTGCGTTACGCAGCGTGATGATATAGCAAATGAGCTGAAAAATATTACACAAGGTGGCAAAGTAGCCCAAGCCTATTTGGCGTAGGCTTTTAAAATCAATCGAAAGCTAAAATAGCAGCTTTTCATTTTCATTCATTCTGAATGAAATATCTCCTTCAAACAAAAGCAGTTTATTAAAACCATCATATAAAACGTCATTTTTTTGACAACACTATAAAAAGGTGGTTAACTCTATACTTCTGAATAACTTATGTTAGCTATAGCGACATAACTTTAAGTGTTGAGGTGATGATGAGTGCAAATAATGTGTTGCTAGTTGATGTGGATGAAAGTCGACGAGAATTACTATCAACCTTGGTTGAATTTATTAATTGCCAGCCGATAATTGTAAATGAGCCCGATCTTTGGTTTGAGGATGCAGGCGAGCTTTCTGATGTTGTCATGGTCATTGTCGGTGATTGTGGTGATAAACATCAAACGAAACAAGTACTACGAGATTTGGTTAATAATGAAGCTCGGGTTCCTGTTTTCCAACTTGAATTACCAAAATCAGATGTTGCTGATTTCCCTGGCACATTAGGCGTATTACGTTTTCCGGTTAAATATCCTCAGTTGAGCAATGCTTTGCAGCAGGCTACAATTTACCGAGGGCAGCAAGAATCATCAGGACAGCAGCAGGAATATGATTTCCGGAAATTAGTCGGTAACAGCCGTCCAATGAAAGCAGTGCAAACTATGATCGATCAGGTGTCTGATTCAGAGGCCAATGTACTGATTTTAGGTGAGTCTGGTACAGGTAAAGAAGTCGTAGCACGGAATTTACATCATCTTTCCTCTCGCCGTGAGAAACCTTTTGTGCCTATTAACTGCGGTGCAATTCCTGCGGAGCTATTAGAAAGCGAATTATTTGGTCATGAAAAGGGGGCATTTACGGGGGCCATTACTGCACGTAAAGGTCGTTTTGAAATGGCTGAAAATGGCACACTATTTTTAGATGAAATTGGTGACATGCCACTGCCGATGCAAGTGAAATTGCTGCGAGTGCTACAAGAGCGAAGCTATGAACGAGTAGGTAGTAGCAAAACATTAAAAACAAATGTACGCGTCATTGCTGCAACGCACCGAAACTTAGAAGACCACATTGCAGATGGACGGTTTAGAGAAGATTTATTTTATCGGCTAAATGTATTTCCCATTGAAATGCCGGCGCTACGTGAACGGCCAGAAGATATTCCACTTTTAATCAATGAGTTGGTTACGCGAATTGAGTATGAAAACCGTGGTACGGTCAGATTAACGGCTTCAGCAATCGGTTCGCTATGTCGATATCCATGGCCTGGTAATGTGAGAGAATTGGCTAATGTAATTGAACGCCTAGTTATTTTGTTTCCTTATGGCACGGTGGACTTTGATGATCTCCCTGAGAAATTCCAGTTACAAGGCGATGATTTACCCGATGCTGTAGTCACAATGATCGAGGATATGCCAGCATCACAAGTGACAACAGCACCCAAAAATAAAAGTACTAAGCAGGCGGTGATTGAATCTGCACCAGCACAAACGGTTGCTGATCTTGGAAACTTGCCTGCGGAAGGCTTAGATCTAAAAGAACACTTAGCTAATCTTGAGTATTTATTAATAAAACAAGCAATAGATGATGCTGATGGCGTGGTTGCTCATGCAGCAGAAAAACTAAAAATGCGTCGTACAACCTTAGTTGAAAAAATGCGTAAATATGGCATTCAACGCGATAGTTATTAAGCCTTAATAAACTCGGTACAGACAACAAAACACGAGTGTCATCTCTTTGACATTAAGTATGAATATACTACGTAACACAATGAATAACATAAAGTAATATCCGTAGGCATGAATTTTGCTCATTAACGATTAAAGCGTTATATTGGAGCGAAAAAATGAATGTAAAATCGTTAGGCGAGACCCTTGAATTAGAAAGTAATATTGTTCATGCATTTTCACACAATGGCGATGAGTTAGCTGAGCAAGATTGGTCGGTCAATAGCAGTCACAATGTATTGACCACTGAGCTGATGCTAAATCGCCATAAACAAAACCAACAATATGAGCAAGCGGCTCGTCTAGCTGGCAGACTAACGCGATTACTAGAAGTGTTACCAGGTGGCGTTGTTGTGCTTGATGGTGAAGGTGTCATTCAGCAAAGTAATGCTGCAGCAATGGATTTATTAGGAGAACCACTTGAAGGTCAGCGGTGGTCTCAAGTAATTCAGCGTGCGTTTGCTCCACAGGCAGATGATGGCCATGATGTTTCATTAAAAGATGGCCGATTACTTCATATTTCAACTAATCCTCTTGATGGCGAACCAGGTCAAATTGTACTGTTACAAGATGTAACTGAAACACAGAATCTCCAACAAAAAGTCTCACATTTACAACGTTTATCTGCAATGGGTGAAATGGCGGCAAGACTAGCGCATCAAATTCGCACACCACTCTCTTCAGCATTATTATTTTTAGCACCATTACTAAAAGAAGATACGGACACAGAGCTAAGACAACGTTTTGCCCAACGCTTACATGACAGTATTAGCCATATGGAGCAACTTGTTAAAGATATGCTCGCTTTTTCTCGTGGCGATATGACTGCGGCATCTCCAGTAGATGTGAATGCGTTATTGACTAATGTTGAAGAACAATTCAGCTCTCACCCTGAAAGCAATAATTTTCAGTTCGAAATACAAAATACACTAGAAGACGGCTATGTTTATGGCTGCAAAGAAGCACTGACTAGTGCCATAAATAATCTTGTAAATAATGCGAGACAGGCCTGTGACAGTGATGGAGAAATTACTGTTTTTGTTGAACAGGTACAAGATGAAGATGATATTTCATGTATTGAATTTAGTGTTGAAGATAATGGTAGAGGCATAACGGAAGAAGAACAAGATAAAATCCTCACGCCTTTTTTTACTACACGCTCTTCGGGAACAGGATTAGGTTTAGCCGTCGTGCAATCAATCGTTAAGGCGCATAAAGGCGAACTATGGTTTGAAAGCGACGAAGGTGAAGGAAGTACATTTTGTATACGCCTCCCTATGTATCAGGCGACAAAACAAGTAGCACAAAAATAAGGAACAACAATGAGTAAATCAACAATTTTAGTGGTAGAAGATGATAGTAATCTTCGTGGAGCGCTTTGCGATACTTTGGAATTAGCCGGCTACACAGTTTCATCGACAGATCAAGGTCAGAGCGCGCTCGATAAAATGGCAAATGAACAATTTGGATTACTGTTGAGTGATTTACAAATGAGACCAATGAATGGTCATACTTTATTGAAAAAGGCCAAGGCAATTATGCCTGAACTACCCGTTTTATTAATGACGGCGTATGGTACTGTGCAAGGTGCCGTTGAAGCCATGCATGAAGGTGCAAGTGATTATTTAATCAAACCTTTTGAAGCCGATGATTTATTAGAGCGTGTTCAACGTTATGTTAGAACCGCAACAGATCAAAGTGGCATGATTGCTGTTGCGAAAAGCTCACGCGATCTTCTTACGCTTTCACGCCGTGTTGCCGATGCTGATGCAACGGTATTGATTAGCGGCGAAAGTGGCACGGGTAAAGAGGTACTGGCTAGATTCTTACACCAAAATTCTATTCGTAATGAAGGTCCTTTTGTTGCTATTAACTGTGCTGCAATTCCAGAGAATATGTTGGAAGCGACATTATTTGGGTATGAAAAAGGTGCTTTTACAGGGGCAAGTCAGGCCTATGCAGGTAAATTTGAACAGGCTCATCAGGGCACATTGTTGTTAGATGAAATTTCAGAAATTGATTTAGGGTTACAAGCAAAATTATTACGCGTATTGCAAGAAAGAGAAGTTGAACGCATAGGTGGACGCAAATTAATTTCGCTTGATGTACGCGTATTAGCAACAACCAATAGAACACTTCGAGAAGAAGTAATCGCAGGACGTTTCCGTGAAGATCTATTTTATCGTTTAAACGTATTTCCTTTGCACCTGCAACCACTGCGTGAGCGTAAGGAAGATATTTTACCTTTGGCAGAACAGATCCTTGACAAGCATTGTTCATCGGCAGGCGGAACAGCGCCAGAGATTGATGGACAAGGTCAACAAGCATTAATGGCACACCAGTGGCATGGTAATGTACGTGAATTAGATAATGTTTTACAACGCGCTCTTATTCTCAAGTCAGGTTCAAAAATAACAGAAAAAGATTTAGTTTTTGAAGCAATGACAGGTATTTCTTCTAGCCAAAATAATGACGAAGAACGTGTTGATAATAATTTAAGTGATGATTTACGCAGTCATGAGCAACGTCATATTTTAGACGCATTAGCTAAAAATAATTGTAGTAGAAGAGCGACAGCAGCTGAACTAGGTATTAGTGAGCGCACACTACGCTATAAATTATCCCGCTTTAGAGAAGAAGGTATTGAGATTCCTGAGAAGATTGGCAAGAAGTCTGCATAGTCTAAATAATACTAAAATAAATGGAGAATAACGATGATTAATGCGATCGACCCCAATCAGTTATTAACGCAAATGCGTGCTGCTCAGGCACAAGCATCGCAACAAACAAATCCACTGGCCCAAGCTCAAAATGTAGGTGCTAGTGATGTTGATTTCTCAAGCATGATGAAATCAGCAGTGAACAAAGTAAATGAAACACAACAAGCGGCAGGAAAATTAAAAACGGCATTTGAAATGGGTGATCCCAATGTCAGTTTAGCGGATGCCATGATTGCATCGCAAAAAGCATCGGTTGCCTTTCAAGCGACATTGCAAGTTAGAAATAAGCTGGTACAGGCCTATGAAGAAGTAATGAGAATGAGCGTTTAATATGCCTGCGTATTCATCTTTTCCTCCATACCTGCGTTATTTTTGTACTCAAATGTTCACATATTTCAATATGCTCACATTCTCCGTGCAAAAATGCCTTGTTATGAAGAAAAATATAAATACGCAAACACATTAAATCATTTTTGACCGACTATTAAGAAGAAAGAATTATGGAAAACTTACCCGTAGCAACTAACCCAGCAGCAATGCCAATGCCTACCACACCTATTGGTGCTATGTCGGCGAATGCTTCAAGGC
>JBJPGE010000021.1:0-22728 GCA_048595465.1 Methylophagaceae bacterium | reverse complement strand
CATGGTATATTTTCGGGGCAAGGTTATCTTTATTCAAAACCATTACCTGAAAAAGAATTTATTTCTTATTTAAAGAAAACTTATTAACTTACTTTTATTGCATATCAAATCATCCAACCCAATCATTTAGGACAGGTTGATTCATCATTTTAGCTAATAACTATCCTTCTAGCTTCAGCAACCGATTCTAATGCTGCAACAATTGTTTTACAGTTAGCTTTAGCATCGGCCATTGATAAGTCAGGTGATTTATTATTTAAAATACAATCACTAAAATGCTTAATTTCTTCTACAAAATGATTAGCAATAGATAATTCTTCTTGATGTTGCTCACCGGCATCTGTCCACCAGTTAATCACTGGCGCATCATCTGGGTTTTGCCATACGGTGTCACATTTAACGCCACCTAATGTGCCGATAATTTCATATTCTGATCGACGTGCATGCTCAAAGCTCATTTCAAAATGGGCAAAGCGGCCATCATCAAAATCTAAAATACCGCTCAAACTGGTATCAGCACCATGTTCATTTAATTTTGCCATTGCGGTAACGGCAATCGGGTCGTTATCAAACCACATTCGCGCTGTGTGAATGGCATAAGGGCCAATATCCCACATCGCACCACCACCATGTGCCATATCTCGTGTAATTCGATACATACGCGCTGGTTTCATTGGGAATGCAAAGCTGGTTTTAACTGTTCGCACCTCACCAATTGCACCTGATGCGATGAGATCTCGCACAAACTGATGTTGTGGATGAAAGCGATACATAAAGCCTTCCATTACCGTTACATTGTGTTTTGAAGCTGCGGCTGCAATAGCATCAATTTCTTCAACCACTAATGCCATTGGTTTTTCGATTAATACATGTTTGCCATTGGCTATCGCTTTCAACGCCCACTCGGTATGTTCTTCATTTGCCATCGGTAAATAAATCACATCAATATCGGGATTACTTAATAACGCTTCTGGATCATCTAGCGTGAGTACGTTGGTTTCTTGTGGTGCATATTTAGCCAATGTTTCAGCCGCAGCGCCTGCACGTCGACTGGCAATAGCTACCAATTTGGCATTTTCAGCTTCAACAATTGCCGGTAGCAAACGTTCATTAACCCGTGCAGCACCTAATATTCCCCATCGTAAAACTGATTTTTCGCTCATTGTTAGACACCTTAATAATTTTTATTATCATAACCATTTAACACTAGAGTGAAAACCATATAATTACTGATGTTTTTATCTAAGCATTTTTAGATTATGCTGTGACTCAGCCCATATCATTTAGGAGTCAACCATGACCATTGAAGTTGGACAACGTTTACCCGCAGGAAAATTAACTGAAGCAACTGAGTTCGACCCAGAAAATGGCTGCCCGATAAACCCACAAGCATTTGACCTCGCTGAAGCAATAAATGGCAAAAAAATTGCTATTTTTGGTGTTCCGGGTGCGTTCACCCCGCTATGTTCCGCGCAACACTTGCCCGGCTATGTTGAATTAGCCGATCAAATAAAAGCAGCAGGGGCTGATGAAATTTGGTGCATAGCAGTGAACGATGTATTTGTGATGGCTGAATGGGGTAAAACTCACAATGCGGCTGGCAAAGTGCGAATGATGGCAGATGGTAGCGCTGAACTCACTAAAGCACTTGGCTTAGATCGCGACTTAACAGCCGGCGGTATGGGCATTCGCTGTTTCCGTTTCGGCATGATTGTCAATAATGGCGTGGTGACTTATTTGGGTGTTGAAGGTTCTGGCGAATTTGGTGTATCTAAAGCAGAGACTATTTTAGAACAGCTTTAAATACCGCATCGCTACAAAACCGGTGGTTCATCTACTCTGCCGGTTTTGTAATATGCGTTACCTGCTCATTCTCACCAATGAGAATAGCTGTTGCTAATTGTTCAAAAATACCGTGTTCGATAATACCCGGAATAGCATTTAATTGATCATTCAATTGTTGGCTATTGAGTGCAGAATCGAATGTCATATCCAATACCAAACTACCGTGAGATGTCATCGCTAAACCGTCACCATTGGGTCGTAAAGCGCCCTTTCCACCTATTTCAAGCAAGCTATGCAACACCATTTCCCACGAAAAAGGTGCCACTTCAATAGGAATCGGAAATTTTTCACCTATACGATCCACTAATTTAGAATTATCAATTAATACGTAAAATTGCTTACTGGCTTTAGCAAGTAATTTCTCTTTCACCAGATCTGCACCTCGCCCTTTCAACAGTGCCATATTAGAGCTCACTTCATCGGCACCATCCACATACACATCAATATGGCTTAGATGCTCAATTGACACGACATCGAGCCCCATTTGCTGTGCTCTATTTGAGCTTATTATCGAACTTGCCACTGTCATAATATTTAAGCCATCTTGTTTTTTTCGGCCTAGTTCATCAATAAAGTAGTTTGCCGTTGAGCCTGTTCCTAGCCCAACCACCATGCCATTTTCGATCAGGTCGGCTGCATAATGCGCCACACGCTGTTTGTCATTTAATGGTTCGTTCATGATTATTTCCCTCCAACATATTGGCAAAACTGTATAGTCAGCATACCATGTATTCTTTAGACATCGCCAAGGTATCATTTGTGACAAAACTCAATGAAATAGTAGACCAAATTGAAAATGTAACTGGGCATAATCTTAATAATTATCAGCTTAAATCCGTAGGTGGCGGTAGTATCAATACCGCTTATCAACTGAGTGCAAATCAGCATCATTATTTTATCAAGCTAAACCAAGCACACCTTGTCGATATGTTTGAAGCTGAAGCGCGTGGCTTGGAAGAAATGCGGGCATTAAACTGTGTACGCATTCCCGAAGTTATTTGCTTTGGGCAGGCTGATGGCCATAGCTACATCGTATTAGAATATATTGAATTGGGGAGTTTGCGTGGTCAGGCTAGCAAACTTTTGGGTACACAACTTGCTCAACTCCACAGCCATGTGCAGCCCTTTTTTGGCTGGCATATTGAAAATACTATTGGCAGCACACCCCAACATAATGATCGTGATCATGACTGGCTCAGTTTTTGGCAACAACAGCGCTTAGCAAAACAGCTTAACTTTGCCGCTAAAAAGGGGGGTACTGGTCGACTACAAGACCGTGGGCAAGAACTTTTGAATAAAGTACCTCTCTTTTTTGATAATTATTCACCGGAGCCCGCTTTATTACATGGCGATTTATGGAGCGGTAATGCTGCAGCTGATCCACAAGGTAATCCCGTTATCTTTGATCCAGCTTGCTATTATGGTGACCGAGAAACAGATATTGCCATGACCGAACTATTTGGTGGGTTTGGCAATGACTTTTATGCCGCCTATCAAGCACAATACCCTCTTGATTCTGGTTATCAAACTCGCAAAACACTTTATAATCTTTACCACATTCTCAATCATCTTAATTTATTTGGTGGCGGCTATTTAGGCCAATCCGAAAATATGATTGAACAATTGCTAGCTGAAATTAATTAAAGGAAGTTCAATGAATCAGATAAAAGTGCTATTCGTATGCATGGGCAATATATGTAGGTCACCTACCGCTGAAGGCGTATTTAATAAGCTTATTATTGATAAAAATACTGCTGATCGGTTTCTGGTCGATTCAGCTGGTACACATGCCTACCACGTAGGTGAACCCTCGGATTCTCGCGCGACACAAACCGCAAAAAATCGAGGCGTTGATTTATCAAAAATTCGTGCTCGTAAAGTTGCCTCATCTGATTTTGAATATTTTGATCATGTTTTAGCTATGGATGCCGATAACTACCATATGTTATTAGCAGCAAGCCCTGAGGAATACCATCACAAAATCGCACTATTTTTGGACTATGCATCTGATTGTAGTGAACAAGATGTACCTGACCCTTATTATGGTGGTGCAAATGGTTTTGAGCATGTCTTTGACTTAGTTGAAGAGGCTTCAGAAGGTTTTTATCAATCCGTTATGGAAGAAATGTGACTTAATGAGCTTCCATACAACCAGTCAGCAAGGTATCATTGCTCGACTTGACTAGAAGAAAAGGCATATCCATGTTCAATAAGCTTAAACTTAATCATCCTTTAATCACATCACTGATTTTCAGCTTATCGCTTTTTGCATTTCCGCAATTGTCATTTGCATCTGGTGATGTTCATTTATTAGACTTAACTAGCCACTGGATCGGTTATGCCTCATTAGCTATTTTTGTATTAGCCTATGTATTGGTTATCGCTGAAGAAAAAATTCACATGCGAAAATCAAAACCTGTGATGATTGCAGCGGGTATTATTTGGGCAATGATTGCAGCCGTTTATGCTGGGCAAGAAGATACTGCATTTCACCACACCGCAGAAATCATGATCCGTCACAATTTACTTGAATATGCCGAGCTATTCTTATTTTTACTCGCGGCAATGACCTATATCAATACCATGGGTGAACGTGGTGTATTTGATGCTCTGCGTAGCTGGCTAGTCAATAAAGGCTTTTCATTGCGTACCATTTTTTGGCTAACCGGTGTGCTTGCCTTCTTTATCTCGCCTATTGCAGATAACTTAACAACAGCATTATTAATGGCTACAGTGGCAATGGCAGTAGGTGGTACAAACCATAAGTTTGTTGCCTTAGCATGTATCAATATTGTTGTTGCCGCCAATGCCGGTGGTGCATTCAGCCCATTTGGTGATATTACTACCTTAATGGTATGGCAAAAAGGTGTGATTGATTTTCAACAATTCTTCGTATTATTTGCACCCTCTGTCGTCAATTGGCTTATACCTGCCGTAATCATGTCTTTCTTTGTCAGCAATGAATTTCCACAAGCAAGCAAGGAAACTGCAACATTAAAACAAGGTGCATTTGTAGTTATGTTCCTATTTATACTGACCATTACAATGGCCGTATGTGCACATAACTTCTTACACTTACCTCCCGTTATCGGCATGATGACAGGTTTAGGTTTCTTAAAAGTCTATGGCTATATGATCAAAATGCGAGATAAACGTATGTTAGATAAGTTAGCTTATGATGGTGAAACAACGCTCACCATTGAAGGTATCGAAAAACATAAACACCCATTCAATATTTTCCAACAATTAGAGCGTGCTGAGTGGGATACTTTAATGTTTTTCTACGGCATTATCCTTTGCGTAGGCGGACTCGGTACTATTGGTTATTTAACCGTAGGTTCACAACTTATGTATGGAGATTTAGGCCCAACTAATGCTAATATTCTTGTCGGTATTCTATCGGCCATTATTGACAACATCCCAGTCATGTTTGCTGTGCTGTCGATGTTCCCAGCCATGGATACAGGTCAATGGTTATTGGTTACATTAACGGCTGGTGTGGGTGGTTCATTGTTGTCAATTGGTTCTGCAGCCGGTGTTGCCGTTATGGGACAAGCCAGTGGAATATATACATTTATGGAACATCTCAAATGGATTTGGGCCATTGCATTAGGCTATGCCGCTAGTATTTGGTTGCATCTATGGTTAAATGCAGACTTATTCGACAATATTCCTATCGTCAACTAGTTTAGAAATTTAGCCGAAACGGTATTGTTGCTACTAAAAATAAAGGCGCACTACCGTTTCGGCAATGCACGCTGGTCTAGTGCTATTTTCGATCTCAATTTTTATTTCACGTACAACTTCTAATCCGCGTTTCATCGGCACTAATTTTGTGACCCGTGCGCGAGCTCTAATTCGTTTGCCGATTTTAATTGGAAACGGAAATACAACACTATTAAGACCGTAGTTCACCACCATTCTTGCTTCAGGGTAAATATTTTTTTCTGGGTCAACACTGTCTGTCAAAAGAGGAATTAAAGCTAGTGTTAAAAATCCATGGGCAATTGTAGCTCTATAGGGTGATTCTTTTTTCGCACGATCGGGGCTTGTATGAATCCATTGTTGATCACCTGTCACCCGTGCAAACTGATCAACACTAGATTGTTCTACGGTATACCAATCGCCAACAAATGTTTCTTCACCCAAATGCTCATTGAGGCGTAAATATACTGTTTTCAGATCATTATTTTTTTCTAGTAATAATGCGATTTTTGCATCGCGGTCATAATCAAGAAAAGTTACATACTGTCCCAATGTCGTTAATAGATTGGAATCAACTATTTTTTTATTAACAAGCTCAGGAAATTGACGAAACTTATCGATTACATCATCAAATGATTCAATAATATCTGCGTAGAATTCTTTTTCTTTCATAATCATTGTCCTTAATATTCTGTAACTATTACAGCAGCATCCATATCTAACATTCAATATGCCACTTAAATCATCTCTTGACAAGAATGACAATTAATTCAAACGTAGCCGAAAGGTCACCTAGCAGGTAGAATAAGTGTTTAATTTCTCTTTCAGGCCAAAGTTTCATGCTCTATAGCACCGATGATTTACGCATTACCGGAATACAAGAAGTCCTACCTCCGGTTCAATTACATGAAAAATACCCCATCACTGCTCAGGCCTCCGAGACAGTATTTAATGCGCGTAATATTACTCAAAAAATAGTACACGGTGAAGATGACCGTCTCGTCGTTATCGTAGGCCCCTGCTCAATTCATGATCCTGCTGCCGCACGAGAATATGCTGGTTTCCTAAAGCCACTTATTGATGAATTAAAAGATGACCTTCACATTATCATGCGTGTTTACTTTGAGAAACCGCGCTCAGTGGTAGGTTGGAAAGGTTTAATCAACGACCCCCATCTAGATGGTAGTTTCAAAATTAATGATGGCCTAGGTTTTGCTCGAAAGTTATTACTTGATCTTGCCGAAATGGGCGTGCCTGCCGGCAGTGAATATCTTGACCTTATCAGTCCACAATATATTGCTGATCTAATTTCGTGGGGTGCAATTGGTGCCCGTACAACGGAAAGCCAAGCTCATCGCGAATTAGCTTCTGGTATCTCATGTCCTATCGGCTTTAAAAATGCGACCGATGGTGGTTTACAAATTGCGATTGATGCCTGTATGTCAGCTTCAAAACCACATCATTTTATGTCGCTGACTAAGGCCGGTCATTCTGCCATATTCTCAACCACAGGTAATCCTGATTGCCACGTAATATTGCGCGGTGGCAAAAAGCCCAACTACGATGCCGAAAGCGTCCAAGATGTGGCTGAAACAATTGGTCGAACAGGGCAAAGAGCCCTATTTATGGTTGATTGTAGCCATGCTAACAGTGGCAAAAGTCATGAACAACAAGAAGTTGTATGTCGTGATGTTTCCAATCAAATAGCCAATGGTGAAAAACGCATTATGGGTATCATGCTAGAAAGCAATCTGGTTGCTGGCAGACAAAATACCGAAGAAGGTAAAGAGTTAGTTTACGGCCAAAGTATTACTGACGCATGCATGGCTTGGGATAATAGTGAAGTGTTATTACGGGAGTTAGCAGAGGCAGTACAGAAGCGCCGCTTAAAATAGTAGTGAATATCCATATAATAAAAAGCTATAAGTAACTAATTAAAAAGCATTAATTAGAATATAAAGCTACGAAACTCAGCTAAAATAAGCTATACTTATCGGCTATAATTTGAGCTTGTCATCTTTATGTACAGATGACAAAACTCAACCCGATTTAAGTAGCAGGTTTATTTCATGGCAGAATATGCCCTCATATTAATTAGCACCATTCTAGTAAACAACATTGTTCTAGTTAAATTCCTAGGATTGTGTCCGTTTATGGGGGTGTCTCGTAAGCTGGAAACGGCTATGGGTATGGGGTTGGCGACGACATTTGTTTTAACCTTATCTTCCATAACCAGTTACCTTATTAACGAATATCTGCTTGCTCCTTTAGGTATCGAATTTTTACGTACCATTAGCTTTATTTTTGTCATTGCAGTTGTCGTCCAGTTTACAGAATTGGTTGTACATAAAACGAGCCCTTTGCTCTATCAAGTTTTGGGGATATTCCTACCCCTAATCACAACAAATTGTGCTGTCTTAGGCGTGGCATTACTTAATGTACAGGAAGACCACGGCTTTATTGAGTCGGGACTTTATGGCTTTGGTGCCGCGCTTGGTTTTTCATTAGTACTAGTTATTTTTGCTTCTATGCGTGAACGTATTGATGCGGCTGATGTGCCTGTGCCTTTTCAAGGTGCTGCTATTGGTTTAATTACGGCTGGTTTGATGTCTATGGCCTTTATGGGCTTTGCTAGTTTGGTCGAGTAAATATGCTGTCAGCAATTCTAGCCATCACAGGAATGGCCTTACTGTTTGGCCTGTTATTAGGCTTCGCTTCTATTCGCTTTAAAGTCGAAGGCGATCCTATTGCCGAGCAAATTGATAAACTTCTACCTCAAACACAATGTGGACAATGCAGTTTTGCTGGTTGTCGGCCTTATGCTGAGGCAATGGCTGCAGGTGAAGCCGATATTAATCGCTGTCCTCCCGGTGGTGAAGCGACTATTCAAGCCTTGGCTGATTTACTCGAAGTTGAAGTCCTCGCTTTAGACGAAGAGTGTGGCGAAGAATCACCAAAAACTTTAGCAGTGATTGTTGAAGATCGTTGCATTGGTTGCACCTTATGCATTCAGGCTTGTCCTGTTGATGCCATTTTAGGGGCAGCAAAACAAATGCATACCGTTATTGCAGAAGAATGTACCGGCTGTGAATTGTGTGTGCCACCCTGCCCTGTCGATTGCATTGATATGGTTGAAACCAAGCCCAATCCAAACACATGGCGCTGGCCTGATCCCGATCACCTAGATCTAAAAATTGGGGGGCAATCATGACTGAAACATTAGCGTCATTCCCCGGTGGTTTAGTGCTCGATGGTCAAAAAAGACGTTCAACACAAACACCTATTCGCCAAATGCCCTTGAGTAAAAAACTTATATTGCCATTACAGCAACATATTGGTGAAGCCTCTGTGCCCATTGTTGAGGTTGGCGACAAAGTATTAAAAGGCCAAAAAATTGCTCGTGCCGAAGGTCATGTTTCAGTTTATTTGCATGCACCTAGCTCCGGTACAATTACAGCTATTGATGATCACCCTATTCCACATCCTTCAGGTTTATCAGCCTTATGTATCACCATTGAAACAGATGGTGAAGATCGCTGGATTGAACATCAAGGAATAGTCGATTATAAGCAATTATCTGAACATGATATTCGGCAACGTATTCGTGAAGCCGGCCTTGTAGGCCTCGGCGGTGCAGGTTTTCCTAGTTTTATTAAGCTCAATCCCGGTGTACATCATCATGTCGACACCTTGATTCTCAATGGCGTTGAATGTGAGCCTTACATCACCTGCGATGATATGCTGATGCGCGAACGCGCTGAAGGCATTCTCGATGGTATTGAGATCATGCATTATGCCTTGCGGGTTAAAAATTGCATTATCGCTATTGAAGACAATAAAGCCGAAGCCATTGCCGCTATGGAACATGCATTATCACAACGCGATAGCCTAAAAAATACCAAAGTTGTTGTTGTGCCTACACGGTATCCGGCAGGCAGTGAAAAACAACTGATTCAAGTACTGACCGGTAAGCAGGTACCTAGCCGAGGTTTGGCCATTGACTTGGGCATTGTTTGTCATAATGTAGGCACTAGCTATGCTATTGGCCGAGCCATTATTCATGGTGAACCCCTTATTTCTCGTATCGTTACCGTTACCGGTACCGATGTAAAACATGCCGGCAACTTTGAAACATTATTCGGCACACCAATGGATGAGTTATTAGCATTTTGCGAAACACAGCGTCAGCCGGGGGAACCGTTTATTTTAGGTGGCCCAATGATGGGCTATAACCTTTCTGGTGACCACCTGCCTGTTACCAAAACCGCTAACTGCATTTTAGTGGGTGTAGATAATGCGGCTCCTGATACTAAACCACTACCTTGCATTCGCTGTGGCGAATGCGCGACTGCCTGCCCTGTTAGTTTATTGCCTCAGCAACTCTATTGGCATGCCCGCGCTAAAGATTTGGAAAAAACACAGGAATATAATCTATTTGATTGTATTGAATGTGGCTGCTGTAGCTATGTTTGCCCGAGTAAAATTCCTTTAGTGCATTATTTCCGTTTTGCGAAAACAGAAATAATGAATCAACAGCAAGAAACCTTAAAGTCGGACAATGCTCGAATTCGTCACGATAATCGACAACAGCGGTTAGAATTAGAAAAGAAAGAAAAAGAACAACGGCAACGCCAGCGTAAAGCCGCATTAGCTGCCACAAAAGCGGCAAAAGAAAAAGAACAAGCTCAAAAAGATAGTAGTCTTGATAATGTGGAGAACAAATAAATGCCTTTAAGCCGCTTATCATCACCCTTTTTATCCGGTACTAACCGCGTAACACTGCAAATGCTGCAATTATTACTCGCACTTGTGCCTGCAGTAATTGGCATTGTCTATTTCTTTGGGCCAAGCGTTTTAATCACAATGACCTTAGCCATTGTGGTTGCATTGCTTGCTGAAGCCTTGATGCTCAAGTTACGTAACCGTTCACTTAAGCCTTTTTTAACAGATGGAAGCGCTATCGTAACAGCTGTTTTATTGGCTATTGCATTGCCTCCTTTAGCGCCATGGTGGTTAGTCACTATCGGTATATTGTTTGCCATTATCTTTGCGAAACATCTTTATGGCGGTTTAGGCTATAACCCATTTAACCCCGCCATGGTGGCGTATGTTGTTCTGCTGATTTCATTTCCGTTAGAAATGACAACATGGTTACCTGTTACAACATTAAGTGAGCATCCACTCGATTTTGCCTCTGCATTTCAAGTGATATTCACCGGCCAGATCAGCTCAAGTGTTGGTATTGATGCTTTATCAGGTGCAACGCCATTAGATGCGATGAAAACACAAATCGGTCTACTTCAAAATCCTGCAGATATTGTTCAACAACCTTTGTTTGGATTATTTGGCGGTAAAGGCTGGGAATGGATAAACGGTCTATTTATCGTCGGTGGTTTATACCTAATTTATCGCCGCGTGATCAGCTGGCATATTCCTGTAGCCATGATCGCAAGTTTAGCGGCCATTAGTGCCGTTGCTTGGTTTATTAGCCCTGAAATTACTGGCTCACCACTGTTTCATCTATTAAGTGGTGGCACAATGTTAGGCGCATTCTTTATTGCAACCGATCCTATTACCGCATCAACAACGGTTAAGGGGCGGATTGTATTTGGTGCAGGAGTAGGTTTGCTAACCTATATTATTCGTGTTTGGGGCGGCTATCCTGATGGCGTAGCCTTTGCCGTCTTACTCATGAATATGATGGTGCCATTGATTGATTATTACACCCAACCTAAAGTGTATGGGGCAAAATCGTGAACCAGATCCAAAGTCATATTTTAAAGATCGGTTTGATGTTAGCTGTGTTTGCTATTGTCGCAACAAGCTTAGTCAGCTTCACAGAAATAAATACCCGTGAACAAATTAACGAAAATGAACGCCAAGCCTTGTTAAAAGCACTCAATCAGTTAGTCGATGTCAGCCGTTATGATAATGACATTTTAACCGACAACATTACTTTAGCAGCCTCCACCGAATTAGGTACTAAACAGGCTACGCAGATTTATCGTGCTCGCAAAGGCAATTCGCCCATTGCTGCCGTATTCACCAGCATTGCACCCAATGGCTATAATGGAAAAATTAAACTGCTGGTCGGTATTTATTATGATGGCACTATTGCTGGGGTTCGTGTCATCAAGCACAAAGAGACACCTGGCTTAGGTGATAAAATTGTTCTTAAAAAAGCAGACTGGATTTTAAGTTTTAATAATTTGTCATTACAAAACCCTGTCGAATCAAAATGGAAAGTAAAAAAAGACGGTGGTAATTTTGATCAATTCACTGGTGCTACAATCACCCCTCGTGCGGTAGTCTCTGCGGTGAAAAATGCATTGCTTTATTTTAAAGATCATCGTAATGAATTATTTGAGGTAAGCAAATAATGAACAGTGTATATAGCCCTATTGTTCGTGATGGCTTATGGAAGAATAATCCTGCCCTAGTTCAGTTATTGGGCTTATGTCCACTACTTGCCGTCAGTAATACCGTTATCAATGGTCTTGGTTTAGGTCTGGCAACCATTTTGACGCTTGTTGCTTCTAATGGCTTGGTATCATTACTACGCAAACATATTCCTGACGAAGCACGATTACCTGTATTTGTATTGATTATCGCCTCAATCGTAACCATTATTGAGCTATCAATGAATGCATGGTTCCATGAGTTATATCTAATACTCGGTATTTTCATCCCGTTAATTGTAACCAACTGTGCCATCACTGGCCGTGCAGAAGCCTTTGCTTCACGTAACCCTATTGGCCCATCGTTAGTGGATGGTCTAATGATGGGACTTGGTTTCACCGCAGTTTTAGTATTGCTCGGAGCAATGCGTGAATTAATCGGCCTTGGTACCTTATTCAGCGAAGCACACTTAATGTTTGGTGAAGCCGCAAGGAACCTAACCATTACCGTCTTTGAAGACTACCGTGGCTTTTTATTAGCACTCTTACCGCCGGGGGCATTTATTGGCTTAGGTTTAATTGTAGCTTTGAAAAATGTAATTGATGCCCGCCAATCAACTAAAAAAGTCAGTTCTGTGGAAATTGAATCAGCCGAAATTGTAACTGCCAGCTAATGAATCAAGCCCAACGCCAAAATTTTTTTGCCATACTCAAAGCTTATAACCCTGAGCCAACGACCGAGCTTAATTACACTTCAACATTTGAATTATTAATTGCCGTTATCTTATCAGCACAAGCGACTGATATTGGGGTCAATAAAGCAACAGATAAACTCTACCCTATCGCCAATACACCACAAGCTATTTTAGATTTAGGTGTCGATGGTCTTAAACAGTACATTAAAACAATTGGTTTATTTAATAGTAAAGCTGAAAATGTGATTAAGACTTGTCAGCAATTACTTGAGTTACATAACGGTGAAGTACCCGATGATCGTGAAGCACTCGAAGCTTTACCCGGTGTGGGACGGAAAACGGCCAATGTTATTCTTAACACTGTATTTAAACATCCTGTGATTGCTGTTGATACCCACTTGTTCCGCCTTTCAAATCGTACTGGCTTGGCTAAAGGGAAAACGGTACGTGCGGTTGAAGATAAGTTGATGAAAGTCGTCCCTGCTGAATTTAAACAAGATGCACATCATTGGTTAATTTTACATGGCCGTTATGTCTGTATTGCTAGAAAGCCACAGTGTTCAGTATGCGTAGTATCACATTTATGTGATGATTTTCGTCGTCAGCAGAAAAAACAAGCTTAATCAGAGGCTCCTTATGTTCGGTCAAAATCGTCAACAATTACGCCAGATGTATCATGATGTTTGGAAAAAACAGCAGACGAATGTAAGCTTGTCAGCGTTAGAGTTAATGGTCGGCCAAGTGATTAGTGAACATCCTGAATACCATACAATATTTAATAATGAAGCTAGTTTAGAACAAGAATATTTTGTTGAAGATGGTCAAACCAATCCCTTTCTTCATATGGGCTTACATATTTCATTGCATGAACAAATTTCAACTGATCGCCCTGTTGGCATTCGCGATGTATACCAACAGTTACAAGCTAAATTTGGCAATGCCCATGATACTGAGCATAATATGATGGAATGCCTAACCGAATCATTATGGTTAGCTCAACGCAATAATCAAGCGCCTTCTGAATCTGATTACTTATCATCTTTACAAAAACTACTATGAATCATATTACTGCAACAATTGAGTTTAATTTTAAAGGTGAAACATTAACACCTACGGCCATTTTAGATCTGGATACATTGATGCAGCAACATGGTGCAATCCCTCCATTGCATCAAATGTTGGCAAAATCACATAATATTGATGCCTATTCATACGAATATGAAATGCTACTTGGCGAAGATGTTCAATTCAGCAATGCTAAAGGTTCAGCCTTAGATTTTATGCAAGACGATAGTAGCTTTAATCAATTAGCCTTCGAACAGCACTGGCATGAAAACCAAATACTTCATACGCTTGCCCCGATGATCAAACAACAATTAGATATTGACGATATAGACCAGCATCCGAAATTTAAATCCATCGTCATCGCAGCATATCAAGCGGGCAAAAACAGCAGCAGTTAAATTTAATACTTAAAGCCTACCAGCATTTCTTCTGCAATCCATGATTGCAAAAAGCCAATGGCTTTCATAGGCGTTTCTTCTTCATTATAAAAGTCTAATAATTTTTCGCACATCACCGCGAAGTTTTCACCTTTCATCGCCAGCGCCAAGATTGCAATCTCTTCTGTTGCTAACATTCTATAATGACTAATTAAATCTGATTTGCGCCACAATATCCAAGCTGAAGCTGTCTGTTTTTCTACTTTTGGGGGTATTTCTTCCTCAGCCAATGCCTTCCAAATTGGAAAGCTATTATATTCTAGCCATAATATTTGCACTGACTTTTGAAATTTAAACGACAGTGTGCCCCATGCCTCTTCGGGTAATGCAGCGAGATTATCTATCGTCGCAAATTGTAAATCTTTTGCATCAAAACTATCGGCAAAAGCTCGTTCAATACAGGCTAGTTCATATACTTCAGCTATGTGAGAATATTCGTCACCATCTCGAATTAACTCCGGTAAATTAACACTAAAATAACGTAGATTAGTAGTGTGTGATGGAAATTTATCAATATAACGATCCATCAAATTATCAAAGCGTTCATCACCTAAATACGAAGCTAGTTTATCGTAATCGGTAGCAATAGCCTCTTTTAATCGAAGTCGATATGCAGTGGCATAAATATCCAACCGCCCTTTCGCCGACAGCATAGGCGTTGACTCGACGTCATCAACCATCTCTGTTGATTCATCTAATAAATAGTCCATAAAACGCAGTTGTATTTCCTGCAAACCAGACATTAAGCTACTCCTTGCAAATCTAGATTATTGCTGATTTGTAATTGCTGTGGTGTTAATACTTTGGCAGCAATCTTTTCTGCTATTGCAAGCTCTTGGCGCAGTTCATCAAATGGCGGAATATTGTCATCACGTTCAATCATGGTGCTCACCGCACCAAATCGTCCCAGTGCATATTCATATAAATCCCAAACCGGATCACATACATCATGATCATGAGTATCAATGATCATTTCACCGTTATAGCTATGTCCCGCAAGATGAAATTGCATTACGCGATCGCTATCAATACCGTTGACATAGTCTTTGGGTTCAAAGTGATGATTGTTCGCGCTCACAAAAATATTATTAATATCAAGCAAAATAAAACAATCTGCTCGTTTTGCTATTTCATTAACAAATTCCCACTCTGGCATTTCAGAATTATTATAAGTGACATAACTCGATAAATTTTCAATCAACATTTGTCTGCCAATCGTATCTTGAACTCGTTTAATGCGTTCTACAATATGTGAAATTGTGGGTTCATTGTATGGCAATGGCAATAAATCATGGCTATTAATGTGATCGACTGCCGTCCAACATAAATGATCCGAAATCCATTGTGGTTCAACACGATCTATTAATGTCTTTAGTTTTTTTAGATAATCTAGATTCAAAGGATCGGTACTGCCAATCGACATTGAAACACCATGCATTACCATCGGGTAATCTTGACGAATTTTATCTAAATGATCTAAAGGCTTGCCACCAGGAACCATATAATTCTCAGAGATGATTTCAAACCAATCTACTTGTGGTTTATTCTCTATAACATGTTCATAGTGGTCTGTTCGTAAGCCTAAGCCGAATCCTAAAAATGGGCGTGTCATATTATTTTCCTACTGTACCACCGGCGTCAGCACATGCTTTCTCTGACATCACTAAAAAGCCATGACCCGCACATGATGCTTGACCTTTACATGCATTCTCTGCGGTTTTGCAATCATTATGACCTGCACATGAGGTTACACCATAACAATGAACTTCGGCTGAGTCACTTTTAAACTCAGGGTTTTTTGAGCCATACGAATTTGCAGTTGTGCTAGCCATCAAACCTGCTGCTGCAATGGCTAATGCTAAGCCTGTTGTTTTGGTTGCATTCATTTTGATTCTCCATTGTATGAAAATAAAAAATGCCGTGCTTGCTATCATAATACAAACACGGCATTTCTAAATAAAAATGGCCTTCAATAGGCCATGTATTATCTATTTACCAGCTGTACCACCTGCATCAGCACATGCTTCTGCCGACATTGCAGCAAAACCTTGACCTTTACATGAAGCTTGACCTTTACACGCATTACCAGCTGTTTTACAGCTTGCTTGACCTTTACATGCATTATTCGCAGTTTTACAGTCATTATGGCCTGCACAAGCATTACCAGCAACTTTACAATCATTATGCCCTTTACATCCTGTTACACCATAACAATGAACCGCTTCTGCACTAGCGGTACTTGTTGTTGCAGATGTGCTTGCACAGCCTACTAAACTTGCTGCAGCTATCGCCATTGCCAACCCAGTTGTCTTTTTCATAACACCCATAATTTTCTCTCTTTATAATTAAGTTAATTTAGTTTGATTTAATCGTTGTTGTAACCAAACATAGAAAATAGACGTACATGTAACGTTATAATTACAAAAATTATAATATTTATTATAAAAGTGATATCGTAATTACAATGATTTTGGATCTTCAAAAAAATGAAAGCATTTGGATTTAGCAGTAATAACACGCCTGCACAATTAATCGAGCAGCCTACACAACAACCTTCAGGCCATGATCTACTGATCGAAATTAATGCTATTGCCGTTAACCCTGTCGACACTAAAGTCAAAGCAGGAATCAAGGGAAACTTACCCTCTGCTAAAGTTGTAGGTTGGGATGCTACTGGCACTGTTGTAGCAGCCGGTGACCAAGTTGAGTTATTCAAATCGGGTGACAAAGTATTTTATGCAGGTGATATCACACGTCCTGGCTGCTATGCCAGTCATCAACTTGTTGATGAACGTATTGTCGGTCGTGCACCAACCACTCTCTCAGCTTCTGAAACCGCGGCAATGCCATTAACCAGTATCACCGCATGGGAATCATTATTTTCTCGTTTACGCATTAATCGAAAAGATGATAAAGGCAAAAATATTCTTATTATTGGTGGAGCAGGTGGTGTTGGCTCAATTGCTATTCAGTTGGCAAAAAAAGTAGCGGGGCTTAATGTTATTACCACCGCTTCTCGCTCTGAATCTGAGCAGTGGTGCTATAAACTGGGTGCCGACCATGTCATCAACCACCATAGTGAATTAGTATTGCAATATCGTACCTTAGGGTTAAACGCTCCTGATTACATATTCTGCACAATCCATACTGACCATCATTTTGCTGCCATGTCAGAACTTATCGCACCCCAAGGCATGATCTGCAGTATTGATGGTACTCAAGAAAAACACGATTTAGATATCCTTAAATCCAAAAGTGTCGGCTTTATTTGGGAGTTTATGTTTACGCGATCAATGTTTAAAACGAAAGATATGATTGAACAACATCATCTACTGAATACTATTGCTCAACTGCTTGATGATGGAGAAATCATCAGCACATTAACTGAGACCTTAGGCCCGCTCACTATTGATAACATTGAATTAGCGCATAAGCAATTATTGTCAGGCTCAACGATTGGGAAATTAGCTTTAACTTCAATTCGGTTTTAAGCCCAATTCAAGAGTAACTGTTTCACCAAACCCATTAACATCGTATAATTAACGTTTATTCATACTATTTCTAGGGCATTATCATGGCTTCGCAAAACACAGGAAAATTCTTCATCGGTAGTATCATTGTCTTTATCCTCGTTTTTGGATTAATCAATATCATTTTATCGACAATGCTAGGTGTTGCAAAAGGCACCGTAGCACCAGAAAGTATGGCTGCCGAAGATGTAGCTGAACGCATTAAACCTGTTGCCCAAGTTAATATCGGTGAACCACCCGTGGTAGAAGTTGCCGTTGTGGCTGCAGCACCCGCTGAAACGGGTTCTGCTGATGATGCTGGTGCAAAGGTTGTTAAAAACACCTGTGCTTTGTGTCATCGCACAGGCATGATGAGCTCACCTAAATTAGGTGATGCTGACGGTTGGGCTCCACGCATTGAACAAGGCATGGATAAACTTTATGCTAATGCAATTAATGGTTTTAACATGATGCCAGCACGTGGTGGTAACCCAGACTTAAGTGATGATGATATAAAAGCAGCTGTTGATCATATGATTGCACTGACTAAATAATATCTAAGCCCGCTTTTGCGGGCTTTTTTATTTTTACCTGTTCTATTAAAGATGGCCTATCCCATTTTACAACCCGCGGTCGTTGTCATGCTACTGACTATTGTAGTTTGGACCTATATGTACTTTTTACGTAATCGCTATGTAATTACTAACAAAATCAAACCACAAGATGTATCTAGTCCCGAGTTGGTCGCTTCCATTTTGCCCGAATATATTAATCGACCTTCAAACAACCTAAAAAATCTTTTTGAATTGCCTGTTATTTTTTATTTTATTTGTTTAGCCTTAAATACAATGGAGCTAACTGATCCATGGTTTGTTGGTCTAGCATGGGCATTTGCTACTCTACGAATCATTCACAGCTTTATTCATTGTACGTTTAATAATGTATTCGCTAGATTTTCCACTTATGTGATTTCTAGTTTCATTCTTTGGGCAATGGTCATAAAATTTGCCTTCTTAGTTTTCTAATAAAACCTTTTAATTTAATAAGAGAAAAATCATTGTGAGCCACTTTACAACATCACTAATGCAAGAATTAGAAGCTGATAAAGCCTCAACTAAAGCTGGTACAGGTTGGATAAGTGGCGTGATTGCCCTTGTTCTAGCTATTACAGGTTTTGTTACAGTGTTGTGCCTACGCTACCCTGATTTGTTAACTGTACCTGAAATTAGAGCTGCCCTTGATATTGCCTTAGTTCGAGTTGCTCTTCATATAGTTCTAATTTTGGCATTCTTACTAGCAACCGTAAGCCTTATTCTTCGACAACATAAGTTCTTAGGTTTTACTGCATTATTGCTGGTACTGATTGCCGTTGCAATGGGTGGTTCTAATGCCCAAATTTCAGGCGAACTGACCCGTGGTGTTTATTTCGGTTTAGATTGGTTTATCCTAAACTTAACCTTAACAGGCATTGTATTTCTACCCCTTGAACGCTTATTTCGTCGTAAAGAACAATCGGTATTTCGACTCGAATGGCGGGAAGATTTACTGTATTTTTTAATCAGTAGCATAATGGTGCAATCGTTTACATATTTATCATTTGCACCTTCAAATCTTATTTTAGCTACTGCCCAGTTATCATCAATCCAAGCCGCTATTATCAGCCAACCTTTGTGGTTACAATTTTTTGAGATCATGTTTTTGACTGACTTGGTGCAATATTGGGTGCATCGTTTATTCCATAAAGTGCCTTGGTTATGGAAATTTCATGCTGTCCATCATTCAGCACGTACACTTGATTGGCTGGCAGGTTCACGCATGCATATAGTTGAAATAGTATTTCTGCGTGGGCTAACGGTTATACCCATGACAGTACTTGGTTTTGATCAATCAATGATTTATTTATACCTAATCGTGGTTTATCTTTATGCCACTTATATCCATTCAAATATTAAATTTGATATTGAATGGATTAAACCTATTCTAGTAACACCTCGCTTTCATCATTGGCATCATGGTATAGAGAAAGAAGCTATTGATGTTAATTTCTCAATTCACTTTCCAATATTTGATCGTTTATTTGGTACCTATTTTATGCCTAAAGGTAGATGGCCTTCAGGTTTAGGTGTCGGCGGTCATCCCGTACCTTCTGGTTATTGGAAACAGTTTATGTATCCTTTTACTAAGTCAAAATCTTAGCCATTCTATTTTCGAGTATAGATAAATGAAAACACGTAATTTTCCATACATTGCTTTAGCCTTAGGTGCATTTCTTTTGCTGGTTGTGCTTAAAGGCAGTCAGATTGCTAGTGATGGCCTAACTAGTTTGCCGTTGTTAACATTATTAGTAGTCAGTGAGTTTTCATTTTTCGTAAATGCTATTGGTGCTTATATTGGCTTTAATGAGACCCGCAAAATAGGCTTTCAACCACTATATAGCCTAATTACGCTATTATGCTTATCTTTATCACTCTATTTTATGTGGCTTGGTATTCAGCTTTGGCCACTTTAACAGGAACTACTCTTTGACTAATAACGATGTTTTACGCCGTGTTCGCTACGTTTTTGATTATAACGACTCAAAAATAATCGCCATTTTTGCCCAAGCTGATTTGGACGTTACCCGTGAACAAATCAGTAATTGGATGAAGAAAGAAGAAGATGAAGCCTATGTGAATTGTGGCGATGTACAGCTAGCTACATTCTTAAATGGTTTAATTAATGAGCGCAGAGGAAAACGTGAAGGCGAGCAACCCAAACCTGAGAAAAAACTAAACAACAACATCATCTTTAGAAAATTGAAAATTGCATTAGACTTGAAAGATGATGAGATTTTAGCTATTTTATTACTCGCTGACCTGCGTATTAGTAAACATGAATTAAGCGCTTTTTTCCGCCGGGCAGAGCACAAACATTTTCGAGCCTGCAAAGATCAAATATTGCGTAATTTCTTACAAGGTGTACAACTTAAACTTAGACCAGAACAATCAAGCTCAGACTTTAAATGGAAATAGTATTTTAAAATAATATATAGGATGTATTTATTATGAAACTTGAATCGCTTGCTTTACACCACGGTTATGAATCTGAAGCGACAACAAAAGCGGCTGCAGTTCCCATATATCAAACCACATCCTATACCTTTGATGATACACAACACGGCGCTGATCTATTTGATCTCAAAGTGCCTGGCAATATATACACCCGCATAATGAACCCCACAACGGATGTGTTGGAACAACGCATTGCAGCAATGGAAGGTGGCCTCGCCGCCTTGTGTCTAGCTTCAGGCATGGCGGCAATTACCTATGCAATTCAAGCTATATGCACAGTGGGTGATAACATTGTCAGCATCAGCCAACTATACGGCGGTACCTACAATCTTTTCGCACACGCACTGCCTAATCAAGGTATCAATGTTCGTATGGTATCTTTCGATGACTATAAAGCCTTCGAAGAAGCTATAGACGAACATACTAAAGCTATTTTTTGTGAATCTATTGGCAATCCAGCAGGTAATATTGTTGATATAGCAAAACTAGCTGAAATAGCACATCGTCATGGCATACCTGTTATCGTCGATAATACCGTTGCAACGCCATATTTGTGCCGTCCCTTTGAATTGGGTGCTGATATTGTTGTCCATTCTTTGACCAAATATATCGGTGGTCATGGCACATCTATCGGAGGCGTTATAGTGGACTCGGGTAAATTTGATTGGGTGGCCAATAAAAAACGATTCCCCATGTTAAATGAGCCCGATCCTTCTTATCATGGTGTTATTTATACCGAGGCCTTAGGCGAAGCGGCCTATATCGGCCGTTGCCGTGTTTCTCCGCTTAGAAACACCGGCGCAGCTTTGTCACCTTTTAACTCATTCCAAATATTACAAGGTCTTGAAACTTTGGGCTTGAGAATGGAAAGACATTGTGAAAATGCTGAGAAATTAGCAGCCTATTTAGAAAACCACCCTAAAATAGATTGGGTGAATTATGCAGCATTACCGAATAGTCCACACCATGCTATGTGTCAGAAAATCACTTCCGGCAAGGCTTCAGGAATATTAAGTTTTGGTATTAAAGGTGGCGCTATTGCAGGCGCGCAGTTTATCGATGCACTGCAAATGATCCTTCGCTTAGTGAATATTGGTGATGCTAAATCACTCGCCTGTCACCCGGCATCAACAACACATCGCCAACTTAATGATGAAGAGTTAGCAAAAGCAGGCGTAAGCAGCGACCTTGTGCGAATTTCTGTTGGTATCGAAAATATCGACGATATTATCGCTGATGTAAGTCAAGCTCTGAATAGCGTGATCTAGCGATTACCTCAAGGGAAATCTGATTAAGTTAATTAAATTCAGGCGCAGGAAAAATGATTGGTATTTTTCACGAAGTGAGGCGTAATAGTCATTCTATTGCAACGAACTTCGGGGGAAATAACAGCCATTTTAACTAGTCTGAAATAATTGGACTTATTCAGACCTCCCTTAACGTTCATTTCCACCACTACGACGTCGACTATTTCTAGCGCGATTACCGGCATGATTGCTTCCAGATTTTTCATTTGATCGCTGGCCGTCTCTATGGCCTACTTTTGGGCTTTTAGGTTTCTTAATACGTGGTGGACGTTTACTTAAGTCTGACTCAGGCAAAGCATTAACAGGCTCAAACCCTTCCATCCCTTTACGCTCAATTATCTGGCCTATTAACCGTTCAATATCAGATAATTGTTTAAACTCATCGGCACTCACCAATGACACTGCTTGCCCTGTGGCGCCAGCTCGACCTGTTCGTCCAATTCGATGCACATAATCTTCTGGCACATTAGGTAAATCAAAATTCACCACATGAGGTAACTGATCAATATCTAAACCTCGTGCCGCAATATCGGTTGCCACCAACACCTGAACTTTACCATTTTTGAAGTTAGCTAATGCTCGTGTCCGTGCCCCTTGGCTCTTATTTCCATGAATCGCTGCTGCAGTAAGCCCTACTTTCTCAAGTTGTGCTGTAATTTTATTTGCACCATGTTTAGTGCGACTAAACACTAATACCTGATGCCAATTATTATCATT
>JBJPGE010000020.1:0-22880 GCA_048595465.1 Methylophagaceae bacterium | reverse complement strand
AGGAAGATCTCAGGGAATGAACATAAATTTTAGAAACGGCAGCAATATGAGTCTTTTTATCAAAATATTCTGCGTCTTCAGTTTACTACTTCCTTTTAACAGTGCTATTGCCCAAAGATTAGAGCCGATCAGCGGACGAGCTGTAGAACTTAATAGTATTTTACCTGCCGATGTATTAGCCCGAGCTTATTTATTATCTGATGAAATTGATCTGATTCGCTTAGAGCTTGGAAAGCCTAGATCTAGTTCTGAATTAGAAATAGTGGAAAATGCCAGCCCGCGAGAAGTATATTTTCAGGCACAGACATCATTGATTAAAGTAAACCATTTATTATATGAACAAACAGGGAGTCGTGTTGTTGCTGTACCGACAATAAATATAGAAGATATACGGCCTTTTCATGTATGGCTGCTGGTGAATCAAACCTATGAACAAGTGGTGGAAGTAAAAAATTATTTGCAGATTACAGAGAAAGCTTTTGAACAAGAACAGGAAATTGACACTTTACCATCAGATGTTTTTGCGCAAGTCACATTAGTAAACAGCCAAGTTAATGCATTGTTAAAACAACAATTCACCCCAAGTGATGTATACAAAAAAACCAATGAGGCCATCCATTTAATGGCCTCGTTATTAGCCACTGCACCGACAGTAAAACGTATTCCTTCTGCTCATGCCTTTGAACGACGTAAAACACCGACAGATGTTTATAGCTATCTTATTAAAACACGTGAAATTCTTATAGATATAGTGAAGCATTATGATGTAAATTTTGTACAATTTAAAGATAAAGATAAAGATAAAGATAAAGATAAAGATCCTGGTGACGTTTATGATTTAGCTTCTTTGATGGTAGCGAATCTTCACTATATACATTCATTAAAATTAGCGGCAAAATCACCGGCAAAAACCTATTTAGTTGGTCAGAAAACCCCTTCGGATGTTTATCAAAGGGTCAGTGTCTTGCATCAACAAATTATTGCATTGCAACAACTACATTTAAATGATTCTAATTGGCTACTACACTAAATAATGAGTAACAATTCAGTCAGCACATCCATGACTGCTATTCGTTTATGGAATCAATTACTGCGTTCACATCTTAATGTGGCTGCGGTTGGAGTGCTGATAATACTCATCGGTGCAGTGATAACTTTTTCACTGCATCACTATGCAGATCAACTAGCCTCTATTAATACGCCAACGACCATTAGTGCAGGCCAACTTGAAGTGGGTGTGGCAAAATCGATTGCAAATCTACGCGGTTGGATGAGTGTTAACAATGTAAACTTTATCGACAATAGAAACAAAATATGGACCCGTGAAATTTACCCTGCTATTGAAGGGTTGAAACAACTAAGCAGAGATGATCTTGCCGGAAAACAAGCATTAGCAGATTTAGAAACCAATTTATATGATCTGGATATGTGGCAGTCGTTAGTTGAAGAAGTTGCTCAAACATCAGGAAACCTGCCGGCAAAAGCCCTTATTGAACAACAAACTAAACCCGTAGCGAAGACAATGTTCACCGCAATGTTGGCACTCATTGACCTCGCCATTATTACTGAAGATATCACGACACTTGAACGTTTGCTTAGTTTGCGTAGCACATTATATTTAGCCGATAATCATTTGCTTGATTTTGTGCAAAAAGGCCAGCAATTTGATAAGAATAATTATTTACAAATAATATCTGAGGCTGACAGTATTGTTCAACAAATTAGTTTTGATAAGCAAGGGAAAACACTACCTAAAACTGAGCAGTTAACATTATTTAAACATGCTTATTCTGTTTATATGTCACTAGGGCAAGAGACCATTGTGGTGCGCTCAGCTGATGATTGGAATGTTGCTCAATTTTTATTATCAAGTACGGTGTTACCTTTAGAGCAGCAGATTAATGTACAGCTCCATACTATTACAACACAAATGCAAACTGAAGCTACATCGGCTGCAGCAATAGTGAGGAAAATTGGTTTTTGGCTTCCTTTTATGGCTAGCACCTTATTACTATTGATGTTATACATTTCATATCGCATGGCTAAGAAAGAAAGCCATGAATTTATTAAGCCTGTTATCGAATTAGAGTCAGCTAAAGAAGAAATAGCTCAATCCTTAATTGATGCACAAGCATTAAGTTCTGCACTTATGCAAAATCAAGAACACACTAGGGCAATTGTAGATTCATCATTATCAGGGATTATCACTATCTCGACGAGAGGATTAATCCAATCCTTTAATACTGCGGCCGAACAGTTGTTTGGCTATAGCCCTGCTGAAGTGATAGGCAATAATGTATCAATGCTGATGCCAGCACCTTATGCTAATAAACATGATGGATACCTGCAGAATTTTTTGAGGACAGACCAGGCTAAGATCATAGGAATAGGACGCGAAGTTATAGGCTTGCGAAAAGATGGCACTCAATTTGATATGCATCTTTCAGTGACAGAAATGCATTTAGAAGAGGAATCTGTATTCTTGGGTATGGTGACGGATATTTCAGAACAGGTAGAAAGCCGCAGGCAACTTCATCAGCATACCCAAGATCTTGAACAGGCAAAACACCAAGTAGAACAAGCATTAATAACATCTGAAGGCTTAACTTCTGAAATAACGGTAATTGTTGATTCATCACCCGTTGCAATTTTAACGATGGATGGCGAAGAATTTATTCGTTCTTTTAACCCTGCTGCAGAACACGTGTTTGGTTATTCTGAAGGTGAGATTATTGGTAAAAAAATGTCAACTTTGAAAGCAGCTAAAGGCCATGAAGGCCGTATAAGAAAGTTGATACTTGAAGATGATAGAGAAACGTTACGGCAAGGTGTTGAACTCAATATTATCCGTAAAGACGGTCTAGAAATAACTATTAGCATGACTATCAGTGACGTTAATATTGCCGGTGAAGATGTCTGGTTATTTATGGGAACAGACATAACAAAAGAAGTAGCCAATCGACAACAAATTATCGAATCTAATGAAGAGCTTCAGGCAAATAGTGAAGAGTTGCAAGCGCAACAAGAAGAACTACGTGTTACTAATGAAGAGTTAATTGTTAAAACTGAAGCGGTTCAAATTTCACAACGTGAAGCCGAATTAAAGGCTGGGCAGTTAGAAGAAGCCAGTCGCTATAAATCAGAATTTTTGGCCAATATGTCACATGAACTACGCACGCCATTAAATAGCTTATTAATACTATCAAAATCATTAGCTGATAATGATGATGGGAATCTATCTAAAGATGAAGTTGAATCTGCACAGGTGGTTAATGAGGGTGGTAAAAGCCTACTAGAAATGATCAATGGAATTTTGGACTTATCGAAAGCCGAATCAGGGAAAATGACGGCCGATAATTCAGAAGTAATCATTTCAAACTTGATATCTGATTTGACAGGTCGGTTTTCACATATGGCCGCAGATAAGGGAATTAACTTTTCAATTTCAGTGGCTGATGATGTGCCTAATAGTTTGGTTAGTGATGGCACCAAACTAAGTCAAATCCTCACTAATTTAATAGGTAATGCTATAAAATTTACTGAACAAGGCGGAGTGGAATTTTCAATTGCAATGGAGCCGTTACCTTCTAGCCAGCAAGAGAAACTAGTCACTTTTACGGTGACGGATTCTGGTGTGGGGATAGCTAAGGAGCATCAATCCTCGATATTTGAAGCTTTTCAACAAGCTGATGGTTCAACTAACCGACAATTTGGTGGGACAGGTTTAGGTTTATCAATAGTACAGACTTTTAGTAAGCTGCTAGGTGGCACGGTTGACCTGGAAAGTGAAATGGGAAAGGGTAGTCGCTTTACCCTATATCTGCCCTTGAAACCATCTAAAAATATTGACACTATCATTACCTCAAAAAAATTAATTAATTTCGAAGAGAAACAAACGCCACCTCCTTTTATTGATGATCGAGATGAACTTGATATTAATAAATCTTTATATTTGATTATTGAAGATGATGAAATTTTCGCCAAAATTTTATTTGAGACATGCCACCAACAACACTCACAAGCACTTGTTGCTCCGGATGGTGAAACAGGTATTTTCTTAGCCAAGAAATACGGTTTCACCGGCATTATTTTAGATTACATGCTACCTGGTTTGGACGGGAAAGAAGTAACAGCTATTTTAAAAGCTGATCCGGCTACTAGTGATATACCTGTTCACATAATAAGCGCGGTGGATGACACGGGCATAAATTCTTTGGATATCATAGGTAAATTGACTAAGCCCGTTTCAAAGCAAGATATCTCAGCAGTGCTTGAGCAGTTAAAAGTTAGACACAACAATTCAACAATGACTAAGCCAAAACTACTTCTAATTGAAGATAATGATGAAAACATTCAATTATTACAAACTATTTTAGAAAAAGAACACGTAATATTAAGCTCTGTAAGGACAGGTCAGCAGGCAATTTCTAGCCTAAGAGAACAACAATTTGACGCGATTATTATGGAACTAGCTTTACCAGACATGTCTGGATTTGAGTTATTAGAAAAATTATCCAAAGAAACTATTAGCTTACCTCCCGTTATTGTTCATACCAGTAAAGAATTAAGTGATGATGAATATAGCTTGCTTAAAGAAAGCGTAGAAACTATCGTGATCAAATCTGCTGTATCTCCTGAACGACTACAAGATGAAGTTCACTTATTTATTAATGCAATGAATAGTGTACGGCATAACGAAGACATACAGTTAGCAGATGTCGATGAAACTAAACTAGCTGGAAAGACTGTGCTGATAACAGATGATGATATGCGTAATACTTTTGCATTAGCTAAAGTCTTACGTAAGAAAGAATTAATTATTCACATAGCACCTAGTGGTGAAGAAGCCTTGAAATTATTGGAAAAACATGATGAGATTGACCTTGTATTAATGGATATTATGATGCCTGAAATGGATGGTTATGAAACAATGAGGGCTATTAGGGACCAAGCTAAATATACTAATTTGCCAATAATTGCCTTAACAGCAAAAGCAATGACAGGCGATAAAGAAAAATGCCTAGAGGCTGGTGCTAATGATTATTTGGCTAAACCAGTTGATTTTCAAAAATTATTAATTATGATGCAGATATGGCTCTAAATACACAGAGTCCAAAGAGCAGAATACAATCTATAGAAAATATAGAGTTCGATCTCTTTCTCGAAGCGTTAAAGCGATTTCATGGTTATGATTTAACGCTTTATTCACGATCATCGTTAATGCGCCGTGTCAAATCATTAGTGCTAGAACAAAAATTAAACTCCATTTCACAACTGATCCCATTATTAGCAAGTGATGATCGATTTTATGAGCATACAATTAATACATTAATGGTCAATGTTTCATCATTATTTAGAGACCCACATGTTTTTTCTCAATTAAAGCAGCTAGTTTTTCCATACCTAGAAAGCTTTCCTCGACTAACAATATGGGTTGCAGGCTGTGCTGAAGGGCTAGAAGCATATTCCTTAGCTATATTATTGGCAGAAGCAAATTTACTAGATAGAACCCATATCTTTGCATCGGACATTAATAGTGAAGCTTTAAAGCAAGCGGAATCAGGTGTACTCACTAAATCTTTAGATGCTGATGATGTTATGCGATATAACGAATCACAGGGCGCCGCAAGTTTAAGCGATTATTTCACAACAGCTTATGGCAAGCAAAAACTAAAGCAAAAACTGCTCTCAAAAATAACCTTTGAACATCATGATTTAACACAACACCCTGTCTTTCTTTCAGCACAATTAGTGCTATGTAGAAATGTACTCATTTATTTTAAAAAAGAACTGAAGGTTCAAGTGATTAATGCATTGTCTCATTCATTAGAAAATAATGGCCATTTAGTTATAGGAACGAAAGAATCATTAGATTTTGTAGAAACAGAAGATAATTATAATGTGTTGGACCCTTCAGCCAGTATTTATAAAAAATAGAAAGCGTAAATATTGTGACACTGGTAAGATCATCACCGATATAGGTTTACAAAGGTTTTTATTAGGTGGCAGTAACAGATTATGCAGCTGGGCAACGTTGGGTTAGTAACGGTGAAGCAGATTTAGGTTTAGGCCTTATTAAAGAAATAAGTGGTCGCCAGCTTGCCGTATCCTATCCCGCATCAGGAGAGCAGCGCATTTATGCTGCCAATAATGCACCACTTAGCCGTGTTCATTATCCTGTTGGTGATCGCGTTTCTACTAATGAAGATGTCTTTTTCACTATTACTGCTCGTCATGACTTGAATGATTGCTTTATCTACCAAGGCACCGATGATGACGGTAACGAGATCAGCATTCATGAAATGGATCTCAATAGCTTTGTGCAGTTTAGCCAACCCCAAGATCGTTTATTTGCTGGTCAAATTGATAAAAATAGTCAATTCGAACTACGCATTGAAGCCTTAGCCAACCAGCATAAACTGCAACAATCACCGGTATACGGTTTGATGGGTGCTCGAGTGCAGTTATTGCCTCATCAAATATACATTGCTCATCAAGTGTCACTAAGACATGCGCCGCGGGTGTTATTAGCGGATGAAGTGGGTTTAGGTAAAACTATTGAAGCGGGTCTAATCATCCATCAACAACTGATTACCGAGCAAGCAAAACGTGTGTTGATTGTGGTGCCAGATAGTTTGGTTCACCAATGGTTAGTGGAGATGTTACGCCGTTTTAATCTGCAATTTACTATTATAGATGAAGAACGACATCAGGCATTAGTTGAAGCTGATGAAGGCAATCCATTTGATAGTGCACAATTGGTATTGTGTCACTTGTCGCTACTGACGGGCCATCAAGATATTTATGATGATGTCATTATGGCTGACTGGGATTTGATGGTGGTCGATGAAGCACATCATTTGCAATGGAGTGAACAAGAGGTGAGTGCTGAATATCGTGCTATTGAAGATTTAGCCCGCCAAGTAAGAGGTCTACTATTACTTACCGCTACACCTGAACAATTAGGAATAGAAAGTCACTTTGCTAGATTACGATTACTCGATCCAGACCGTTTTCATAATTTAGCTAAGTTCCGCCAGCAAGAAGAGGCTTATCAAGCAGTAAGTGAACTTGCCAACTATCTTTTGTCAGACGATGCACAAGCACAGTTAACATCACATCAAACACTGATTGAAAACTATTTAGGTGATGACGGCTTCACTGAGCTAGTGAATTCTGATGATTTTGAGGATAGCCGAGAAAAAGCTGCTAGTGCTTTATTAGATCGACACGGTACCGGCCGAATCTTATTTAGAAATACCCGTGATGCGGTTGAGGGTTTTCCTCAGCGAACGTTACATCAATACGCACTTGAAGCACCCAAGATTTACTTAGAGCGTATTGAATCAGCTGAGCTCATTGCATTGTTACAAGCAGAACAATTATTAGGTGACGACTGGTTGACAGTTGATAGTCGAGTTGAATGGTTGTCGAGTTGGTTGTCAGAGCATAAGTCAGATAAAGTTTTAGTTATTTGTGGCCAAGCTCAAACTGCACAAGCGTTAGAGCTTCATCTTCGAATAAACCATGGTTTGCGTACATCCGTATTTCATGAAGGTTTAAGCCTTATTAATCGTGATCGCGCTGCGGCTTATTTTTCAGAGGAAGAAGACGGTGCTCAAGTGATGATCTGTTCTGAAATAGGCAGTGAAGGGCGGAATTTTCAATTTTCACATCATTTAGTGTTATTTGATTTACCGCTTAATCCTGACTTGTTAGAACAGCGTATCGGGCGTTTGGATCGTATTGGTCAAAATCATGATGTGCAAATACATGTTCCCTATTATGAAAATACAGCACAGCATATTTTATTAGATTGGTACCACGAAGGAATGAATGCGCTTGAACAGGTTTTTGCTGCGGGTGGCGTGATTCAGCAAGGTATGAAAACTGAATTAATAGCGAGCCTTTCTGAAATAGGAAACGACGAGTTAAAAATAAATTTAATCAATAAAACACAATTGCTTACAGCTGAAACCTTAAAACAACTTCAACGAGGACGCAACCGATTATTAGAATTAAATTCATGTAATAAGTTGGTCGCTGAAGATTTGGTTGCTGATCTTGAACAAGCCAGCCGATCAACAGAATTAACTAGTTTTATGGATAAAGTATTTGATGAGTATGGCGTAGATCAGCAAATTCATGGTGCAGATAGTATTATCATTTCACCTAGCGACCATATGTTGCATCACCATTTTCCGGCTTTACCAGAAGAGGGCATAACGGCAACCTATAAACGCCGTCGTGCTTTAGTGCGAGAAGACATGGCATTTTTGAGCTGGGAACACCCAATGGTGGCGGGTAGCTTAGATATGCTAATTAATAGTGATTTTGGTAATAGCGCATTTTGCACACTTGAATATGAACAATTGCCAGCAGGTACTTTATTACTTGAAGCTATTTTTACCTTAAAGTGTTCAGCACCACGCTCCTTACAAATAAATCGATACCTTAATCACTCTTACTTGCGAGTGGTGGCAGATGAAGCAGGTCACGAGTATAAGGAAGACCTACCCGAGAATGTTTTTAATTCGATGGTAGGCCGCATTCCGAAAGTAACAAAACAGGAATTGGTTAAACAGGCTAGAAATCGAATTAATGTGCTTATTAAACAAGCGCAACAGCTAGCGATAAAACAACAGCCGAAGATTATTGAACAAGCCATACAAAATGCGAAACAAACCTTGCAACCTGAACAAGACAGGTTGATTGCATTGGCAGAGGTTAATAATATGATTAGGCCAGAAGAAATTAGTTATGCTGAACAATTACAACAGACAGTTATTGATAATTTAGATACTGCAAAATTAAGTTTAAATGCTGTTAGAGTGGCCATTGTAACGGAACCTTAATGTGACGACTTATGTCATAGTTGATTCTGGTGAGGGAGAAATAACGTGTTAAATCGTATTGTACTGCCAATATTAATTATAGCTCTTGCGGCAGCAGGCTATTATGGCATGATGCTATCTAAGCAAGAAAAACCTAAAATTCAGAAGCCAGAGAAAATTTGGCAAGTTCATACTGTGCCCGTTGTTTTTCAAAATATTTCACCAGAAATCACACTTTATGGGCGTGTTGAAACACCGCGCAAAGCTAGGTTGAAAGCAGCAATAGTGGCCGATGTAAAACAAGCTTCTATTTTAGAAGGCACCGTGGTTGAAGCTGGACAAACATTAGCCATATTGGACGATACTGATCTGCAAATATTGTTAAGTCAGAGGCGAGCAGAACTGGCAGAAGTTGAGGCTTTAATAAGTAGTGAAAATATACGTTCTAAACGTGATAAAGGCCTGTTAAACAATGAAGTGAAGTTGTTAGATTTAGCCGAAAATGCCGTTGCTAGAGCCCAAAAACTAGAGAAAAGTAATTTAGCATCTAAGGCTAACCTTGATGATTCATTGGCTGATAAACAGCGTCAAACCCTAACAATCGAACGCCTGCAATATGATATTAATGAGCATCCAGCGCGGTTGGCTGGGCTTATAGCTAGAAAGGCACGGGCTAAAGCCCTGTTAAAACAAGCTGAGGTAGATTTGAGCAGATCTATTATTAAAGCCCCCTTTAGTGGGCGTATTGCAAAGCTCGATATAGCGGCAGGTGATAGAGTGCGCGTAGGTGATCCCTTATTGATGATCTACGATTTGGCTAATTTAGAAGTTCGAGCACAAATCCCTGGTCGCTACATTAGCTCTGTTCGAAAGCAGCTGGAACAGGGGCTAAAACCAAGTGCCATAGCTATTTTAGATGGAAAGCCAGTGACATTCGATCTTGCCCGATTATCAGGTGAGGTTCGTCAAGATAGTGGTGGTGTTGATGGGCTTTTTCGCTTAACCAATCAAATGAATTCTCTTGCATTAGGTACCTTTGTTGAGCTAAAGCTACAGTTAGTTCAAGAATCCGAGGTGGCAGCTATCCCCTTTAACGCTTTGTATGAACTAGATCGGGTATATCGCTTGAATGATGGGCATTTAGAAGCGATAACAATAGATCGTGTTGGTGAATATCAACTCGGTAATGGAGAGAAACAATTGTTAATTCGCAGTGAACAGCTTGCCGAATCTGACATTATTGTGAGCACTCAATTACCTAACGCAATTACAGGACTTCGTGTTGAGCCCGTTCAGGCTTTACTGAATGAATAATCGCGATTTTATTGGTTTATTTGCCCAACATAAGGTTGCTGCAAATTTACTGATGATTATTATGCTCGTTGCGGGTGCATTTTCTTTAAGCAAGCTTAATACTCAATTTTTCCCCACGTTCACTTTAGACAGAATTACCGTTAGAGTGGAATGGCGAGGTGCTAGTGCTGAAGATATTGAAGACTCAATCACTACGCGCTTAGAACAAGAATTAAGAACGATAGATTATGTCGATAAAATGACATCGACCTCTTCATACGGTATGTCATTAGTGACGTTGGAGTTTGAAGAAGATATTGATATGGGTCCTGCGCTCGATCAGGTAAAAGAGCAGGTTGCACAACTGAGAAACCTTCCAAGTGATTCTGAGGTTCCTGAGGTTACGTTATTAACGGCTTATGAGCCCGTAGCTAGAATGTTAATCACGACTGATGGTGAGTTGATGGAATTAAGGAAGTTAAGCCATCAAGTCGAACAAGATTTATTGGATGCAGGCATTTCTCGTGTGACCATTACAGGTTTGCCAGAAGAAGAAATCGCGATTCAATTAAGTACACGCCAACTGGAATCGCTAGGCCTAAGTTTAGGTGAACTAGGCCAAAGAATTAGCGAATTAAGTACAGATTTACCTGCAGGTGAAATAGGTAATGATAGTACGGCAAGACAGCTCCGTGGATTAGGGCAAAGACGAGATACCTATGCTTTTTCTGAACTATCCATTAAAAGTGATTATTCTGGTGGCCTGATTGCTTTAGAAGATGTGGCAAGTATTGAACGCAGGGCAATGCGTAAACAGGTTAGTGTGTTTTATCAAGGTAAACCGGCAGTAGAAATTCAATTACAGCGAACTGAAAACACTGACACACTCAAATCCGCAAAAATACTGCAACAATGGCTGGAAAATAATGAGTCAGCTCTGCCTAAAGGTGTAAGTGTCAAAGTTTATGATGAAAATTGGAAACTCATTAAAGAGCGAATGAGCTTATTAGTACGCAATGGCTTGGGTGGTTTATTACTCGTTATCGGTATTTTATTCTTGTTTTTGCATGGGCGCGTTGCGCTGTGGGTGGCAATAGGGATCCCCGTTTCATTTATGGCAACATTAGCCGTTATGTATTTATTAGGTGGTTCGATCAATATGATCAGTCTATTCGCATTGATTATGGCGTTGGGAATTATTGTTGATGATGCAATTGTGGTGGGTGAAGATGCATTATCCCACTATCAAACAGGTGAGAATTCCTTGCAAGCCGCAGAAGGTGGGGCAAGAAGAATGCTTGCACCGGTTATTGCATCATCCCTTACTACGGTTGCGTCTTTCATGCCACTGATGTTAGTGGGCGGCGTAATGGGTAATATCCTATTTGATATTCCTTTTGTTATTGTATGCGTGATTATTGCTTCATTAATTGAAAGCTTCCTTGTTTTACCTGGCCACTTACGCCACTCATTCCACAAAATACATCATGCCAAACCTAAGCCGACTAGAAAATGGCTAGAGGACAAATTTAATAACTTTCGGGACAATAGCTTTCGTCCCGTTGTGACGGCTGCAGTGAACTATCGTTGGGTTACAATTAGCTTAGTTATTGCGATGTTAATTATCTGTTTAGGTTTATTTAAGAGTGGTCGTTTACCGTTTACTTTTTTCCCTTCGCCAGAAGGTACGACAATTTTTGCAAATGCTCGATTTACGGCAGGTACACCTTCTGCAACCGTGGCTAAATTCTTAACACATCTCAATGAAAGCTTAGATGAAACGCATGAGCAGCTAGGCGGAGATTTAATTGAAGTGAGTGTGACACGTTTAGGTGTTGCAAGTAGGGCTGGTCGATCAAGTGGTGAAGCAAGTGAACGTTTTGGCTCTATTCAGCTCGAATTGATCTCACCTGATAACCGGAATGTACGCAATAAACAATTTATTCAACAGTGGCGAAAAAATGTTGTCTTACCTGCTGGAATTGAGACATTTACATTATCAGAGCCTGCCGCCGGTCCGCCGGGGCGGGATCTTGATATTAGGCTCACAGGAGCGTCATCTGAAACGCTCAAGTTGGCGGCGTATGATGTTGCCGAGGAAATGAAGGAGATTCAAGGTGTTTCAGCAATAGAAGATGATATGCCTTATGGCCAAGAGCAGCTCATCTATAAGATAAAAGGGCAGGGTGATGCGCTTGGTCTAACCATGAATAGTGTGGGGCAACAACTACGCACTGCATTTGATGGTCAGCTAGTGCAAATATTTCAAGATGGTGATGACGAAGTTGAAGTGCGTGTTATGTTGCCAGATGTCGAACGGAATACACTAGCGACATTAGATAATTTCATGGTCCGTCTTCCACAGGGTGGCAGTACACCATTATCAAGCGTTGTCGAATTTGAAACAAAACGAGGCTTTGATGTATTACGCCACAGTGATAATAAATTAGCGATTCATATAACCGCCACGGTAGATGCTGATCTGAATAATACTGATGAGATCATTCAATTATTAGAAAAAGATTTTTTACCCAAACTGTCATCACGCTATGGGGTGGACGTAGCTTTTGAAGGTAGAGCTGAAGAACAAGGTGATACCTTGGCTGATATGACGCAAGGGCTAATGTTGGCCTTTATTTTGATTTATTTAGTGTTAGCGTGGGTATTTTCATCATATGGCTGGCCCTTGGTCGTTATGGCGGCCATACCTTTTGGTTTGATTGGTGCGTTGGCGGGTCATTATTTTATGGGGATTGATCTTACAATTTTGTCATTGTTTGGTATCTTCGGTTTGTCGGGCATTGTGGTGAATGACTCGATTATCTTAGTAACTTTTTTCAAACATCAACGAGAGGCGGGAATAGAAACAACCCAGGCAATTGTTAATGCTGCAACACAAAGGTTGCGAGCGGTATTATTAACGTCCTTAACCACAATAGGTGGTTTGACACCGTTATTATTTGAAACTTCAGTGCAAGCACAATTTTTAATCCCAATGGCCGTTTCAATTTCATTCGGGCTCATGTTTGCTACAGTATTGGTATTATTAGTTATTCCTGCGTTATTATCAGTGCATGAAAGTATTCGTGAACGTGTTTTTGGGTAAAAGGTAAATGATGTTACTTCGTACAAAATTTATTGTTGGTATTTGTTTGGTAATGAGTAGTTTGCATTGGGCCAATGCTGAAACAACACCATTAGAACAATCTGATAGTGTGACTATGAGCGGCTTAGTGCAATCGCTATATGAGCAGCATCCCGCTCATCAAATTGATCTTGCTTATCAACAGCAAGCTACTGCCAATACTAATTTAGCAAATACGCTATTTGCTGAGCCTGCCAGTGTATCGGTAATACATTTTAATGACGTAATAGGTAGTAGTGACGGTTTGCAAGAATGGGAGGCCGGTATTGAAATGCCATTATGGTTGCCCGGACAACAACAACAGCAACTAAAACTAAGTGAACATTTATTAGCGGAACTACCTGTTCATAAACAATATATTTTGTTAGGAATATCTGCTGATATACGTAATTTAATTTGGCAAATTGCTGCTGCGAAAGCAGCATCAGGACAAGCTCATCAAGCATGGAAATTAGCACAAAAACTAGAAAAGGATGTAGCAATACGTGTTCAAGCTGGTGATTTGGCCGGAACGGATGGTCTGCTAGCAAAAACACATACATTGGATATGCATAGCGTATACATGACAGAAAATTCAAAATTAGTGCAAAGCTTATATCACTACAAATCAATGACAGGTAAAAAATCTTTACCTGCACAAATTGACGAAAAATTATCAGATAATAGAGAAATAAACTCGGAACACCCAAACTTAGCTATTTATGACCAAAAGGTTATCACTCTTCAAGCTAAGCAATCATTAGCAAGTTATGAAGATGCAATACATCCAAGTGTGTCGGTAGGTGTTAAGCGTGAGCGAGGTGACAGCAGTGAAAGCTTCAATCACAGTTTAGGATTGGGCGTGAACTTTGCTTTTGATGATGCAGTGTATCGTCAACCTGCTATTGCAAATGCCGCCCGAGAAATTGCAGATGTTCAGGTGGCACGGCAAATACTAAAAGCCGAACTAGATTCAACACTTGCATCATCGTTACAAAATTTAGAATCTAAACAACAGCAACTGCTATTGAATGAAGAGCATATAGAGACCACTCAGCGTTATCTTAAACTACAAAAACGTGCTTTTGAGCTAGGAGAATTAGAATTGGTAACTTTTTTAAATAGCCAAAAACTAGCAGCCAAAAGTGAGAGTCAAAAACAAATGTTAGAAATTGAAATTAAGCGCGCTATTGCTTATATCAATCAGGCTTTGGGCATTATTTTATAATCTTAAGTTTTACTTAAGATTGACCCCCTATAATTTATTCCATACCGTCCATTTTACGATTTATTTTAGATCAAGGATTATTTATGGAAGCCCAACAAATTCAGACAGGAACACTTGATGCGTCAGAGCGCAAAAAGCGTCTATTAGTTTCTCATATGCCAATACGATTTGATGCTGAACCTTCTGTAGAAAAAACAGAAATTAATAACCATATAAAAAAATGTTTTGCTGAAACATACGCTGCCAAAGTTGAGACGTTTGAACCTTACATACTTTCTACTTACAATGACTCAGGAATAACGGCTACGATTGGTTTTCAACCAGCAGCAAGTAAAAAACCGTTATTTTTAGAACGTTATTTGACGAAAACAATTGAAGACACGCTAGCGGGAATCTTAAATCAAGAAGTTGAACGACATGATATTGTCGAAGTGGGTAACCTTTCATCAATACACAAAGGTAGTGCTAGCAGAGTTTTATTTATATTAAGTGTTGCCGTATTGCATCAAGCAGGTTTTAAATGGGTTACTTTTACGGCAACGAAACAAGTGCAGCGGTTGCTGGGGAAATTAAATCTAGTAACACAGCCCATCTGTGAAGCCGACCCTTTAAAATTGGCTGATGACGGTAAAAGCTGGGGAAGTTATTATGCCGACAAACCGACGGTGGTGGTGGGTAATTTGACTAATGCAATTGCACAGCTGCGATCACATGATGTGATTGGATCAATACTCAATAACTATCAAGATGCCATTAAAGATATCGCAAAGAAAATCAAAATATAATGGACGAATTGTGGGGCAGAATTGAAGTCTTTTCTCGAAATAAACCAGATGCAATCGCACTTGTTGGAGAGAATAAAAACAATACTTGGTCGCAATTAGAAAATAAAGTAAGAACGGTTTCAGAGCAGCTTAGTCGTTATAAAAATCAAGTAATAGCATTATATGAAGATAACAGTCCAGAATGGATCATTATTGATTTAGCTTGTCGTTTAAGTAAGATAGTTTTATTACCCCTTCCTAGCTTTTTTTCAGATCAACAGCTACGCCATGCTATTGAAGAGGCAGGTGTATCCGCTGTTTTAACTAAAAATAATTCTAGATTAATGACGCTTCTTCAAACTGAATTAACTATACGTTCTGATTCAGAAATAGCTAGCCTTACATTAGCCACATTTAATCAAACGTCAGTGCGATTACCTGAGAATACAGCAAAAATCACCTTTACATCAGGTTCAACGGGGCAACCTAAAGGCGTCTGTCTTAGCAATACGCAGCAAACCAATGTGGCGCAAGCGCTACTAAATGCCATTGACTTAGGTGAAACCAGACATCTTAGTCTTTTGCCATTTAGCACACTATTAGAAAATATAGGTGGTATTTATGCACCACTATTGAGTGGTGGAGCCGTCATTGCTTTACCTCAAGAGACATTAGGGTTCAATGGAAGCAACGGTTTTGATTTGACCCAGTTATTATCAACAATTTCCCACTATCAGCCGCAGAGTATGATTGTGTTGCCCGAGTTGTTAACGGCTTTAGTGGCGGCGAGAGAGCAGGAGTGGAAAGCACCTGAATCATTAAATTTTATTGCCGTTGGTGGCAGCAAAGTTTCTCGACCATTATTACAAAATGCTCACGATCTAGGTTTACCTGTCTATGAAGGTTATGGTTTGTCTGAGTGTGGTTCGGTTGTGAGTTTAAACACGCCTAAAGAATCAAAAACAGGCTCTATTGGAAAAGTATTGAATCATATCTCGGTATTGATTGAAGATGGTGAAATTGTGGTTACCGGCAATCCTTTTTTAGGGTATGTAGGTGATAATGATAAGCACGATTCAAAAGTATATACCGGCGATCTTGGCTTTTTTGATGATCAAAACTATTTACATATTAAAGGCAGAAAAAAGAACCTGATCATTTCAAGTTTTGGCAGGAATATTAATCCCGAATGGGTAGAAAGTGAGTTGTTGGCCGATGGTTCATTCAAATATGCCGTGTTATTTGGTGATGCAAAGCCTTTTTGCGTCGCACTAATACAAGCGCGTAATAACGAGATGACTGATGCCGATATTCAACAAATAATTGAGAAGGTTAATCAGAATCTACCTAGTTACGCACATATTAAAGCATGGTTTCGACCCTCTGTAGATCTGACTTTTGAGAACGGCTTAATAACCTCAAATGGTCGTCCGGTTAGGAATGAAATACAGCAACAACATACATTAATTATTGAAGAATTATACAAAGGCGAAGAATAATGTCATTTTTTGAACGATTGAAAACAGAAACTGAAGCTGCACAAGCTGACCTATATACGGCTCCTCTTATTGAAAAAGGGCTAACAGGTGATATTACGCTTGAAGAATATATTGAGTTTTTAACACAAGCCTACCACCATGTTAAACATACAACCCCGCTATTGATGGCCGTAGGTGCGCGGTTGCCTGAAGAGAAAGAATGGTTACGTAATGCTGTGGCAGAATATATTGAAGAAGAGTTGGGCCATCAAGAGTGGATATTAAATGATATTGCCGCCTGTGGTGTAGATAAAGAAGCTGTTCGCCGTGGCCAGCCAGCACCTGAGACAGAATTAATGGTCGCCTATGCATATGACACGGTGAATCGTGTTAATCCACTTGGTTTCTTTGGAATGGTGCATGTATTAGAAGGTACCAGTATTGCCACAGCCGATGATGCCGCTGCAGGTGTGCAAAAAGCACTAGGTTTGCCCAATGAAGCGTTTAGTTATTTACGCTCTCATGGTGCTTTAGATTTAGAGCATGTTAAGTTCTTTGAAGGATTAATGAATCAAATCACCGATAAAGGCGAGCAAAATTTGATAATTCATTGTGCAAAGATGGTTTATCGACTTTATGGTGATGTATTTCGTAGTGTTACGGCACATTAAACTAGTTAAATTTAGGAGGCGCTATGATTGCAAATAAAACAATACTGCTAACCGGATCTAATGGTGGCATAGGCTCTGAAATAGCAAAGAAATTAGCGGCAGGAGGGGCAACATTAGTTTTGGTGAGACGAGAAGAGACTGGATTGGAAGAACAGCTGAAATCACTCGCTGGCTCGCACCATGCCATTCCCGCAGACATTAGTACAGAACAAGGCCGCCAAACTATTTTTGAGCATTGTGATGCTTTAGACAATGGGCTAGACATACTCATTAACAATGCGGGTGTTGGCCAATTTTCTTTGTTTTCAGAAATGAGCAGCGATCAAATAGCAAAAATAATCAGCATTAACCTAACCAGCACAATGTTATTGACGCAACAACTACTACCACTGTTAATAAATAAAACTGAGGCTAAAATCATTAATGTAGGTTCCATCCTTGGCAGTATCGGCTTTCCGGGTTCGACGGTGTATTGTGCTAGTAAGTTTGGGATTAGAGGTTTTTCTGAAGCCTTAAATAGAGAGCTGGATGATACGCCTGTATCAGTATCCTACTTTGCTCCTCGCGCCACAAAAACAGCGATAAATAGTGACCGCGTAGTAGCAATGAACCATGAACTTGATACAAAAATGGATACAGCTGAACAGGTTGCATCAGCCTTTATTAGTTTTCTAAAAAGTCAGCAAAGCCGACATTATATGGGATGGCCAGAAAAATTGTTTGTCAGAATAAACAGTGTATTACCAGGTATTGTTGACAAATCAATTATAAAACAATTACCGATAATTAAACGTTATCTATAACAGGAGATACCATGAAATCACTAATAGGATTTATATCAATAGTTTTATTTTCTGTATCAACTGCATATGCAGATGTAACACAGGAAGTAGCGAAACTTCAGCAGGGTTGGGCAAAAGCAAATTATTCTGTAGAAGGTAAAGAACAAAAAAAGGCATTTGAAACGCTTATTGAACAAGCTAATGTAGTCGTTGAATCAAACCCTGAGTCAGTTGAAGCCTTAATTTGGCGTGGAATTATAAACTCAACATTTGCGGGCGTAAAGGGTGGGTTGGGCGCTATGAAATATGCCAAAGCATCAAAAGCGGGTCTAGAAAAAGCAATTAGTATGAACGGCGATGCATTATCTGGCTCAGCTTATATGAGTTTAGGTATACTTTATTATAAAGTGCCTGGCTGGCCAATTGGATTTGGTGATAAAGATAAAGCCCTTGAATTATTGGATAAAGCACTAGTACTTAGCCCAGAAGGTATTGATAGTAATTATTTTTATGCTGACTTTCTTGTCGAGCAAGGCAAGTACAAACAAGCAGAACAGTACCTTCTTAAAGCGCAGCAGGCTCCAGCACGCCCTGGCCGTCCTCTGGCAGATAAAGGTCGACAACAAGAAATTGCAGTATTATTAGCTAAAGTACACGAAAAATCACAAACAAAAGAAGGTAATAAACCTTTTTAATTTAGAAGTAAGTAAAAACAATGCAAATATTATTTGTTGAAGACGATATAGCCTTAGCCGATGCATTAACGGAATCCTTGCAACATGAAGGTTTTGTTGTTAATCATCTGGCGAAAGGTGAGTTAGCAATAAATTCAATTAAGACCGAGTTGCCAGATATCGTGATCCTTGATTTAGGCCTTCCTGATATTGATGGTACGGAGGTGTTAAAAACCATTCGAAAACTAAGCGCCGATCTACCTGTTTTAATTTTAACGGCGCGTGCATCAATAGAAGATAAAGTGATTGGTCTAGATCTTGGCGCAGATGATTATTTAGCTAAACCCTTTGAGGTTGACGAGTTGCTAGCTAGACTACGCGTGTTTGAACGGCGTGCCAGCACATCTAAGCATGCAGGTTTGACTATTGCTAATGTAACGATTGATAGCGTAAGTCACCAAGTTACTGTAAATGATTCGAACATTGAAATGTCACGCCGCGAGTTTATGGTGTTAAAAGCATTAATGGAAAATGCCGGTCGAGTGCAAACACGAGATAGTCTGGAATCTAAACTCTATAGTTGGGGGGAGGAGGTGGCTAGCAATACGATTGAAGTACACATCCATCATTTACGTAAAAAACTGCCTAATAACTTTATTCAAACACTTCGTGGCATAGGTTATATTGTCAAACTAACATGAAATCAATTCGCACCTATTTGTTGTTTGCATTATTGGCCATCATCACATTAGTTACATTCTTTTCTGTACTGCATGGCTATCAATCAAGCATAACTAAAGCCGAACAGTTATTTGATGAACGTTTACAAAATTTAGCTGAAATAATTGCCATCACAAATCAAGATAGTGAGCCGAGAATAGAGGAAAGCAGTGCACATTCATCAACTGTTTTTTTCCAAATCTGGTCTAGCGACCTTGATTTATTGGTTTATTCACATAATGCTCCTATGGATTTTCTGACAAGTATTGATAATAAAGAAAGTTTTAAAAATGTAAATTTTAGCGGTTATCGCTGGCGATCATTTACTTTATATGATCAAGCATTAGAGCGATGGATTGTTACAGGCGAACGAATAGATATTCGCTATGGTCTTGCTGAAAATATTGTCACGGCGTCCATCATACCGATTGTGTTAGCGATTCCTATTGCTGCTCTTATTATTTGGTGGGCGATAGGGCTTGGGCTAAAACCATTAAAAACCCTTGCCGTGCAATTAAGTAATAAAGAAGTTGACGATTTGAGCCCAGTGGCACTTCAAGAATCGCCACAAGAATTGACGCAATTAGTGACGACAATCAATGCTTTGTTACGCCGTCTTAACAGTGCCTTTTCACGGGAACAACGATTTTCAGCTGATGCAGCCCATGAGCTTCGCACGCCGATCAGTGCTTTAAAAGTGCAGATCCATAATTTACAACAAAAGAACAAATATGATGAAAGTGAGTTAAAACCTTTAGCGGCTGGTATTGAACGAATGGCCTATGTAATAGAGCAAATTTTATCCCTTTATCGCCATTCACCGGAGCAAGGATTAGTTCAGAAAACTAAGATTGATTTATGTGCCACTGCACAGCAAGTTATAGCAGATAATTATGAGTCTATTGCGGAAAAAAAGCAGAATATCAGCCTAAATAGTGAGCCGGCTTTTATGTTACAAGCAAATGCCTTTGCCTTAGAAACATTAATACATAATTTGCTGATGAATGCATCTAAATACACGCCTGAACAAGGTGATATTCTACTGACAATTACAGAGTCTACAGATGGGATTAGACTGATAGTTGAAGACTCTGGGCTAGGCATTACTGAATCTGAAATTGATCGTGTATTTGAGCGTTTTTATCGTGTCGATGGTGACCAACATGATTCTGGAACGCTTGGCTGTGGCTTAGGGTTAGCTATTGTAAAACATATTGTTGAATTGCATAAGGCGAACATAAAACTAGAACAATCAGCCCAATTAGGTGGGCTAAAAGTAAGTGTTGATTTTCCTATAGACAAAGAGGCATAAGTGATAAATTCTATTCGTTATTTAATATTGTTTTTATGTTTACTAGTCAGTGGTAGGTCTATTGCTGCCACGCCCATTATTGAAATTGAAATACGTAATCATTTGTTTTATCCATCTGAAGTAGAAATTCCTGTTGATACAAAAGTAAAATTAGTCATAATCAATCAAGATCCAACAGCAGAAGAATTTGAAAGTTATGAATTAAATCGTGAAAAAGTGATACCAGGCATGAGCAAGGGCATTATTTTTATTGGTCCGTTGCCCGTAGGTGAATATCCCTTCTTCGGTGAATTCTTTCCAAAAACAGCTCAAGGTAAGGTGATCGTGAAATGAGCAAAAACTATGTTAATTAATTCTGTCATTCTTATTTTGCGAGAAGTGCTTGAAGCAGGGCTAATCGTGACTGTGCTTTTGGCATTGAGCCAAACCTTACAATTATCAAAAAGCTGGTTGATTACCGCATTGTTACTCGGTTTTGCAAGTGCAACACTTTATGCCTTAAATATTCAAACAATCTCATTGGCATTAGAGGGTGTCGGGCAAGAGGTATTTAATGCCACTATTCATATTGTGCTTTGTGCGGCCATAGCATTGTTTGTGTTCAATATGAAGGACCATCAGAATTCCCAGCACATCAGATTTATTATGATCGCCTGTGTAGCATTGGCTATTACGCGAGAAGGCTCAGAAATAATAATCTATATTCAAGGTCTTATGGGCATACCTGATCTTGTTTATCCCGTATTGGCAGGTAGCATTATTGGTGCTGGAATAGGGCTGAGCATTGGTGTTTTCTTTTATTATTTAATTGCTAATATTTCATTTAACAAAGGGCTTAAACTAGGTCTTTTTTTATTAATACTAATTGCCGGTGGAATGATGATGCAAACTACACAGCTGCTTATTCAAGCCGATCTTATTATTAGCCAACAAGCACTGTGGAATACTTCATCGCTTATTAGTGAACGCTCATTAATTGGACAGTTGCTTTACGCACTGATCGGTTATGAAGCCACGCCAACAGCAATACAAGTGTGTGCTTATTTGTCTAGCGTAATTATTATGATTTTTCTAAGCATGAGAGCATTACGCCACTTTAAACAAAGAGAGCGGCAATGAACTGGAAAAAGCATAGTTTAGCCCTATGGGCTTTATTGCCTAGCATAGTGCTTGCCGACGGTAGTGCTGTTGATAAGGTTTATCACCCTTATGTGCAACCACTTGAACGTGAAATTGAATTTCGATCTACATCGGATGATGATGAGATTGTTTATCGCCTAGGCTTAGGAAAGTCTTTTTCAGATCGCTTATTTGTAGAAATGTACTTGATTGGAGTCGACGTAAAGAACGGTGGTTTTGATATTGAAGCATATGAGCTTGAAGCAAAGTGGCAATTAACTGAACAGGGTGAATATTCAGCTGATTGGGGTGTGATTGTTGAATTAGAGAAAGTGAAGAGTAGCCATGCATGGGAATTAGCTGCTGGGTTGTTAGTAGAAAAAGAATGGGGAAAATGGATTGGAACAGCTAATTTTTGGGGTGTTTATGAATGGGGAGAAGATCAAGACGATGAATTGGAATCAGTCTTAGCGCTGCAAGCACGCTATCGTTACTCCCGCTATATAGAGCCTGCTATTGAATTTTATAGCGGTGAACAAACACGAGGTATAGGTCCAGTTATAATGGGCGACCTTCGTTTTGGTCGAGGCAAGAAGTTACATTGGGAAGTGGGAACGATAGTAGGACTTGATTCAAAAACTCCGGATACTACATGGCGATTTTTAACCGAATTTGAGTTTTAGAGCTAAGCATTTGACACGCCATTTTACTTAAATGGCAGGTATATTGTATAATGCTCCGTTATTTGATTTATGGCAGTTTCATTTGAAGCTGCCATTTTTCGTTTAGGTCAATAATAATAAAAATAATGGCTGTAGAGAGAAAGTAGTAGGAGAAAATCATGACAAATTCAGTCATGCCAACGTATGGGCGTCTTGATG
>JBJPGE010000019.1:0-22992 GCA_048595465.1 Methylophagaceae bacterium | reverse complement strand
TAAAACTGCTTACGCTTAATGCGTCGTCACTATCAGTGTCGTTGCTTAATACGCCACCTGCCGCATTCACGGTTAAGGTCACATCTTCGTCTGTATTACCTGTGTCTGGGGCGGTAACAGTCGGATCATTAAGTGGGTTGATTGTTAATGTTACGGTAGCGGTATCCGTTGCACCATCGGCATCCGTAATCGTATAGGTAAATGAATCATTGCCATTATAATTAGGGTTTGGAGTATAGGTATAGCTTCCATCATTATTAAATACCAATGTACCATTTGAGACATTGGTATTTAAGCTAAAGCTCGTAGCATCTCCATCAGGATCGCTATCATTTCCAGCCACACTTCCATTATGAGTTGTATCTTCATCTAGTGAAGCACTGTCATTGTCAGCCTCTGGTGGAGGATTTGCAACATTCCAAACAAATGATTGCGCTACACCACCAGCTGTAATTTCAACGTTATAAGGCCCTCCTTGTGACGAAGAACTATCTATTACGCCACCAATAATGCCTGTTGCAGGATCAATAGTTAGACCGCTTGGCAAGCCTGTTGCAGAAAAAGCTAATGCAGTGCCAGTAAAGTTACCCGACACATTTAAGCTTATAGCATCGCTATCATTATCATTTTGATTAGAAATTCTCGGTGGTGGGGCTGTAGGCGGTAGTGGAGCCGGTGGAGAGGTGCTATTACTTGGGGAGTCGGCGTCTATTCCTGCATCATCATCTATTTCACCGAATAGATTATTGTCATCTAATATACTTCTAGCTACGCCCGTTGTTTCAAAACCACTAGTCACTTCAGCTACAGGATCTAAATAATCTACAACAACCGTTGACACACCTTCATTACCACTTTCTGATTCTAAGCCAGCTGCAGGCGCTGGACCTTCTTGTGTTGGATCGTCACCGTCAACTAAAGCATCTTGTAATGCAGCAATATCTACATCAAGGATTGGCTCCACGGCTTGTTGAGGATCGAAAACTTCATTGTCTAGTAGAGCTTGTGAGTTTCTGCCCAGATCCATAAGGCTTCCATCAGCGAATTCAATTTCAATCGCACTGGCATCACCTGTCGTAATAATTTCGTCCGCATAGACCCGATCGCCCACAAGTAAATTACGCTGTGAGCCATCCGTAGCAGTTATAACTGCCGAGCCAATAAGTGCTTTTACAATACCAATTTCTGTTGCCATGGTTCCTACCCTCAAAACTTAAGCGTTTTCGTATTACGCTTTCATAGTTAGCACTTTACGTTATCACCTATATCTTGAATAGTGTACCTTGGTACAATGACTTAAGGTTTTTTCTAAAAATGTCTACCACTTAACACTTATTAACCTTATCTATTTAAATTTCCCTTTAAATCTTCTACTGGTTAACATTTTTAGGCTATCTTTTCAGGCAGAACGACAAACAAAGTTACATATTATGTGAGAAGATAATATGGTAAGTCTCGACAACTTACAATTAAAACCCTCTGCCATAATATAGCCTTATGAATATTCCTTCAATATATCTGCTAAAAGCTGCCATTGCTTATCCCAACCGAGCAAGGGTGACTGGCGAAAACCAGTCCTCACATATTGTTGAATATGACCTTCAATAATTGTCATTAATAAATTTGCGGTTTCATTTACTGGTCGTCCACCTGCTTCTGTGAGCGTCAATTCACCTTCACGTAAAATCTGTCTAAATTGCGTTTCCAATCGTTCGAAAAACTGACTGACTCGTTGGCGTAAACGTTCTGACTCACCCGTTAACGCTGCTCCAGTTAATACACTACTTATTCCTGGGTTTTTTTCACTAAAGCCTAACAGTAAACTTGCTACTTTTTTACATCTTGTTTCGGCATTTGTTTCTCGTTCTAGAATTTGATGGATTAAACTAAAAATCGTATTTTCCGCAAATTCAATCAAGCCTTCAAACATTCGCGCCTTACTAGGAAAATGACGGTATAACGCTGCTTCAGAAACATCTAAACTTGCAGCCAATTGTGCTGTAGTAATCCTTTTTCCTGGATTCTGCTCTAATTGTTGCGCCAGTGCTGCAAGAATAGCTTCCTTGCGTGATTGTTTCTTTTCAGCTCTACTGCTTAGCTGCTCGCTCATTGCCAGCCTCCACGGATTAATGTTCCCACCCCTTCGTCGGTAAACATCTCTAGTAATAAGGCATGCTGAACTCGGCCATCAATAATATGCGCCGTTGTCACTCCCGCTTGAACAGCTTCTAAAGCACATTTTATTTTTGGTAACATACCACCATAAATAACACCTTTATCAATTAAATCATTTACCTGTTTGGCATTTAGCCCTGTCAACAATTGCTCATCGGCATCCAATAAGCCGGCCGTATTAGTCAATAAAATTAATTTTTCTGCTTGTAAGACTTCTGCAATTTTACCTGCGACTAAGTCAGCATTGATATTGTAAGATTCACCGTTCACACCCACGCCAATAGGCGCTATTACGGGGATAAAGTCACTGTGAATCAACATGTCAATGACGCTTGTATCTATACTTTTCACTTTACCCACATGGCCTAAATCAATAAGCTCTGGAACATTATTTTCAGGGGCATCTGATGATATTTGCAACTTCTCAGCACAGATCAGTCCTCCATCCTTTCCTGTTAGGCCAACAGCTCTTCCACCATGCGTATTTATAAGGCTAACAATGCTTTTATTAACCTGCCCACCCAACACCATTTCAACAACATCCATTGTCTCACTGTCGGTCACTCTCATCCCATCGATAAAACGACTTTCTTTTCCTATACGTTCAAGTAAGGAGCCAATCTGCGGCCCACCACCATGAACAACAACAGGATTAATTCCAACCGCTTTTAATAGTACGATGTCTCGAGCAAAATTATTTTTTAGGTCCTCATCCACCATGGCATTACCGCCATACTTAATTACCAATGTTTTTCCAGAAAACCGTTGGATATAAGGTAGCGCTTCGGTTAAAATCTGGGCTCGGTACGAACTATCTTTTGTTGTTAAACTCATTTATTTTCTATTTGCTATCTAATGTTAAAAATGACAATGACAATGTCGGTTTAATTTGCAACATTTGATGTTTAAAACGTTGCTGTATATGTTGTAAGTCTTCTAATGTATCAGCTTCAAACCGTAATGTTAACCCAGGCATAGTATTCGATGCTCTGACCAGGCCCCAACCATTTGGATAATCGGCCCTAATGCCATCTATTTTGATTATTTCTGCACCCGCAAACTCGGCTTCTTTAATGATTTGAGCCATAAATTGTTTGCTTTCTTTTTCATTCATCTCCACCAATATTTCAGGCGTGCTTACACGGCTTGGAAGTGATGCGAAAATATCTGTTGGTGTTCGCTCTAAAGGGTCGTTACACAACAGCTCAAATAATCTACTGGCCGCATATAAAGCATCATCAAAGCCAAACCAACGCTCTTTAAAGAAAATATGCCCACTCATCTCACCGGCTAACTGTGCATCCATTTCTTGCATTTTATTTCTAATCACTGAATGGCCTGATTGCCACATAACAGCTTCACCACCCGCACGAGAAATTTCTTCTCCTAGTAAATTACTACTTTTTATGTCGTAAAGAATTACTGAACCAGGCACCCGTAACAATACATCCTGTGCAAACATAATCATCAATCTATCAGGCCAAATTGGATTGCCAGTTGCATCAACAACACCTATGCGATCACCATCGCCATCAAATGCCAATCCTAGTTCAGCATCATGCTTTTCAACCGCTTCAATCAATGCCTGTAAATTATCTGGCTGACTCGGATCGGGGTGATGATTAGGGAAATCACCATCAACATCACAATAAAGCTCGACAACCTCACACCCTAGCGCCTTAAATAATTTGGGTGCCACAACACCCGCAACACCATTACCACAGTCGACAACAACCTTCATTGCTCTAGGTAATTTTATATCTGTCGTTATCCGGTTGATGTATTCATCAATCACGTCCATGTCTTGTCGACTACCTTGGCCTTTTCGTAGTTTATTCGATGCTATTCTCTGGTGAATCGCCTTCAACTCATCACCCAATAAGGCTTTTCCAGCCATGACTATCTTTAGACCATTATAATTTGCTGGATTATGACTTCCCGTGACCATAACGCCAGACTTTGAATCTGAATGTTCTGCAGCAAAGTAAACTAGCGGTGTTGGTACCATACCGATATTCACCACATCACAGCCACTTGCTAAGATGCCTTCAATTAATGCTTCGCTCAATATAGGGCTCGAGTGTCGGCCATCTCGCCCAACGACCAAACTGGTTAAGTCTTGGTCTAATGCTTCGCTCCCAATTGCGTGCCCGATAACGTTAACGGCTTCTTCAGTTAAGGACTTATCTACAATTCCTCTAATATCATATGCTTTAAAAATACTAGGGTCGACATTAACTGGTTCACCTAGGTATTCCTCAAGCACTTCTTCAACGGGAGCTTCAGTTTCTCGCTCTTCCACCCGCTTATTAAGACTCTCCGATGTTAATTCCTTTTTCTTTTTGACACTTCCGCCACCGTTTTCAGCAGGTGCTGGCTCACTAATTAATGCCGTCAGAGACAATGCGACGTCTTGAATATCATCAACAACATCTTGCAATATAGAACCTGTTACTCGATATTTTGTTTTTAACTCTCCTCGCTTCACATCAATCAGCTGTTGCTTAACAACCCTAATATCTCGTTTGAAAAAGAAACTTTCAACTAATTTCTGAAGCAACCACATCAATGCAATCACTCCGACTACAACAGCCATCGGTATTAATGAGGAAGCCGCTTTTTTGTCATTAGGCCAATAGGCCACTCTCCAATGTGTACCTTGTATTTTTGTCACTGCTTTGGCTGCGCCCTTTTTCCACTGAGTATCACCTTTACCTGCTATTACTGTGACTTTTTTAACCCCTTGCTGTAATTCAGCATAGCCTTCAAACGCAGGTAATTTGAATAAAGAACTGGTCAACATACTAGATTTCAACGCAACAACCATTACACCAACAACTTGATCTGATTTACCCATAATGCGCTGCGTTAATAACAAATAAGCGTTGTCTGTTCCAACTTGCATCACACCAATCAATGCACTGCCTTCTTCTTTTGCTTGGCGCAAGCTACTTAATACTGAAAAAGTGATTGGAATGCAGGCATTTTTATCCACATCATCCACTGATGCTGCAAATAAACATACTTTTGTTGCAGATGGAAAGGCTGATTTCAATGTTTGCTGCTGCTGAGCTATTTGAGTTTTATTGCCACTCAATATGGTATTAGCTAATTGAGGCATTGTTGCCAGCGCTTGTATTTTTGCTTTTAGTTCCAGTACATGAGATGCCGTCATTTCATGTAAAACAGCAACCGTTTGCTGTTGGTAACTTGATTTTTGTTCATTATATTGATTAGTCGTTATCTGTTGCTGCCAAAGAAATCCAGCCGCAGCCACTAAACAACTCACAACAAGAACCACCAACCCAACTGATTTATTTCCCAGTTTGGATAAAAGTCTAGCTATTGCATCCACGATAACTCCTTCAATTTTAATCTAATCAGCTTCTTCCTGTATGTCCAAAACCGCCACTTCCCCGTTCTGAACTACTAAATTCTTCTACCTGTTCAAATTCAACTTGTGCTACTGGTACAAAGACCATTTGAGCAATACGATCACCCATAGCAATATCAAATGATTTCTGACTGCGATTCCAGCATGATACAAATACTTGCCCTTGGTAATCACTATCAATAAGTCCCACTAAGTTCCCCAGCACAATACCATGCTTATGTCCCAGTCCCGAGCGTGGCAACAAAACAGCAGCAAGAGAAGGAGCACCAATGTGTATAGCCAAACCCGTTGGGATTAAAACTGTTTCACCCGCGGCTATTGATATATTGTCATCCAAGCAGGCACGCAAATCTAATCCTGCCGACCCTGATGTTGCATAATTGGGTAATTCAATCGTATCCCCCAATCTGGGGTCAAGCAGTTTAAGTTGTATCTTTTGCATTGTATCGCTCAATAATAAGTGTCATTAAATCTCGTGCTAACTGGCTTTTGGGTGCCATTGGTAATGTGCGAGAACCTGTCTCCCAAAATACCTGTAATTCATTTTCATCTACTGCAAACCCAACACCCTCACCCACTTGGTTTGCTGCAACCATATCTAATTTTTTTCTTTTCAGTTTGTCCTTTGCATAAACCTCAACAGAGTCTGTCTCCGCCGCAAATCCAACAACAAAAGGGGGCTTATCCCCACTTGCAACAGCTGACACAATATCCAAAGTGGGTGTCAACGTTAACTGCAATTGATCCTTCCCCGTTTTTTTAATTTTATTACGTTCTAACTGTTGTGGTCGAAAATCAGCCACCGCAGCACAAGCAATGAACAAATCACAGTTATGAACATGCTCCATCACCTTGTCATGCATTTGCTGTGCCGTTTCCACATCAATGCGATGAACGCTTGTCGGCGCTGGTAAGTTTACCGGCCCTGAAATCAAGGTAACATCTGCTCCTGCTTCAGCCGCAGCCGCTGCCACTGCAAACCCCATTTTTCCCGAACTTCTATTACCTATAAAGCGTACAGGGTCTATGGGTTCATGAGTTGGCCCTGCCGTAATAACAATGCGTTTTCCTTGAAGTCGTGCTGGAACAACTAATCGTGCTAGCGCTTCCACAATGTCATTAGGCTCTAATAAACGTCCCTCTCCTTGTTCCCCACATGCCTGATCGCCACTGACCGGCCCTAAAATCTGGGCACTTTGTGACCTTAAGTGTCGTATATTATTTTGCGTTGCCTCATTCTGCCACATTTTGTTATTCATTGCAGGTGCAATTGCTAGTGGGGACTCACTAGCACTGCAAAGAGCGGCAAGCAAATCATCTGCACGCCCACTTGCTAATCTAGCAATAGTATCCGCTGTTGCTGGTGCAATCAGAATCCAATCAGCCCAGCGTGCTAATTTGATATGGCCCATAGCCGCTTCTTCGTCCGCATCTAACAGCTCAACCGCAACTGGATGGCCGCTTAATGTTTGCAGAGTGAGTGGTGTAATAAATTCACATGCAGATTTTGTCATAACCACACGAACATCCGCTCCTTTTTCACTCAGACGGCGCACTAAATCAGCTGATTTATAAGCAGCAATACTTCCTGTCACTCCTAAAACAATTTTTTTATTATGTAAGGCATGTTCATTCATTTCGCTAATTCTTCCATGACTAATTCACGTAAATCTAAATCTGCCAACATTTTCTCTTGAGCATCATTAAGCTTTTGTAATAGTTGCTCAACTGCTCCACCCACTTGTCGCGTTGTCACCGTTATCTTGGCTTCTTCCGCGATACGTAGCGTATTCAGTATTGTCTTCACCTGTATATTAGCTATATCTTGTGCTGGCTGATAGCGAGGCACCTCACCTTCCAACTCAACAATTAACTTTCCTTGCTCCAATATCGAAAGCAAATCTTGTGTCAAATCGCCAGCTAATTCTGTTTGAACCTCCAATTCTTGCACACTTAATGCAGGTTTTTGCAAATAAAACTGCTTCGCCATAACGGTCATTAACCATAACCCTTCCTTATCACGCAACCTAGGACTCAAACTATAATCTTGACCACCAAAGCGTACTAATTTTGGGTGTTGTAAATAATAAGCGACCTGAGATCCAGTCAACAAAATAAACCACGCTAAATATAACCAAAGCATAAAAAAGAATAAAATAGCAAAGCTTGAATAAATAGCCGTGTAATTAGACGATGAAGCTACAAATGAAGCGAATAATTTACCCAACGTTACCCATAATACGCCAGCTACAACAGCACCAATTAAAGCTGGGCCAATTTGAACTTGAGTATTCGGTATAAATTTATATAAAAAGGTGAATGCCAGAATAATCATCATATAAGGCGCAACCTTGCTTGCTTGCAAAATAAGTGTTCCAAAAGGCTCTATCGCCTGCAAGTGCTGCACGACATCATGACTCATTACTGTGGCGGCAAGACCCAAGGCACTAAATACTAAAACGGGGCCAATCATGACCACACTCAGGTAATCAGTGAAGCGCCGTGCTAATGTCCTCGATTTTTTTACTCGCCAAACAAAATTAAAAGCATTTTCGATTTTTTGAATCAAGGCAATAATGGTGTAAAACAGCATTGCCACCCCTAAAGAACCAAGCACTTTTACATCCACATTGTGTACAAAACCAATAATGTTAGCCGTAATTTCAGGTCCTTTCGGCCCCAAAGGCTCTAGAGCACTAAGTAAAACAGGCTCAATTTTATTGTGAACACCAAAAGCCTTTAACACTGAAAATGCTACAGCAATCAGAGGAACCAATGATAATAGTGTCGTAAACACCAAACTCATTGCCCGTAGATTAAGCTCACCGGTGGCGAGTTCGCGAATAACGATGTAACTCACACGTAAGATATTGATCATCCATCGCCATATCAACCCTGATTTAGCGGGTAGCTCCTGCCATAAACTTACTGAAAAAAATAGTTTTATTTTAGCTATTAAGTCGATCATTGCTCTCTTCACTGGTTTTTTTACACTGGATTATCAATATCAATAAAATGGTGCTGCACATCAAACTTTTCTGCTAAGTGCTCCCCTAAAGCCTTTACACCATAACGCTCTGTAGCATGATGGCCTGCTGCAAAATAGTGAATACCTAACTCTCGCGCCAAGTGTACTGTTTGTTCAGATATCTCACCACTTATAAATGCATCTAAACCTAATTCTGCTGCTTGTTCAATATATCCTTGTGCAGCGCCGCTACACCAGCCAATACTTTTAATTGGCCGTTCATGCCCCTCAATTAATAAGGGACTTCGTTGTAAGGTTTGAGAAATCTTGTCTGCAAAATCAACTGCTGCTACTGGCGATTTTAAACATCCATACAACACTATGTTTGAATCGCCTGTTCCCTGAATGCTACCTTGAACTTCAATCTCAAGTAATTTGGCCAATTGTGCATTATTCCCCACTACAGGATGAGCATCAAGCGGTAAATGATAGGCAATTAGATTGATATCATGTAGTAATAATTGCTTTAATCTCCGCTGCTTTATACCTATAACTCGTGGATCCTCTCCTCGCCAAAAATAGCCGTGATGAACGAGAATAGTATCTGCCTCAAGATCAAGCGCAGCATCGAGTAATTCCTGACTTGCTGTCACTCCAGTGACAAGCGTCTTAATATGTTCTCTACCCGCAACCTGTAAGCCATTAGGACAGTAATCCTGGAACTTACCTGGCTCTAAGACGGTCTCAAGATACGACAGACATTCAGTTAGACTTATCATCCGTATAATGCACTTTTAGTATTTCAAAACGTTCACTATAACAAATTGGAGAAAGCACATGGAAGCGGTCAGTATTATTGCCTTAAGTATGGGCGCGGCATGGGCGAGCGGCATTAACCTTTACGCCACTCTTTTCATGTTGGGTTATATGGGAACAACAGGCAATATGGATCTGCCTGCCGAATTAAATATACTGTCAAATCCAATGGTAATGACAGCAGCGGGCCTAATGTACTGTATTGAGTTTTTTGCCGACAAGATACCCGGATTAGATTCAGCTTGGGATGCAATTCATACGTTCATCCGCATACCCGCAGGTGCAATGCTAGCGGCCAGTGCCGCAGGTGATGTTACCCCTGCAGTTGCACTCACTTCAGCATTACTGGGTGGCACATTGGCTTCAGGTAGTCATGCCACAAAAGCAGGCACGCGCTTATTGATCAATACATCTCCTGAACCCGTGACAAACTGGACTGCATCCATTAGCGAAGATTTACTGGTTATTGGTGGTTTATGGACTGCATTACATCATCCAACTCTTTTCCTCATCGGCCTTATAATTTTCATCATGCTGATGATTTGGTTATTGCCTCGTCTGTGGCGCTTAATCAAACGTTTATTACAACGCATTGGAAGCTGGTTAGGTTTGTGCGAACCACCGCCGACATTTATAGCAGAGACATCAAATGAAAATACTCGCTAGAGCCGCCAAGCTAGTCTTTCAGGCGATAATAAACGCCTGAAGCACTGCGTCTCATTTCAAAGGCATCAGAATAGCCCATCACAGTTTCAGAAGCCCCTAGAAATAGAAAACCACCTGGATTCAATGATTTAGCCATTCGGTTAAGAATGTCGGCTTTACGGTCTGAAGCAAAGTAAATCAATACATTACGACAAAAAATAATATCAAACTTACCTAAAGCATCGTAGGTTGATAGTAAATTTTGCTCTTTAAAACTAACCCTCTGTCTAATGTCATCTGCCACAATCCACCGGCCACTATTTTGCCTGAAGAACTGCTGTTTTCGTTTCGAAGATATTCCTCGCCCGACTATACTTTCGTCGTATTCTGCTTGCTTGGCCTCTTGTAGCATACTGGCTGAAATATCTGTAGCAACAATGCTCGCCAAGTTTAGGTTTGTTGTTGCAATTGTAGCCTTATATTCACTCAATGCAATGCTTATTGTGTAAGGCTCTTGGCCAGAAGAACACGCCGCCGACCAAATTTTACACTGGCGCTTTTTCTCTTTATCCCACAAAGGAAAAACATCTGTTGCTAACACTTCAAAAGGACTGCGATCTCGAAACCACGACGTTTCATTTGTTGTCATCGCATCAATGACTAAGTCTCGTAAATATTGGGGTTGATTCAGTTCAATAGCCGTTAATAATTCAGCAACAGAAGAAAATCCTTCATCTCGTAACAGCTTGGTCAATCTGCTGATTATTAAATATTGCTTGCCTTCTCCTAAAGTAATACCACAGGCTTTTTCTAAGAAATTTTTAAATTTCTTATAATCATCTGGCGCAATGTTTCTAGTCATACTCATTAGTTTATTTTATATATCTCATCGATGCTTGTATTTCAATCTAATTCAGCGTTTTATACTTATATCTTTCAATAAGTAGCTGCCCTTCACATTTTTATACCTATAATATGGTATATTCCTTACTATCAAGGGAGGTCTCACCTAAAAAGAATCTAATCTTATGGTGGAGACGAGGAACAAAATATGGCAACTAATAATATTATTTCTTTTGGAACAAAAAATGAAATGGCGTCAACAAAATCAAGCTTTAATAGTAAAGCACTAAAGTCATGTCGCCCAATTATTGCAAATTCTTTACCTAATTGCTTCGTTTTTTTAAATGACTTAGATGATATTCTTTTTAAGTTAGCTGATAAAGCAGAGTCAAATCAGGATCAAGAAGAGTTTTTTGTCGCTATGCGTCAATTCCGGATCAATCAAGAAAAGCTTAAAAAAGACTTCACGCAGCTTGTTTTAGATGATTTTGATGCGTTTTGCTCATCATCAACATTAGCAAAAAGTGGGAGTTCAAATAAAGATTCTGCATCTTCAGCGAATTTAGAGTTATCAATTCTTGATAATGAGTCTCTAGAAGAAGACATAGCCGTAAACCGCATTGCAATGAAAAGTGAAAGCCTATTTGGTCATGACATGAGCAATTTAGACCAGCGCTTTGCAAATGCTCTGAATATCAAAAATATTGATGATAACCCTCTAAACCCTGAACGCGTTGCAGGTCACATTAAAGATGTGATTGCGCCACTCTCATCAAATATTGAAATAAAGTTAGTGGCTTATAAACAGTTTGAAAAACATGCTGTTGCTGAGCTAGGAAAATTATGTGTCCAATTAAATGAAAACTTGATTAAGCAAGGTGTTTTGCCTAACTTAGAAAAGAAAAAGCCTAAAGCAGAAAATACCAACCAAACCGTATCAAATGCCATTAATGAAATGGCAGATATAGACCTTAATGATATTGCTGACGATCAACCTTTAGCAGATCCTTCACACTTTTTTGAAGGGCTTCGTCAATTTTTAAATAAACCCCAAGGTAGCCAACCAAGTTACGGTGGACACTCTGCGCCGCCTGTAGCAGAACATTCAACAGTATTAACTGCTCTCTCAGGTTTACAACAGCGTCCAGCAAGCCAGGTTTCTTTTGATACCGATGGTTCAGCTCATCTACCTGATATTCGCCAGATTTTGATGGACAGCCTTTTAGTCACTCAACAAGATGGCACTCAAGTACAACAAACCGTTAGTCGCCTCGATGAAGATGCAATGGATCTTATTGATTTATTGTTTGAATTTATCTTAGATGATCAATCTATCCCGGCGCCTATTCGTGCAGTGCTTGCTCGTTTACAAATTCCGCTACTAAAAATCGCTCTCAGCGATAAAGATGTTTTCAGTAAAAAAAGTCACCCTGCTCGTCGACTCTTAAACAATCTAGCAAAATCATCGACTGGGTGGAGTCAACAACAAAGCACACAACAAGATAAGCTTCAAACTAAAATTGAATCTATTGTAGATACAATTCTGCTTGAATTTGATACTGATATTCAGCTATTTCTTGATCTAAATACGCAATTTAATGAATTTATAAGCCAATTAAATAAGAGTAGTCAGGCTGCTGAACAACGAATGGTGCAGGCAAATGAAGGCCAAGAAAAATTAATTGCTGCTCAACAAGAGGTTGATGATGTCATTAACCAACAGCTCTCGCAACACGAACACCTTCCTAAAGTTGTAATATCACTTATTGAAGATGGTTGGAAACATGTGCTTAAATTACGCTTATTACAAAAAGGGAAAGACAGTGATGAGTGGCGAATATCAATTGAGCTAATCCAACAACTACTCTGGAGTGTTAGCCCCAAGCCTGACGAAGATGATCGTAAAAAGCTATTAGAAATTATTCCCGGCATGTTGAAATCACTTCGTGAAGGATTAAGTGGTGCCTCTTTTAATCAACATAAAATCACAGCCTTATTTAAAGATTTACAGCAGTGTCACATTCAGTGCATGAATGGAGTAACTATAGCTGACGATGAATTACAAGATATTGATAAATTATCTTTAGTTGAAACTAGTAAACCTGACTTAGAAACTCTGCCTTCTTTAGATGAGAAGAAAAAAGTTATATCTGACAATCTTGCAATGCAAAAAGCTAAACAGTTGAGTGTTGGTACATGGATAGAAGTAGAGAATGACGACGGTAAGCCACCACAACGCATTAAATTCTCGTGGCGTAGCAATCTTACAGGTCGCTGTTTATTCGTTACTTATCAGGGTACCAAAGCAGCTGAGATTGCTATCACTGAATTAGCTAGCTGGTTCCAGCAAGGGAAAATCCTTGTAATTGATCAATCTACACAATTAATGGATCGCGCATTAGCATCAATGATGGAAACAGTAGACAGTTAAGAATTCAATCAATGTCCCTTCAAATGTATTAATTACAGGCTGTTCTAGTGGTATCGGCTTTTGTGCTGCAAAAGTATTGCATCAACGTGGTTATAACGTTATTGCAACTACACGAAAAGCTGAAGATGCTCTTCCTCTACAAAAATTAGGTATAGCTACTACTGTTCTTGATCTTGATGATGGCCATTCAATTCAGCAAGCATTCAATTTCTCACTTGACCATTTTGAAGGCCAAATTGATGCATTATTTAATAATGCTGCTTATGGTCAACCAGGTGCCGTAGAAGATTTAACACGTGATGTTATCCGCCAGCAATTTGAAACTAACCTTTTCGGAACTCAAGAATTAAGTAATCTCGTGATAGCTCAAATGCGAAAGCAAGGTAATGGACGGATTATATACAATAGTTCAGTTCTCGGGCTTGTTTCCATGTCTTTTCGAGGCGCTTATAATGCAAGCAAATTTGCGTTGGAAGGTTTGGTCGATACCTTGAGGTTAGAGCTTTATGGCTCGAACATCCATATCAGCTTAATTGAGCCTGGTCCAATCCTGAGTGACTTTCGTAAAAACTCTTTTAAGAAATATCAGCAAAATATCAACCGCGATCAAAGTGCTCATAAGGATATATACCTTGCCATGGAACAGCGTTTGACCAAGCAAGGAGCTGCAGTACCTTTTACATTGCCCGCGGAGGCCGTTGTAAATAAACTTACCCATGCATTAGAAAGTAAGCGACCAAAGATCAGGTACTACGTCACTTTCCCAACACATCTATTCGCATTCTTAAAACGTATTCTGCCTCATCGTTGGCTAGATTATATTATTATGAAGATTCAATAAGATACCTCATTATTACCCACCTCAACTCGCTTGCACTAAATTCAACAGCATGAAAGAATGGCAATACTCTATTTTGATTATCTAGATGTAGATAGCTGTAATTGAAATTATCATATGACAAGGAGTTAATATATGTTCACTAGAACTGCATTATTTATCGCTACAAACTTAGCTGTTTTATTCGTTTTAAATTTATTAATCACCGTTTTCGGACTTAACCAGCCAGGAATGAATTGGACACCCATGCTGATTATGGCCGGTGTTATGGGATTTGCCGGTTCTTTTATTTCATTACTAATGTCCAAAACAATGGCAAAGCGATCGGCTGGTGCCCGCGTCATCACTGATCCAAGTAATGATACTGAGCGCTGGTTAGTGGATATCGTAACGTCACAAGCAGAAAGAGCTGGAATTGGCATGCCAGAGGTAGCTATTTTTGATTCGCCCGCACCCAATGCATTTGCAACAGGCGCGAATAAAAATAATTCTCTGGTAGCAGTCAGTACTGGTTTACTTGAGGCAATGACAAAAGATGAAGCTGAAGCAGTTTTAGGCCATGAAATTAGTCATGTTGCTAACGGTGATATGGTGACATTATCATTAATACAGGGGGTGGTTAATACTTTTGTTATTGTGTTATCACAAATCATATCATCACTAGTTGATCGTCGACGAGGCGGTGGCTATAACAATAGTGGTTATGGATTTGGTCGAGGTATGGGCTACCGCGCTACTTATATGATATCTCAAATGGTCTTAGGATTTTTAGCGACTATTATAGTGCGCTGGTTTAGTCGCTGGCGTGAATACCGTGCAGATGCCGGTGGTGCTTCACTTGCAGGAACAGATAAAATGGTCGCAGCATTAGAGAAATTACAATCATTGCAACGCCCCGCTCAATTACCTGCACAGATGCAAGCTTTAGGAATTAATGGTGGTTTGCTTGGTGTGATTGGATTGAAAAAATTAACGATGACCCATCCGCCTCTAGAAGAACGGATCCGTGCTTTACGTGAAAACCCCGTTACGCCTAGTTCTAACTCTGCTGAAGCAGTTGTTCGACGCTAATATTTCTGTCTTTGTAAAAAGGCAGAAGTTATACATCAACAATCATGAGTTTTATATCATTAAATAGACCTTTTATTTCGGCTAACTCTTTTTCTTGAACACTAAGCCCCTCTGCCACGGCAGAAAGAAGTTCAAAAAATATTTCCCAATCATGTTGTGAAATATTGAGGCCTTCGTGGGCTTTGCGCATATGTCTGCCTGAATAATAATAAGGGCCACCCGATATATCACACAAGTATTCAACAAGATATTGTTTTTCTAATCGTATGCTATCTATTCCTCTATTTTGCCAAAACCGTCCTAATTCTGAATCTGAACGTAATCTAGGTAATAATTCATCAACAAAAATAGAAATAGAACCGAATCCTCCCAGTCTTGAATAAAGTGAGTTTTTAGCGGGACTTTCAATTCCAAAAGCTTTTATACGTGAAGTCAGCGTGGTTGATTTCATGCCCAATAATTCTGCGGCACCTTGCTTTCCAGATATTTTCCAGTCGGCGTACTCCAGTGCCGCAATAATATTCTTACGTTCGAGCTGTCGAAATTCGGCATCCGTTAGAAATGTTTCCGGTATGCTTTCAGCCGCTTTAATAACAGACGTAGAAGCTTGTTTAAGCGCCTCTTCTGGCAAGGCTAAATCCAGACGAAAAGTGTCCTGAGATAAAATTACAGCACGTTCAATCACACTTTTTAGCTCTCGAATGTTACCAGGCCATGCATAGTCAATGAGCATCGCAATTTGCTCATCTGAGAGGGAATTAAACTCTTTATTATATTCCTCGCAAGCAAGTGTAAAAAAATGAGTTGCGAGTTGCGGAATGTCATCTTTACGCTTATGTAATGGCGGCACAGTGATAGGGAAGATGCTTAAACGATAATATAAATCTTCTCGGAATCGCTGGCTATCAATTTCGTCTTCTAAGACTCTATTGCTTGCCGCAATAATCCTAACATCAACCTGGCGTGTTCTTTCATCTCCAACCCGCTCGAAAGATTGTTGCTGTATTGCACGTAATAATTTCCCTTGCAGATCTAACGGGATCTCTCCGACTTCATCAAGAAACAAAGTACCTTTATCTGCCAATTCAAATCGGCCGATTCGATCTTTTACAGCACCCGTAAAAGCCCCTTTTACATGACCAAAGAATTCGCTTTCAAATAATTCATGTGGAATAGAAGCACAGTTAACAATTACTAACGGCCCAGTTGAGCGCTTACTTTCGCTATGGATCATATTAGCAACCAGCTCTTTCCCTACGCCTGACTCTCCACTAATTAATACAGCAGCGTTTGTTTCTGCAACCGCTTTTATCCGCTCTACCATTTGAATAATTGCGGAGCTACGTCCAATTATCTTTTCTTTAATGTACTCGGCCACACAGCTCTCCTATTCAAAACCCTAATTAACGAAATATCATAATACTCATCTTAATTTCGTTAAATTATAGTGAAAATTCAACAATATTGGTAGTGATTATCATGGCAACTCATAGTATGTCACTGTTATTTATGCATTTTTTACTTTGGCCTATGCCTTGCACTGTTGAAAATTGAACAGTATCAATTTGTTCGTTAAATAATCACAAATAGGGTAAATATAATGACGGTACAAACATTTAAATCACTATTATTAATTATGCTGCTTTCTACGGCATCTTTTAGTTATAACACCTGGGCTCACGAAGGTGATGCATCCAATATCAAACCGCTCTCTTTTGGTAGCGATCAAACAATCATAGATCTAAACAAAATTACATGGTCACCACTTGAGGTTGAGGGGCTTGCACCTGGTGCAGAAATTGCCATATTAAGAGGAGACCTAGGAAAAGATCACAGCGAATCAGTTCTCAAATTGCCACCTGGATATGTTGTTAGGAGTCACACTCATACCAGTGATGAGCTTTACGTCTGGTTAAGTGGCTCATTTACATTAGTTGCACATGATGGTGAAGAAAAAGAATTCGATGGGCCTGCATATATAAGCTTTCCAGGTAATGCTCCTCCGCATGGCCTTAAATGCGGTAATAAAGAGCCCTGTTTATTGTATTTACGCTATTCACGCCCTTTTGATATTAAATATTGATGAACAAGTAAAGCCCTGAAGTTGGAGGGCTTTATTTGTTCTACAGACAACAATATTAAATATAGCAAGAAACGGGTTGGTGTGATTTACAGATAACGTTAATTTAAATAAAACGTTATCAATTCCTGGAGTACAACTTGAATTCTCATTACGAAAAAGTTGAACAAGCAATTTATTTCATTAATGAAAATATAGCATCTCAGCCAAGCTTAGATGAGATTGCTGCTTCAGTTTATTTAAGTCCTTTTCATTTTCAGCGTTTATTTCGTGAATGGGCGGGCATTACACCGAAACGTTTTTTACAGTATTTAACCGTTAGTCATGCAAAACAGTTACTTGAACAATCAAGTGTTCTTGATGTTTCTATTGAAATGGGGCTCTCCAGTCAAAGTAGATTATATGAACACTTCATTACACTTGAGGGCGTATCTCCAGGTGAGTTCAAAAGCAACGGGCATTGCATGGTTATCGAATATGGGATGAGCTATAGCCCTTTCGGTTTAATTTTTATTGCCGCAACTGAGCGTGGTATTTGCCAATTATCATTTATTGATAAACAACAATACCAAGATTCCATTGAATCACTACAGTCTGCATGGCCTAATGCAACGATTTTAAATAACCCGTTATATATAGATAAATTAAGCCAAAAAATATTCACCACTACGGCAGAATCTAAAGAGAAATTTCATCTATTAGTTAAAGGTAGTAATTTCCAAATCAAAGTGTGGGAATCATTACTTAAAATACCTTCTGGAATGGCATTCTCCTATCAACAAATTTCCCATTCAATATCCAAACCTACGGCTAATCGAGCCGTTGCAACGGCGATATCTAAAAACCCTATCGCTTACTTAATTCCCTGTCATCGCGTCATCAGAAAAACAGGAATAATCAGTGGCTACCGATGGGGATGTGAGCGTAAACAAGCCATCATAGCTTGGGAAGCTGCACATTCCTTGAATACTACACCCTCCATATCTAATAACCAACCATCATAGGAGAAAAATCATGACACTTACAAAAATAGTCATCATAACTGCAGCTTTATCTACACAAATGATAAGTGGTGCGAGCTGGAGTGACACGTCACCAACTGAGGATGTTCAGGATGCTGTTAATAACAGATACCAAAATACATCACTCATGGCAAAAACAGCAAAACAACGATTAGGTAAGAAATGGTCTGACGATCAGCGCGTTAATAATTGTAAAGTGCCAATACAATTTAGAGGCTTAAAATCACGTCCAAATAAATGCTACATTGCGAAAGCTAACTGAGAAGACAAGGTATAACTTGGGTGACTTACTACTAAGTCACCCAAGATTTATTAACTAAATACTAAACGATCACCTTCAACAGCGACAGTTATCGTATCACCCGCTTTAAACCGGCCTGATAACAAATCTTGAGCCAAAGTATTTTCCAACTGCTGTTGAATAACCCGTTTCAGTGGTCTCGCACCATAAACAGGATCAAACCCAGCCTCCGCAATAAGATCCAATGCCTCATCACTCACATCTAAACTCATGTCACGCTCTGCTAAACGTTGATGCAAATGCTGCAATTGAACCTTGGCAATGGCATGGATCTGTTCACGTTGTAACGGGTGGAATACCACTACATCATCAACTCGATTGATAAATTCAGGTCTAAAATGCTGACCTACAATTTCCATCACGGCTGACTTCATTTGCTCATAGTTCTCTTCACCCGCCATTTCTTGGATCACATTCGACCCTAGATTTGATGTCATTACAATTACGGTATTTCGAAAATCTACTGTGCGGCCTTGGCCATCAGTCAACCGACCATCATCCAATACTTGCAACAAAATATTGAATACATCTGGATGTGCTTTTTCGACTTCATCAAGCAATATAACCGAATAAGGTTTACGACGAACGGCTTCAGTCAAATAACCACCTTCTTCATAACCGACATAACCAGGAGGTGCACCAACCAATCGTGCCACTGAATGTTTTTCCATAAATTCAGACATGTCGATCCGAACCATCGCTTCTTCCGTATCAAATAAGAATGTAGCCAATGATTTGCACAATTCAGTTTTACCTACACCAGTAGGACCTAAGAACAGGAACGAACCATTTGGACGGTTAGGATCAGATAATCCTGCACGTGAACGACGAATAGCATTCGCAACCGCTGTCACGGCTTCATCTTGACCTATAACACGCTCATGCAAAGCCTCATCCATTTTCAACAGCTTGTCTCGTTCACCTTCCAGCATTTTTGACACCGGAATTCCTGTCCACTTAGAAACCACTTCAGCAATTTCTTCTTCACCCACTTTATTTCTAAGCAAAGTGAAATCTTGCATTTCAGCTTGCGTTGCCATATCCAGTTCTTTTTCTAGCTCTGGAATTTTACCGTATTGTAACTCCGACATTTTAGCCAAATCACCGTTACGGTTAGCAACCTCTAAATCCATCCGTGCTTTTTCAAGCTCTTCTTTAATGTGCTGACTGCCATGCAATGCTGCTTTTTCTGACTTCCACACCTCTTCTAAATCAGCATATTCACGCGCCAGTTTTTTCATCTCTTTTTCGAGTATTTCTAAACGTTTTTTCGACGCATCATCTGATTCTTTTTGCAGTGCTACGCGTTCAATTTTTAATTGAATTAAACGGCGCTCCATTCGATCTAAAGACTCAGGTTTAGAATCAATCTCCATCCGAATTCGACTACCCGCTTCATCTATCAAGTCGATCGCTTTGTCCGGCAACTTGCGATCTGTAATATAGCGATGCGACAATGTAGCGGCTGCCACAATGGCAGGGTCGGTAATATCTACACCATGATGCACTTCATAACGCTCACTTAAACCACGCAAAATCGCAATCGTATCTTCAACCGAAGGTTCACCGACCTGCACTTTTTGGAAACGACGTTCTAAAGCGGCATCTTTTTCGATATATTTTCGATATTCATCTAATGTTGTCGCACCAATACAATGCAACTCACCCCGTGCCAACGCAGGCTTAAGCATGTTACCTGCATCCATCGCACCTTCGGCCTTACCTGCGCCCACCATGGTATGAAGCTCGTCAATAAAAAGAATTATTTGTCCTTCTTGTTTCGACAAGTCTTTTAACACTGCTTTCAGGCGCTCTTCAAACTCACCACGGAATTTGGCCCCGGCAATCAATGCGCCCATATCTAATGATAATAGCCGTTTATTTTTCATACCTTCAGGCACTTCGCCATTAATGATCCGCTGTGCCAAACCTTCAGCAATTGCAGTTTTACCCACACCCGGCTCACCAATTAATACAGGGTTATTTTTAGTTCTGCGTTGCAAGACTTGAATAGTACGACGAATTTCATCATCACGACCAATCACAGGATCTAATTTACCTTGTTCAGCACGCTCAGTCAGATCAATTGTGTATTTTTCTAATGCTTGTCGTTGTTCTTCAGCATTGGGATCAGTCACTTTTTCACCTCCACGTATTTTGTCGACCACTTCTTCAAGTGTAGATTTATTGCCACCATTTTTACGCAGTAAATCACCCGCCTGGTTTTTATCTACCACCACCGCCAGTACAAATAATTCACTCGAAATATATTGATCTTTGCGTTGCTGAGATAACTTATCTGTTTGATTTAGCAAACGGTTCAAGTCTTGTGATACATGAATATCCCCGCTATCACCTTCTACCTGAGACAAGCGTTCTAATTGAGCCTCTAATTCAGCTTGATAAGCAAGTACATTTACACCACTTTGTGCCAACAACGGTTTTACTGTACCTGACTGCTGTTGCAACAAAGCCAGCATTAAATGGGCTGGTTCAATAAATTGATGATCTTTGCCCACAGCCATGCTTTGAGCGGCACCCAAAGCTTCTTGGAATTTACTGGTTAATTTATCTATTTGCATAATAATGCCCCTTTATTTTGTAATCATATTAATTACATGGGGGGGAGATATTATTAAATCAAGACGCTATCTATAGACAGCAAGTTCAAGCTCCCCTAAACTCACATTTTAATCTTAGCAAAAAAAGTTTTTATGCCATCACTCCAACACTGGTTTAAACAAAATATTCTGTCACTCGGTAAAGAGATGCGCCTATCGTATATGCCACCACTTATGGTTTATATGGCCGCGGGGATCTCAGGTCTATCTGCCATTGTCGGTACATTTTTTGTTAAAGAATATCTTGGGCTTTCAGCTGAATTTTTAGCAGCATTAGGTTTTTGGGCGACTATTCCGTGGGCATTAAAAATGCCTGTTGGTCATCTGGTCGATCTGATTTGGCGATATAAAGGCTGGCTAGTTTTTTTAGGCGCATCACTAATCGCAATGAGTTTACTAATTATGGTGGGGTTGTTGACCGATCGTGAGGCCATGTCCGCCATAATGCCTGCCGAACAATGGTTTGTTTGGAGCGCTTTACTCGCCCCTATCGGCTATGTGATTCAAGATGTGGTTGCCGATGGTATGACGGTTGACGCTGTTCCTCATGTTGATGAAAACGGAAAGGCTATTCCTGAAGACCAATTAAAGCTTATGCATATCACTATGCAAACATTAGGACGTGTCGCCATTATCGGCGGTAGCGTTTTAGTGGCGCTGGTTAATCTGTATGTTTTTAGAGATGCTGCTGATTTATCTGAATTAGAAAAAATTACCGCCTATCGTGGCATTTATCAAATGTCACTCATTATTCCCATCGTGTCGGTATTAGGGGTCGCGTTAGCCGCTATTCTTCAACGCAAAGAAACCAAGCAGCTACTTACTAGCGGCATGACTATGACTGAGATTCACGCGCTGCGCCATGACGCCATTGAAAAAACACATCCTAACTGGTGGATTTTAGGCGGCAGTTTGGTATTTGTAGTTTTCACTCTCAGCATGGGTCTGAGTAATTTTAAATACAGCCAAGAGATTATTTTTGCAGGCTCTTTTTCGATCATCAGTTTTCTAATTTATAAACTCACTCGCGAACTCAGACCCGAAGCACGCGCCACACTGATTGGCACCGCAATTATTATTTTTGTGTTTCGTGCTCTGCCTTCACCCGGCCCCGGCATGTCATGGTGGATGATTGATCAACTTGAGTTTGACCAACAATTTTTCTCGGTGCTATCACTTGTCGGTAGCGTATTAACATTAACCGGTATGTTTATATTCAGACGCTTTATGGCGGGCCACTCCATTGCCTATATTGTCGGCATGCTCACCATAGTTACCACGTTTTTAGCGCTGCCCTTCCTTGGCATGTTTTATGGTTTACATGAATGGACAGCCGCGGCAACAGGTGGCGTAGTCGATGCCCGCTTTATTGCATTAATCGATACGGCAGTTGAATCACCTTTAGGCCAAATTGCCATGATCCCAATGTTGGCATGGATTGCAAATTCAGCCCCAGCCAATCTAAAAGCTACCTTCTTTGCAGTAATGGCTTCTTTTACCAATCTAGCCTTATCCTTATCGCAACTAGGTACAAAATATCTTAATCAAATGTTCACCGTCACCCGAGAAGTGAAAGACCAAGCTACCGGCGTTATTGAAACACCGGCAGATTATAGCGATCTTGGTACCTTAATTATTATTTCGATTAGTATTGGATTGATATTACCATTTGTAGCGATATTTATTGTGCGCTTTACGCGCTTCAGATCGGCTTGATATAAAAATGAATCTTACATTACGCCAGCAAATTTCTGATGCATTCCCAAAATTACCAGCGACAACATATC